>JAVVPE010000001.1:0-67605 GCA_036655915.1 Raoultibacter sp.
GTTTCCTTGTTGAAAACTACCGCATTTTCTATTCCTTCAACGAAACCACCGTCACAATAAAGCGCATCCTACACACGCGCCAAGATAGCGACACCTACGCTCTAATCTCACTGCCAGATTAGCCCCGCGAAAGGTTTACGACATACCCATAAGCTTTAAATCTTCATCCACAAGGCGGCGCAAGTAATCTGAGCGCTTCATTCCCAGCTGCATCGCCCGGCGATCAATAGCTTCAACTTTATGCACGGGTTCCTTAAGCCCAACTTGACGCATCTGTTGGCCAAACATAAGCGGGCGACCCATAACAACTTCACCACGCGGCTCTCCCTGAAAGATGCCGTTGGCAGCATCTTTTTCCCAGGCATCAAGCTGTTCGCTTGTCACGCCAAACTTTTCGAGAGTTTCATTGTTTTTCATAGCTATCTCCTTGCCAGCCCAAGCTCAATCAAAGCGCTTGTTGTAGGCGGTTTCATTGCGTGATAGATAAGAATACCAAAGGTTACCCGAAGATTAATTTGCGTTCTTCGCCGGTGAGGGCTTCGCGGGCTTGGTCGCGCAGGTTGTTTACGCCGATGAAGAATTGGCGCATCATCACCACCATCAGGTAACGGCCCTTGGGGGTAAGCGTCAGTTCGTCTTCGTTGTTGGTGGCAAACGCGCCGGAAAGCCGCATGAAATCCATTTCGATGGGCAGGCCGCGTTCGATGCTGCAGCCAAAATCGGCAGCGAACTGCTTTTTGTCTAAGCGCAGGCCAAACAGCTGCATCATGAAGCGATAGCGCATTTGGTCGCGCAGCGAAAACGTGGTTTTGCCCGAAAGGGACATATTGCCCGCTTCGATGGCCGCGTTGTACTCTTTGATCGAAAACGTGTTCACGTAAAGGTTTTTGGAAAGATAGGTGATGCCGCCGCTGCCGATGGCCGGGTATTCTTCGTAATCGACCACGTATTCATCGATCATGCCAGGACCTTTGGCCCCGCTCGCGTTTTTGTTGAATGTCCAGGCACTGCCCAAGCTGAACAGGGGGGTTTCACCACCCGCCAGCGTTTCGACAATCAGTTCGTAAAAGCGTTGTTCGCGCTGGTAATCGACCTTGCCCACCGTTGCAACAAGCGATTTTTCCACAGAAGGCGAAGCCATCAGCGGGTAAAACGTTGTTTGCGAAGTGCCGCTGGCAACAATCATTTCCAAATCATGGCGCAGCATTTCTTCGGTCTGCGCGGGGAAGTTGAAAATCATGTCCACATTAAGCGAAGTAAAATACGGGGCGGCAGTTTGAATGCGCTCGAAGATTTCTTCGGCGCTGCCGTATTTTTCCAAACGGCCCATCTGCTGCAAAAGCCCGTTATCAAAACTTTGCACCCCTACGCTCAGGCGCTGCACGCGCCCCTGCAGTTTTTCCAAGTAAGAGGGCACCAGATGATTCGGGTTTGTTTCGCTTGAAACTTCGGCGATAGAAAAGGTATCCCGCGCCAAATCGATGGTTTCGCACAGTTCGTCGATCATGATTGTGGGGGTGCCGCCGCCGATGTAGAGGCTTTCAAAATCGTAGCCCATTTCGGCAAGCATCATCATTTCTTTGCGCATGTTGGCAAAATAGGGCTTGGCGCGGTCTTCTGAAAAGGGGAAACGGTTAAACGAACAATAGGGACACAGCCGCTCGCAAAACGGCACGTGCATGTACAGCATGTAGGCCTGCCCCGGCTTGGGTGGCGCCACGCGCGTTTCGGTGGTGGGCTGAAGCTTCAAATACTGGTGGGTGCACTGGCGCACCGCGGTGGTAAGTAATCTTTCTGAAAGCACCTTAGTCCCAAGCCCCTCTTCCCGCGGCGGCGCGTTGGCCGATGTCTTTGCGGAGTTGTTTGCCTTCAAAATTGATGCGATCGCAGGCTTCATAGGCAAGCTCGCGCGCTTCTTCAAACGTGTCGCCTAGGGCAACCACGTTAAGCACGCGGCCACCCGCCGTAATCAGTTCGCCATCACTGTTGCGCGCCGTACCGGCATGAAACACGCTGACGCCTTCGAGTTCTTCGGCATCGTCGATGCCCAAGATAACCTTGCCTTTTTCGTAGGCGCCCGGGTAACCTTCGCTGGCAAGCACCACGCATACCGCCCATTGGTTTGACCAGGCAAGATGCACGTCTTCCGGATTGCCCTGCGCCACAGCAAGCATGATGCTTACCAGATCGGTTTCCAAGCGCGGCAAGATAACCTGCGTTTCGGGGTCACCAAAACGCGCGTTGAATTCCAGTAGCTTGGGGCCTTGCGGCGTCAACATGAAGCCGCCGTAAAGCACGCCACGATAATCGTGTGCGAAGGGCGGCTGTGCGGTTGCGGCGGCGGAAACCTCCATCAAATGCTGCATCGTGTGCAGTTCTTCATCGGTCACGATGGGCACCGGCGAATACACGCCCATGCCGCCGGTATTAGGGCCGCAATCACCTTCAAAGGCGCGTTTGTGATCTTGCGCCGTCTGCATGCAAAATGCCTGCCCCGCCGTGATAAACGCAAGCAAGGAACATTCGGGCCCGGTCATGTATTCTTCAATAAGCACGGTGTTGCCCGCCGCACCAAACGCCCCGGAAAAGCAATCGGCAACCGCAGTCTTGGCGGCCTCAATTGTTTCGGCGACGATAACGCCCTTGCCCGCGGCCAGGCCGTCGGCCTTCACCACAATGGGCGCACCCATTTCATCGATGTAGGCAAGCGCGGGCGCTTCTTCGGTGAAGCTGGCGTAGGCAGCCGTAGGGATGGCGTTGGCATCCATGAACGCCTTGCTGTATGTTTTGCTGCCTTCAAGCTGGGCGCCCTGCGCGTCGGGGCCAAACACCGCAATATCTGCGGCGCGCAGCGCATCGGCCACACCTGCCACAAGCGGCGCTTCGGGGCCAATAACCACCAGGCCAATGGCGTGGTCGCGCGCAAACGCAAGCACGGCGGCGGGGTCGGCAGCATCAAGCGTGCTCACATTTTCGGCCACAGCATCGGTGCCGCCATTGCCGGGTGCCACGTACAGCTTGGTGCACTGCGCGGATTTTGCCAATGCCCAGGCAATAGCGTGTTCGCGCCCACCCGCGCCAAGAAGCAAAATATTCACAACATCCTCCTAGAAACTCGCACCCCTTGCAGGGTCTATTTGAAACACATTTTACCCCCAAGCCACCCCGTTTGCTTTCGCCCACCACCGATGACACAGGGGAACCACACGCCCAACCGCGCGCTCTTCAAAAGCGCTACGCCCAGGAAAAGCCCAAAAAATAAACCGTGCCGAACAAGCTTACCCACTACCACTGCTGCCCTTGCGCGAAATAATCCCCCACCGCCCACAGGGGCACATTGGTCATCCACGTTTGTTCACAATAATCCTTCATGGAAGTTCTGACACCGTGCAAATTATACGTTTCACACAACAGCTTCAAGCTGCGCGCTTTCACGTTTTCTGCGGCCTTTACTTCTAGGGGAACCACCGCCGAACACTTGTGCACAAGAAAATCTATTTCACCCGAAGAATTTTTGCGGCTCCAATAAAAAGGCTCGCACCCATGCGCCACCAATTGCTGACACACATATTGTTCGGTCATAGCGCCCTTATATTCGGTAAGAGCATTGTCGGAAAACAGCACGCTATCAGGTGTAATATGCATAAGAGCACCCAGCAAACCAATGTCGAGCAGATAAAGCTTGAACGCCGAAAGATCGCGATAAAACGAAAGGGGCATGCCGGGCTTATCAACGCGATACACCCTTGTGGCCAAGCCCGTATCAACAATCCACTGGATGGCGGTTTCAAAATCTTTGGCGCGTGAACCGGGTTTGATGTGTCCAAAAACAAGCTTGTGATTTTCCGCCCCCAAATGCACAGGGATGGAATTAAAAGCCAGCCTTACCCGTTCGATTTCCCTTTGTTCGGGATGCTTTGAGAAGTCCTTATCGTAATCGCTCAAAAGTTTTTGCTGCACGCTGCGAGCCTGGCGGTAATCTTCGCCACCAGAAAAAAAATGTGCCACCGCTTCGGGCATGCCGCCAACGAAGAAGTATTGCCGCAAGCGGCGTTCAAGCTTATCGCGGAAGCGCACCATGCTGGCAAAGTTAAGGGCGCGCACCCTGTCTGCCAACTCCTCTTCGCCCGCGGCATCAAGAAATTCCGTGTAATTCATCGGGTGGAGGGTTATTGAATCCACTTTGCCCACGGGAAATGATTCGCCACGGTGCAAGGCTATCCCCAGATAGGAACCCGCAGCAACCACATGCAAATCGGGCTCCTCTTCGCAAAAATATTTAAGAGCACTCAACGCATTTTTGGCTTCTTGGATTTCATCGAGGATAACCAGCGTTTCACCGGGGATAATGCGCGTATTACAAAGTACTTGCAAATCGGAAATGATTCTTTTTAGATCGAAATCGGCTTCAAAAAGGTGCTCAGCCGCGCGGTTTCCCATGAAAGAAAGATAGGCGACGTTCTTGAAGTGGCGCTTGCCCCATTCTTTAAGCAGATAAGTTTTGCCTACCTGTCGAGCACCATACACAACAAGCGGCTTATGTGAGGCGGCTTGTGCCCATTGTGCCAGTTCATGCAGCGCTTCTCGCTTCACCTCTATCACCATCCTTGGGTTCTACCTGATTATGCGTGATGCTGTTTGCATAATCAGGTGATAAAATTAGCTCTAGTTTAGCATTTTCAGGTGATAAAAAGGCTAGTTTTTTGCATTTTCAGGTGACTGAACCCCTTAAATAGGCGCAAAATCTGGTCCTAGCGGCTTTTCCAACCGTGGAAAATGGTTTGATTGCGATCGGGTCCCACGGCGATGATGGAACAGGGCACGCCCACCACTTCTTCCAGATATTCCACATAGCGCTGCGCGTTTTGGGGCAGCTGATCAAAAGAAGTGCATCCCGTGATGTCCACATCCTTCCAACCCGGTAATTCAACATAAACCGGCTTGGCATGAAACAGCACGCTTTGCTGCATGGGGAAGTAATCGTAGGTCTTGCCTTCGCACTCGTAGGCAACGCACACCTTGATGGTGTCGAACGCCGAAAGCACATCGAGCTTGGTCAACGCGATGTCGGTCAAGCCGTTGACTTCGGCTGCATAACGACCGATAACGGCATCGAACCAGCCGCAACGACGTTTGCGCCCCGTGGTCACGCCGAATTCATGGCCGACCGCACACATCAGTTCGCCGTTTTCCGCCTCTTGTCCCTGACCACCATTTTCGGGGTAGAGCAATTCGGTCGGGAACGGACCTTCGCCGACGCGCGTGATGTAGGCCTTCTGGATGCCGAGCACCTTGGTGATAGCCGTGGGCCCCACGCCCGCGCCGGTGGCGGCGCCGCCCGCACAACACGAAGAAGACGTGACGTAGGGATAGGTGCCGTGATCGATATCGAGCAGGGTACCCTGCGCGCCTTCGAACAGGATGTTCTTATCTTCGCGCAAAGCCACGTTGAGCAGCTGGGCGGTTTCAGTCATGAAAGGTTTGAGAATGCGCGCAAAGGGCAGATACTCTTCGCAGATTTCTTCAACCGTATAGGTGTGCAGCCCGTAGATTTTTTCCAGGACGGGGTTTTTCTGTGCAAGAGCGGTTTCCACCTTCAGGCGGAAGATTTTTTCATCGAGCAAATCTTGGATGCGGATGCCTTTGCGGGCAGCTTTGTCCTGATAGCAGGGACCGATGCCGCGCTTGGTCGTGCCGATCTTGTTGTCGCCCAAGCGTTTTTCATCTGCGCCGTCGAAATCTTTGTGGTACGGCATGATGACATGCGCGTCGCAGGAAATCTTCAAGCGTTCGCAAGAAATGCCTTCGGATTCAAGCATGGCCATTTCTTTGACCAGTACGCCGGGATCGACCACGACGCCGTTGCCGATGACGGGCACGGCCGTTTCATACATCACGCCGGAAGGCATCAGGTGAAGCGCAAGTTTCCTGTCGCCGTGAATAACGGTGTGCCCCGCGTTGTTGCCCCCCTGATAACGCACGACGTAATCGTATTCGCTCGAAATCAGATCGGTGATTTTACCCTTGCCTTCGTCGCCCCACTGGGCACCGACAAGAACCGTAGATGGCATGACAATCCTTCCTGTTTGGCGTGCTCGCAATCACGAGAACAAAGCTTGATTATATTACAGCTGCACGCAGTTCAGCTGTGAATCGACATCCTGCATAAGGTTTACGATTTCTTCGTGGCAGGTAAAAAGGATAACCTGGCGTTGTGTGGACAGTTCACGCAGGGCGCGCGCTGCCCCCACACGACGATCCGCATCGAAATTTACCAGTATATCGTCGGCCAAAATTGGCGTGGCACGACCCACGTTTTCAGCCGCCATCAACAGCGCAATGCGCAGCGAAAGATAGAGCTGCTGGCACGTTCCCAACGAAAGATGCAGCGGCTCATATACATTTTTCAGGGCGTCCACCACCTGCAACACCCCTTCACCGCTCATGCGCACCTGCACCCACTTGCCCTCTGTCATATCGGAAAACAAGCGGCTGGCCTGGCGATATACTTCGGGCTGGCGCGTACTTTCCCAAGCAGTTATGGCGGATTCAAGCGCACGGCGCGCCAGCAGAAGCGTGGCGTAATCGGTGTAGCTTTCGGAAAGACGCGTGTTCACCAAGGCGCGCTGCAGCTTCAGTTCATCGAAGCGCTTTTTGTGCAAAGCGGCATCAAGCAGGGTTTTCAGTTCGCCGTAGCGGCGGTTGGCCACGCCAAGCGTCTCTTGCAGGCTTACACGCTGCTGCGTTTTTTGTTCGATAAGCGCAGCAAGGATGGCGGGGGTGGGCAGCGCGGGCTCGCGCACGCCCGGCGGCGGCGCCGCCGCAAGGTCCAGATCGCTCACAAGTGCGTGGCGCTGCGCTTCTAAAGTGCTTGCCTGATCGCAAAGCGCCGAAAGTTGCGATGTGAACGCCTGGCGCTTTTGCAAAAACAAACCCGTTTGGGTGTTGGCTTCCTTCGCATCATCAAGCAGCGACCGCGCACGACGCAACGAGGTACCCGCGCTTGCAAGGCCTTCGTCCGCCAGAAAATGGGCAATTTTTTCAGCCACGCGCTGCAATTCTTCTTCGCAGGTTTCAAGCTTCTTTTTATCTTGCAGCATCACCCATTGCGCATCCTGCTTGCGCTGCGCCAGGGCTTCCTCGCTTTTGTTCGGCCGAAACAGCATCACCAGCGCGGCGGCGGCCAACAAAACTGCAAACAACACCAGGCCCAAACCCAACGCCGTAAACGAAAGGCTGTTGATGGTGCGCCCGTGCATAGTAAGCGGCACGCCGGTGCCAATAAATAAAACGGGCAGAACGATGGACAACGCCACCTGCACATGACGCTGGCCGCGAGCCTTTTCTTCCAATTCCTGCATGGCACCAGCGGTGATAAGCGCGTCGTATTTTGCCTGCGAAACGCGGCAATCGTCGCGCGCCAGCAGCACGCCATGTTCGCAGCGGCTTTGCTCGTTGGCTAAATCGTCGAACGCATCGCGCAAGCGGCGCGCCCGCGCATCATCGATGTGCGCAATCTCGGCGGAGGTTGCCGCGCGATGCGCTTTGTGCTGAGCACACAGTTCCGTTTCTTCCTTTTGCAAAAGTGCCTGACGGTGCGCCACATCTGAGCTTTGAGCTTCGATTTTTTCCAGCGCGGTTTTGGCGGCAACCAGCTTTTCGATTTCGCGCGTAAGCGTTTCCTGACGTGCTAATAAATCAGCGCGTTGCGGCTCAAGTTCGTGAAATTCCCTATCCTGATCTTTCAGGCGTTCGGTTTCGGCCGCCGCCAAAGCTACCTGCGCGCGCAAATCCTCCTGCTGCGCCAAAAGGTTAACGATAGAAGCCTGCGCCGAAGAAGCGCGCGACGTGTAAGCCGCAAGATCGTTTTGCACGGCGGCAAGCGCCTGTGCGGGCGAAGCGCTGGTGCCCGACCCCGCTGTAAGCAGGCGCGCCGTGATGTCGGTCGTATTGCGCAAGCTGCGTAATTCATCGCTGGTCAACGCAAACATGGTGGAAAATGTTTCTTTATCTATGTCGGAAAACAGAGAGGTTGCCGCAACTTCACCTAAAAGCCCCTGCACATTTTTTTCGCGGGAAACCGCGTATTCAGCGCCCGTTTTCGCATCGGCCAAAAACAGCGTGCCCGCTCGCTCACTTGAACTTGGCTTATAGGTGTTGCGCGCCCCACGCGCTTCTTCCCAGCCAAACAATACGCCTTCGATAAACTTGTTGAGGGTGGTTTTGCCCGCCTCGTTTTTGCCAAACACCACGTTTAAGTGCGGCGTGAAGGGCCCTATCCCCCGCTGCGCAAACAAACCGAAGCTATCGATTTTCAGACGCTCCAAGTAAACGGATTCAGCACAGCGCTCGTTATCCGGCCTTATCACGCGCCATCACCTTGCCCCAGCAGCACATCGAGCACCCTGTTTTCGGCAGCTGCACCCAGAGCACTTACTTTGCGCTCAACACTGCGTGGCAGGCGCAGATTCTTCTTCACAAACTCTTCCTGCAAAAAAGCTTGCGCGGCTTGTACATCTTCGCGTTGCGCGGCCGACACCTGCAAAAACACGGCAGGAAACAGGGCTTCTTGCGCAAGAGCTGCTTTATCCAAAGGCGGCACCGTTTCATCTAACAAGGCGTCGCAAAAAAATAAGGGGTAGGCATCGTTAATGTTTTTGCGCAGATCATCTAGCACACCCGGCCTGCTCAAAAGACGATGGAGCGGTGTTGTTCCCCGCAAGGTAATGCGCGTACACATTTCTTCGCAGCGCGCTTCACCGTTTTCGCGGAACAATTCCCGCACCAGTTTTTCGCCAATTTCAGCGATGCTGGCACATTGCGTCACATCCACCTGCATGCGCTGCCACACAACTGAAGCCGTGGGAATAAACTCAAGCGTATTGGGCGCGCCCTGTTCAAGTGTGACCAAAAACACACCACGCTCGCCGGTTTCCTTGATGTCGCGCCCCTGAATGCAACCCGAAAACGCGATGCGCGGGTTTGCGGGATTGTCCACGAAGCGTTTGTGGATGTGGCCCAGCGCCCAGTAATCCATGCCGCGCGCCAACAGTTTGACCGGATCGCTCGGCGCCTTCGTTGCATCAAGATGCAGGCCGGTATGCAGCACCGCCACCGCAAAGGGGGCTTCAACCCCCGTGGCTTCAACCGCCGTCGCACGTGAAATACCTGCGGAAATGTCTTCGCTTGCCGGCCAGGCCTGGTTGTAATAGCTGCGCCCACCCAAAAGAGCCAGCACTTCCCCGTCGCGCGCATAGGTGGCAAAACTGGGCTTATCGGCCGCAAACATCGTCGCATTTTCGGGCAACGCAAAAAAGCCATGCTGCCACGAGGTGTAAGGATCGTGATTGCCCATGCACAGATACACCGGAATACCCGCTGCGCCTAAGCGGGAAACGCCCGAGAAAAAATGCAGGTAATCGGCGTAGGATGCACGGGTGGTATCAAAAATGTCGCCCGCGAACACCACGAAATCGACGTGGTTGTTCAACGCCGCATCTATCACGCGATCGTAGGCCTGCGCGATAGCGCCAAGCAAGCGATCGGCCCAGGGGGCAGAAAGCGCACGCAAGCCCCTAAAGGGTGCGCCCAGGTGCAGGTCGGAAGCGTGTATGAAAGTAATCTTTTTCGCCATAAACGCAGTGTAGCGCGAAATGGACGCAAGCGCGTCTATTCGTAGCCACCCACGCGCGAATCGTCGATGAAATCCATGAAACGGGTAGATTCCGCCTTGAAAGCAAGCTTGATATCGCGAGTGGCGCCGTTACGATGTTTGGCCACAATCAGCTCGGCCGTGCCCAGTTCGGGGCGGCTATCCGATTCGGCTTCCACTTCATCCATGCTGCGGTCGATAAACATGACGATGTCGGCATCCTGTTCGATGGAACCTGATTCACGCAGGTCGGAAAGCATGGGGCGCTTTTTGCCGCCGCGCTGTTCGATGGCACGGGAAAGCTGCGACAGCGCGATAACGGGCATCTGCATTTCCTTCGCCAAAACCTTCAGGCCACGCGAAATTTCGCCCACTTCAACGGCGCGGTTGCCGTCGCGGCGCGCTTGCGGGGGCTGCATCAGCTGCAAGTAGTCAACGATGATCAGGCCGTTTTCCACATCTCGCAGTTCGCGGCGCGCTTTGGCACGCAACTCCAAAATGGAAAGCGAGGGCGTATCGTCGATATACAGGTTCAAGGGATAAAGCGTATTCGACGCTTCGATAATGGACATCCAATCGGAATCCTGCATTTTACCGCTGCGCACGTTGCCCAAGTTCACACGCGCTTCCGAACACAAAATACGCTGCGTCAGCTGTGCCGTGCTCATTTCCAGCGAAAGGAAGGCGACCGTTGTGCCCGCCTTGGCGGCGTTTACTGCCAAGTTAAGCGCGAACGACGTTTTGCCCACGCCCGGTCGCGCCGCCATGATAATCAAATCGCCCGCTCGCAGGCCGTAAAACAGTTCGTCCACATCTTTGAACCCGGTGGGCACGCCCGCCATGTGGGTTTGCTGCTGGGAAAGAAGCGTGAGTTCTTCCATGGCGTTGGTAAGCAGGCCGTCCATTTTTGAAAACGCCGATGAAACGCGCTTTTCCGTCACGTTGAACAGCGTTTTTTCGGCCTCTTCAACCACAATCCCTAAATCATCGGGGGCATCATAGGCCAGGGCAGAAATTTCTGCTGAAGCATAGATAAGCTCGCGCAAAATGCCGGTGCGCTTTACAATATCGGCATGGTTTTGCCAGTTGGTAAGCGCAAAGGTGTTGTCGGCCAATTCGACAAGATAGGCCTTACCCCCCACCGCTTCTAACTGACCTGCCGCCGTCAGATTGTCCGCCAAAGAAATCTGATCAACGGGCAAATGGCGCGCGTTCAGTTCGAGCATGGCCGCAAAAATTATCTGATGCGCCGGGCGAAAAAAGTTTTCGGATTTAAGCTTTGTGACCACTTCGGTAATGGCATCTTGGTTGAGCATACACGCAGCCAGCACTGATTTTTCAGCTTCAATATTTTGCGGAAGCGAACGATGGATCGCGCCACCCGAAGAAGAATCGTTGCCGCCGCTGTAGCCGCCATCATAGCCGCCACTGTAGTTGCCCGCGCCATTGCCGCCGTTATACCCCCCGCCATTGCCGCCGCCATTGTAGCTGTTGCCGCCATTGTTGTTGTTGCGGCCGTTGTTGTAAGCTTGGTTGCCCGGTGCCATGATTTTCCTTTGCGTGCTTGTGGGTGGTGTCAGTGTTTTCCCTATCTTACCTCAAGCAAAACACCAGCTTGTCAGTATTTTTTGGCCGCAAAAAACATGAAAATACTTATCCACACGACAAAAAGAAACCCCCTTCGTCGCCATCAGCGTCAAAGGGGGTTTTCCACATTTTCCACAAGCTTGCATTGGGGAAAACTATTTTTGAAACAAAACCAAATGTCTACTTGCTTTCAGCGTCAAGAACTTCGCCGACCGTTTCGGCAGCCTCAGCAGCAGCCTGTGCATCGCCCGCAGCGTCGGCGGCGGCAACAGAATCGCCGGCTTCCACTACAATAGCGTCTTCCACAGTTTCCAGTTCTTCAGCGGCCTGCGCTGCTTCCATCGCTTCGGCAGAGCCGACGGAAATTTTCAGCGTCGCTTTGATGTCGCGATAAATGGACAGCGTGACTTCGTGGTTGCCGGCAACCTTGATGGGAGCCTTCAGATCCAGACGCTTCTTGTCCAGTTCGATGTTGAGCTCTTTTTGCACAGCATCGGCGATCATCTGAGCGGTGACCGAACCAAACAGCTGGCCTTCTTCGCCCACCTTCGCTTCAACCTTAACCACACAACCAGCAAGGGATTCCTTGAGTTTGGCGGCATCGGCCAGACGATTTTCTTCGCGCGAAGCAATGGTGTGCTTGCGCTGTTCGAGTTGCTTCAGTTGACCAGGCGTAGCCTTGATCGCAATTTTTCTCGGAAGCAGGTAGTTGTTGGCAAAGCCGCTTGTAACCTCAACGACATCGCCTTCGCCACCCTTTCCCTTCAATTCCTGAAGTAAGATAACTTTCATTACTAACCCCCTTCAGGCTTAGCGGCTATTGCGGCGGTCGCCACGACCGCTGACGGCGGGAACCGCGTAAGGCATCAAAGCCATTTCGCGGGCGCGCTTCACAGCGTTCGCGATGTCGCGTTGGTGCTGAGTGCAGGCACCGGTGACGCGACGGGGTTTGATCTTACCGCGGTCAGTTACATATTTACGCAGCATGTTGGTATCTTTGTAGTCGAGATACTTGCTATCTTCCTTGCAGAATTGGCAGTATTTACGACGAGGTTGCTTTGCGTAATCGGACATAGTGAACCTCTTTTCGTTTTAAAACGGGATGTCTTCGTCGTAGACCGAAGCATCAACCACCGGCGCGGCCGGTGCGGGTGCAGCAGAGGGTTGCATAGGCGCAGAAGCGTGCGAAGCGTTGTTGTCGCCACGGGCTGACATAAATTCAAGCTCGTCGACAATCACTTCCAACTTGCTGCGTTTTTGACCATCGCGTTCCCATTGGCTCCAGCGAAGCTTACCCTCAATCGAAACTTTCGTACCCTTAAGAAGATAGCGCGAAAGGCTTTCTGCTCGGGTGCCGAACATGGTGCAATCGATAAAGTTCGGGAAATCTTCCCATTCGCCTGTTTGCTGGTTTTTGCGACGGTCATTAACCGCTACGCCAAAGCCCAACACAGGCAAGCCACCTGCGGTTGAACGCAGTTCGGGGTCACGCGTTAAGTTGCCACTGATAATCACACGGTTGATACTCATAAGTTCTACCTCTTTCATGCTTGGGGGAACGTGTCCCTCCGGTCCTTATATGCCTTTAATCGCGATCTTCACGGCGTACAATCATATGACGCTCAACGGCGTCGGCGATACGCAGTACACGATCGAATTCGGCAATAGTTGCAGGATCGGCATGAAAATCAATAAGGGTGTAGTTACCATCGGTCAGACCGTTGATTTCATAGGCCAGTTTACGCTTGCCCCAATCCTCAACATTATCGATCACACCATTGCCTTCGGCAATCGTGGTCTCAATACGTTTCATGGTTGCAATACGAGATTCTTCGTCGATAGACGGAGATACAAAAAATAAAAGTTCATAAGCCTTCATCAGCTCACCTCCTTTGGACTTAACGGCTTCGGGCTGTTGAAGGCATTACCGAAGCAGGAAATTGCTCGGGTTAGCTTACCAGAGCCCCGCCCCCGACGCAAACCGCACCTGCCCAGCGCTTCACGTGGTGCCCACATCTTCCTTCGTTGACCTTTGCCGATCCCTTTATGCCTCCAGTATGGCAGAGCAACCTTACGGCGCACACGCAAAAAGCTTCCACCGATTCGATGGAAGCTTACCGTTTTTCATGCTAAATCTAACTTTTCCTTACAAAACCTTACGTAAACCTTGCGCAGACCTTACAGCTCTTCGTCATCAACGGGGAAGTTGTCGTCGTTGGCCGCTTCAAAGGCTTCAGCTTCTTCTTCGGTGGGCTGTTTTAAGGCCGCCATGAAATTGGGGGATTCACCCACATAGGCAGGCTCGGCCTCAAACACCGGCACCTCTTCCTTTACTTCGTATAAATACCCTACGGCAACGCCCTGGTCTTCCCCGGCCAGGCCACCTTCGGCGATAATCGCATCTTTGGTGCCATCGTCGGTATCGATATAGCCGTCGTAGCAAAACGCATAGGCAAGAGCGCCGCGGGCACCCTCCACCGTTTTACGCGCAAAATCGAAGCATTCTTCCGCCGATTCGCCAGGGTGGCTTTCGATGAACAGGTTATCTTTCACCACCAGCGCGGTAAACGGCACCACTTCGGCACTGGCTTCCATTTTCGTGCGCGCTTCTTCCAAAACGTAGAGCAACACCTTTTCAAGCGTTTCATCTATTTCGGGAACCTCGGTATTTTCATTTTCCACAACGCGATCAGCCATAGGTAATTCCTTTCAGCGTGAATGATTGCCTCTATTATGCCACAGCCAAATCCCCTTTTTTGAACTTCCCAAAAGCAACAAGCAACGGCACAAAAACAAACGCTCACCGTCACGCAAGCACCTCCCCGATCACCCCATCCCTCCCATAATCGCGGAATGGTGTAATTCAACCTTTACTTTCACCTAGGAATGGTGCATATTGAAGATAGTTTTCACCTAGGAATGGTGCATGAAAGGATGAAAATGCTTGAAAGAAAAGCCTATAAAGAACTCCTGAACTGGAAAAATACGCAGCAAGGCCAGTCGGCTTTACTTATCGAAGGTGCCCGCCGTGTTGGTAAAAGCTTGCTCGCTGAAGAATTTGGGAAGCGTGAATACCGATCCTACCTGCTTATCGACTTTTCAAAAGCAGCTGAAGACGTTAAAAACCTCTTTCGCACGAAGCGTGAGGATCTGGACTCTTTTTTTTCCTTTTTGAGCGTCTACTACAACACAGCTTTTTATGAACGTGAAACCCTTCTTATTTTCGATGAAGTACAACTTTTCCCCGAGGCGCGTAGCTTTATTAAGCATTTGGTCGCAGATGGGCGCTATGATTATCTGGAAACGGGGTCGCTTATATCGATAAAAAGAAATGTTCAAGACATTCTTATACCTTCCGAAGAAGAAACACTGGAACTAAACCCCTTCGACTTTGATGAATTTCTTTGGGCGATAGATGAGCGCGCCCTGGCAAACCTTTTGCGGGAAACGGCAGCATCCCTCACGCCCCTCCCCGTCTTGTTGCATCGCAAGGCTATGGAGCTTTTCCGCACGTACATCCTGGTGGGCGGGATGCCGCAGGCGGTCACTACCTATGCCGAATCGCTTGATTTTCTACGCGTCGATGCCGTAAAACAGCGCATTTTGACACTTTATCGCAACGATATAAAAAAATATGCAGGAGAAGACCAGGCGCGCGTGGGGGCGATTCTTGATGATATACCCGCGCAACTTTCAACCCATGAGAAAAAATTCAAACTGGCATCATTGGAAAAGGGCGCCCGCAGCCGAACGTATGAAAATGCCTTTTTTTGGCTTGAAGATGCCCGCATCACCAATACCTGCTTTAACGCAACCGACCCCCACGTTGGCTTAAGTTTGTACAAAGAAAGCCCCCGCTTCAAATGCTATCTGGCCGATACGGGGCTGTTAAGCTCTCTGGTTTTTTCCGATAAAAAAACGCAGTCCGCGCAGCTCTATAAGGATATTTTGTTTGGCAAGCTGGAAATAAACGAAGGCATGCTGATGGAAAACATGGTGGCGCAAATGCTGAAAGCCTCGGGGCATTCCCTGTATTTCTATTCACGCTATAGTAAAGAGGCGGCGGCCGACCGGATGGAAGTGGATTTTCTTATCACGCAGGAATTTCCCAAAACAAAAGTGTGCCCCATTGAAGTCAAATCCACGAAACGCTACGCCACCTCATCGTTAGACAAGTTCAAAGCGAAGTTCACATCACGCGTCGGCACGCAATATGTGTTACACACCCAAAACATCAAGAAGGAAGCTGGTCGAAATTACCTGCCTTTATATCTGACCCCCTATTTTTAATTGGTCGGGGTGCAGGGGGAAAGTTATTGACATATACCAGTAACTTGCGATAGAGTGGAGATAATGGCATATGCCAATAATCCCAAACGCTAAAGGAGCATCGGTTATGAAAATTGCAGTGACATATGATGAAGGAAACATTTTCCAACATTTTGGGCACACCGAAAATTTCAAGATTTACACCGTTGAAGACGGCAAGATAACGCACGCTGAAGTTGTCAACACACAGGGCAGCGGCCACGGCGCCTTGGGCGGATTTTTGGGCGGCCAGGATATCGACACGCTGATTTGCGGCGGCATCGGTGGCGGCGCAAAAAACGTGCTGGCAGATGCCGGCATCAAGCTATTCGGCGGCGCTTCGGGATCATGTGATGACGCGGTTGCGGCGCTGATTGCGGGTACCTTGGCTTATAATCCCGGTGCAGAGTGCGATCATCACGACCACGAACACGGCGATTGCGGGCAACACCACAGCGAAACGTGTGGAACCCAGCGCTGCGGCGAATAAAAAGAGGAAGCCTGGGTTTAGGCAGTAGTATCTTGGAAGGTGAAACGTATGGCACGACCACGCAAATGCCGCAAAATATGCGGTATGCCCCACACGACAGATTTCGGCCCGCGCGGCGCCTGCCAGCAGGTCGCATCCATCGTTATGAGCATCGATGAATACGAAACCATTCGCCTTATCGATCTGGAAGGCTTAAACCAGGAAGAAGCTGCCGCACAAATGGATGTGGCACGATCCACCATCCAAACCATTTACAACACGGCACGTAACAAAATTGCACAATGCCTGGTAAAGGGCATTCATTTACGCATAGAGGGCGGCGATATCGAAGTGTGCGACCAAAGCCGACCCTGCCCACGCGCCACCCCCTGCACCCATCACCGCTGCTGCGGCACCTCGAAAGCGGCTGTACCTTCGGGCGCGCCGAGCAGCGCACCGGCTTCCCCGCCAGCACCCTAGAGACCCGTGCTACCAACGCTTTGCTGGTAGCACGGGGTAACAAGGGCGCGCTACACGCGCACCTTCACCACAATTTTTCGCACCTGGCAGGCTGCCTTACCCACACACCCCGGCTTGTGCGCATCTTCCGGTGCCACAACCACCACATCTCCCGCTTCCATGCGAATTTCGCTACAGAAAGCAGGCGTTTTGTAGAGGCCAAAATCGCTCGCCGCATCAAAGGGAGCAGCCTCCTCAAGCCCCACGAGCGGTGCGTAGTAAAACGATTCCTCGCCAGAAACAAGGTATTGCACATCAAAATACTGCCTATGAGCCTCAAGCTCTTTATCACTCGCTGGCACCGTTTCGTATTCCTGCACGTTTGCAAACACATCGTCGCCCTCAATTTCGACGCGCCCCACAGGCAGGTTTGCCACATCAGCTGTGCGCAAAAACGCATAGGCCGCACACAAGCGCCTGCTTACATAATCGTTTTTTTCCGCCATTTCCAAGTGCGCAACAAGCATGGTTGTTCCCTTCGTCTGTTTCTTCTTTTCCGAGGCGGCAGTATACGCCTCCTTATGCACCACTGCACCCCACAACGCCAATTTTCAAGCATCGCTCAAGCAACCTTCGATTTCAAAGTTTTAAAAGCTCGAAAACGCGCTTTTGTGGTGCACTCAAGTGCTTCCTCCTCTTGCACTGCGAGCAGGAATCGTCCAAACTAAACACAGCGCTTAATCTGATACAAGCATATGCTGCCAAAAAAGGGGGGTACGTGCAGTCGGTTGCGAAGCGAAATAAAAAAGTACATTCTGCAGCTCGTCCAAAAAATCGTCTGTGCTACTTTGGAATCGTAGCACCCTTCGTCTGGTTTCATTGGATCAACACCTGCAATGTTCAGCTTGCCTGGGAATACCCTTGGCAAATCACCTACCTTGCCCTCGCTCTCTCTCTGATTACTATCGTGTTCATCCAGCTTGTTTTTCGCAGATGGGCAGGAAAAGACTACGCTGAACGGCTGTGCAGACTGCCCCTTTCTGCCCTGGATTGGGGGTGTGCCGCTGCCATGGCGTGCGCATGCCCGCTGGTGGCTTTCGCACCCTTTTCCCCCTTTGGTGAAGGCATCGCGGTGCTTGCAACCATTATGGGAGGTATGGCCTTGGGGTGGGCTTATGTCCGGTGGGGGATGTTTTACGCGAAAACAGACACGCGACACATGATTCTCTTTTTGTTCACAGCCTCTTTGTGCTGGCCGCTGATGGAAGTGGTACTGAACATGGCAGCGCTCACCCTCAGCTGTTTTTTTGCCGCAGCCATGCCGCTTTTAGGGGTCGGAGCCCTTCATCGCTCGTATAATGACCCCCCAAAAACTTCCACCGTTATACGCCATTTCCAACCAGATAATCTTATTGCCATGTGGAAAGTATGGGTCGTTATTATTGCGCTGAGCCTAGTCACTTCTGTCTTCATCGCATCAGCTGTCATGTTTTCGACGCTTGATGGCACCATATTCAATCTAGCAAAAAGCTGCCTGACCGCGATTTTATGCGCAGGAATTTTAGTATGGGCGCTCAAAACAAACCTTCCTTTTGATTTTCCCCTTTCCTGGCGGTTGGTGATGTTTGCCCTTGGCGGCGGGCTGGTCTTGATTGCGGTCGAACCAAGCATGGTGCTGGCTGGTGTCTTTTTTCGCGTTGCGCCCGGTATCTTGATCCCCATGACCTGGATAACGGTATGCGATATTGCTCGGCATTCAGATACCCATCGCTGTACTATCGTTGGCCTGGGCTTGTGCGCCTATAGCTTGCCATCGTTTTTAGGAGTCATCGTTTACGATTCTCTCGCTGGTATAGTCGATGTACAGGTCATGGGAACCCTTCTTTTATTCCTGCTTTTCATTGTCTTGGGTCTTTGCCTTGAAACGCGAGATCCCGATATTCGCCATATTTTTGAAGATTTAAGAGAACCGCTACGCCTTCCCTCCGATTTTGAAACAATCAACGATCGTTGTTGCTACATTGGACAACAGCACGCGCTTACTTCGCGCGAAATCGAAGTGATGCAAATGGTTTGTAAAGGTCGTTCACGAACATTTATCGCCGAAACACTCTTCATTTCGGAAAACACGGTAAAATCTCACGTAAGCCGTATTTACACAAAGCTCAACATCCACAGGAAAGAAGAGCTGCAAAAACTCATAGGATCCTAGCAAAAACACTTAAAACCACCCTTTATGTCCTATACCTTCACCCCGTTTGGACGATTTTTTGCCCTTCAAGAGACGGCAGTCTGGTATTCGTTGGCTCTAAGAAGAGCTCGCGTTTATGAAAATTTCGAAGGGGAGGAATCATCATGCAAGAACCGATTATGCAAAACCGAAGAACTTTTTTGAAATCTGCCGGCATCACCGCTGCAGCAGCGGCCGCATTTACTCTTGCGGGCTGCTCAAGTCCTGGCAAGTCAACAACCAGCAATGTTTCATGGGAAAAAGAATACGACATCATTGTGGTTGGCGCAGGCATTGCCGGCCTTGCGGCGGCAGCAACCGTTGCGAAAGAAGGTAACGGGGCCACATGCTTGTTAATCGAAAAAGAAGCCGCGCCAAATGGCAACAGTCCGTTTTGCATGGGTGCAACACTGTGCTCTGAAAAACCGGACGAATTTTTGACATACCTTAAAAATCTTTCAGGCGGAAGCACCCCCGACGATGTTCTCGAAGCATGCGCTGCCGGCATGGCTGAAAATTACGAATGGCTCATATCTTTGGGCGCTAACGAAGGTGACCTTGTTAAATCTGTTATGGAAGTTGCCGAAGCTACTGAATACCCCGAATTTAATATAAAAGGGGCCGCCAGTAATGCCATGTTTACCGGCAAAGCGGGGGGACCAAAGCACGTGCATACGTTTTTACTCGATGTGGTAAACCAACATTCAGATGTAGTGACCTACCTTACTTCCACACCGCTTGAAGCCTTGGTTCAGGATGCCACCACCCAAGCTGTTTTGGGCGTTGTCGCAAAAGGTAAGAATTATCGAGCCAAAAAAGGCGTGATTATGTGCTGCGGTGGTTTTGAAAGCGACCCCAACATGCTTGCTACTTACACCGGAGTTCGCGCCTATCCCCTTGCCGGCAAAGCGAATACCGGTGATGGACATCGCGCGTGCCAAAATGCTGGTGCTGACATGTGGCACATGACTTCAGGCGCCCAATACTGGATGGCCGTGCGCGATCTAAAGAATACGAAGCATCTTTCAAACCAATGGTTCTTCAACAACAAAAGGTGGGGCATCACTGTTGGCCTGAATGGTCGTCGCTTCTACCAGGACTGGGACGGTTGCGCTGTTCCTAACCCCTACGACCGTCAACCCTACGCCATAGGAGGCGCCGATTTAACCCTCGGCGTAGGATTCCGCCACGGCATCACCCAATTTGGCGGCAACTGGGCGCATCTACCCTTCCCGGAAAAGGCTTGGTATATTTTTGATGCACAAGGGTTGGCAAGCGGTGCGATTCCCCCCGAAACATCAAGCGACCCGGTGAAAGACGGCTGGGCTTATACAGCAAATACCCTCGAAGAATTGGCCGGCCTTATCAAAGTTCCTGTCAACGAACTGACTCACACCGTCAGTGTCTGGAATGAATTTTGTGATGCGGGAGAAGACAAAGCATTTTATCGCCCCGCAGCAGCACTAGTCAAAGTTGCCGAAGGGCCTTTTTATGCGGCGCTGTGCGTACCCACCATGCTCAACACCGACGGCGGTCCGGTTCGTTCAGCAGCCGGAGAAATTCTTGACGTAGAAGGCAATCCTATAGCGGGTCTGTATTCTTCCGGTGAATTTGGGTCGATCTGGGGTCACCTATACCAGGGCGGCGGCAACGTTGGTGAATGCCAAGCATTTGGTCGTATCTCAGTACGCAGTGCGCTCGCACGCGAGGTGAAGGCATAATTCATCCGCTAAGTAGAGTGCTTGCATTTCTTTGAGGAATTGCACTATCTCTCACAAAGTCGTCCTGGTTTTCCGGGGCGACTTTGTCTTTTGAAGAAGAAGGTAATAAAGATTTGCCAGCACACCGAAGCTATCTTTTTGGATTATACTTCTTAATTCATTACAATTTTATCGTGCGCACTACAGCCAAACGCTATCTAAGCTCAACGATAGATTTGTCTACTGCTTTTTGTCAAAATTCGTGCTCGTGCGCCCTCTTTGCGGCGCGCGCCAACGCAAAGGACTGCCCATGAACGTGATCTATGCCGAAAAACCTTCCCTGGGAAGGAAAATTGCCGAAGCGTTGGGCGCCACGCGCAAGGGTAACGGATTCATGAGCGGCACGGGGAAAACCGGCGTTGAGATTTTCGTCACCTGGGGCTTTGGCCACATGGGCGGCCTGGTCTATCCCGAGGTATACAATCCCGCCTACAAAAGTTGGCAGGCGCGCCCCTGCCCCTTCATCCCGGAAGAATACCGCATTGCCCCCAACATCGATCGCGGCGTGGAAAGCCAGCTGGCCATTATCGCCGATGTATTCAAGCCGGAAAACACCCTCATTTGCGCCACAGACGATGACCGCGAAGGTGAGCTGATTTTTGCCTACGTCTGCGAACTGGTTGGGTATGAAGGCAGCTACCAGCGCGTGAAACTAGATTCGCTTACCACCAACGGCATCCGCAAGGCCTTCGGCAACCTGATTGATGGCGCGCAGCGACAAAATATCGTGGCTGCCGGGAGGGCACGTTCCATCGCCGATTGGGTGGTGGGTATCAACCTCACCTGCGCTTCCACCATCCACTTCATGCGCGGCAAAAGCAAAACTATGAGTGTCGGCCGCGTACAAACACCCACCTTGGCCATGATTGTCGAACGCGAGTTGGCCATCCAAAACTTCAACAGCAAGCCGCTTTTCACCCCTACCGCCACCGTAACCGCGCCCAGCGGCGAAACCTATACCGCCAAAAGCGAAAACGGATCGATCGAAGATAAGCAGTTGGCCAACACCATTCTTTCCCACATCAACGCCTGCAAGCTGCGCGTGGAAACCCTTGATACCAAAGAAAAGAAAACGAACCCTCCCCTGCTTTATTCCCAAACCACCCTGCAAATGGCCGGCAACAAGCAGCTGGGATATACCGCCCAACAAACGCTCGACTTTTCGCAAGAGCTCTACGAAAAAGGCTTCATCACCTATCCGCGTACCTCAAGCCAATATCTCACCAGCGACATGGCACCCACCGTGCACAAGGTGCTCGAAATTTTAGGGCGCTGCGAACGCTACAAGCGCTTCGTGGCAGGCGCCTCATTGGACAACTTCCCCGCCAGCACCTGCGACGATAAAAAGGTTGAATCCCACTTCGCCATCGTGCCCACGGGCAAGATTCCCCAAGGCGTATCTGCCGCCGCCGTTGACCTCTACGATTTGATTGCGAAATCCCTCATCAGGCTGTATTACCCGCCTGCCGTCGTCGAAGAAACAACGGCCATCCACCTTGCCATTGCCACGCCACAATGCGTGCTTGTGCAGCAAGGCAGTGTGGCTGTGGGTGCAAGCATCATCAATGCGGTGGGCGAACCAGAACGCTTTGTGGCCAAGGGCATCATCATTCGCAGCAAAGGATGGTGGGCAGTCGACGCGATGCCCAAGCGCGAAAAGGATATGCTTCCCGCCATAGATGCTGGCGGCATCTACCCCGCCACGTTCGAGGTGAAAAAAACCGAGACCACGCCGCCGAAGCGCTTCACCGATGAAACGCTGGTTTCCAGCATGAAGGCGGCAGGCAAATCGCTGGAAGACGACGATTACAAAGAAATCCTTTCCGACCCCCGCCACATGGGTATCGGCACAGATGCCACTCGCGCGGGCATCATCGAAACACTGGTGGCGCGCGGGTTTATCGAACGCAAGAAAAAGCAAATTCATGCCACACCCTTCGGCATCCAGGTGATAAAAACGCTGCCGGTTGACGATCTGAAAAGTGCGTCGCTGACCGCGCAGTGGGAACAGCGTCTCAAAGCCATCGAAAACGGAGAAGAAGAATTGGGCAGTTTCGTCGGCGACATCGAAAACCAAACGCGCGCCTGGTGTGCACAAGTCAAAAGCTCCAACGCGGTCATCGTCAATCTAAAAGAACCCGACCCCGAACTGGAAGGCGCGGTATGCCCCTTGTGCGGGTCGCCCCTGCGCTTCACCAACGCTGGTATCGGTTGCAGTGCGTACGTCTTCACCAAATGCCGCTACACCATCTGGAACACCATCGCCCAGAAGAAGTTGACGAAAAACCAACTGGGCACGCTGGCGACCAAAGGAAAAACGCCTGTCTACAAAGGATTCATCAGCAAGAAGGGCGAAAAATTCGATGCCGGGCTGGTGTTGGATCCAAAAACCGGCCGCGTAAGCTTCAGCTTCCCGCCACGCGAAGGATAAAAACTGGCGGAGGAGGAGGGATTCGAACCCTTCAAAAACAAGACTATGACTTGCTGTTACATCTATATCATTTGCATTAATTTGCACTGTTTATGCCGGCACGCCTATACGCATCGTTGATTATGCAGGTATCTTTTTTTAGATCGCACAGCCATGGCAGAATACACCTTGCCTTCCGTTTAGGTTGGTATCTGAGAGCCTCGCCTGCCATCGCCAAGATGCTGCGAGGTTCTACTTTTATCAGCCTAATAGATTTCTGTTTCCCTCTTCGATGCGCCTTATGGTCGCGTTCTCTTGCAGTGATTCAAGCTGTTGGATTGCCATCTCGTTTAAGTACGCTGCTCGCTCCGGACGAGACATTCCGATTTTTAACAATTGTGCGTTCATGCTCTCAAGGTTTGCCAACACAATTAACTGGTGAAGGGTGGCGTGATCTCTTACGTTGCCCGATTCGTTTTCGTGCGCGTCGCGCCACTGCTTCGCGGTCACACCAAATAAGGCAACGTTAAGCACGTCTGCTTCGTTTGCGTAGATGTACTTTTGCGCTGCACCAATTGTGACTGGCTCGAGGTGTTCTTTTACTGCATCGGTGTGTATTTTGTAGTTGATCTTGGTAAACAATCTCTTTTCGTTCCATTCAAGAGAAAGGCGACTGTTCTCGTTGCTCTTGAGTCGCTGGTACTCTTTGATGACATACAGCTTGAATTCCGGAGATATCCACGACGCAAACTCAAAGGCTATGTCGATATGGGCATAAGCGCCACCATAGCGACCGCCTTTTGCTTTGATTCCAATGGCGTTGGTTGCCGCAATCCACTTCTTTGGCGACATTGTAAAAGCGTTTTTTCCAGCTTGTTGCTCAATTCCATCGAATTCGAGGGAATTGAAAGACGGATTGTGCAGGCTCTCCCACACACCAAGAAAGTCTACCGTATCGCGATTTCTCATCCAATTGGCTATAACTGCGGACGGTTCATCGCTTTTAAATCTCGCGATATCGGTAAGCGAAATAAAGTCATCTCTGCTTCCTGTTGAGGCGACAGAAATCTCAATCCCCAAAGCGGTGATTTTCTCGTTGACTTCTTTAGGTGCCATAGTTACTCCGTTTCTTTTGATGCTTGTAGCCGAACCTGCTTTGTACTAGCTGCCAGAACCCTTGCTAGGATCGATCTTTTTACCGACACCAGCAAAATAATCCTCACCTGCTATTTCGCTTCGTAACCAAGGGAATCATCTTATGCCTTGTGTTTAGATGGTTGTGTGGGTAGACAAGCAGCACCTAAGCCACCCTACATGGCAGCCACATCGCTTGACTCCATCTACACCACATCCTTCTTGCACCTGAACCCCGTCTGGCCGCCAAGCTTCCGAGGGGTCTGCTTTTCCACAAATACCTATGCTACCTTGTATTCAGCTTTCTTATATCAACCAATACTTCTTTTTTTTGTAATATTATCGGCATAGAACCAGCGCGATTCCTCAAATTACACGACTCATGCAATTGCCTTCAACCTCTAGCAAGTATGCATCTTGATGCCGCTCCCATATCTCGTAGGGTACTGATACCTTTTCATTAATAATGTCCGGTTTTTGAGCGGCACCAGCATGAACACGACCGAGAAGCGGCGTGTATGCAGGGCGCGAGGGTGGAGGAAAGATGGCGGTTTGCGGGAACGGGGGCATCGATTTTTTTGTGTTAGGGTCGATTAAGGCCATACCATCGTCTTCGATGATGCTTGATTTGCTAATACGATAGCAGGCAGCTATTCGTTCGATAGCTCCCATTCGCGGTTCTGACCTTCCGTTCTCCCACTGTGAGATAGCGTTGCCAGTAACACCAGCTATAACGCCAAGTTCAATTTGCACGCTATTTGCATTGTTTGCGCAACTATATAAAACAATACACATATCAATGACCTGCATATATGCAATTAAAAGGAATAAAAACTGGCGGAGGAGGAGGGATTCGAACCCTCGTCACCGGGGTTGCCGGTGAAACGGTTTTCGAGACCGCCGCATTCAACCACTCTGCCACCCCTCCGCAGGGATGCGACCGCTTGGTTTTCAGAAGCGATCGAAGCATACAGCACGGCGCGAACGTCGGCTTCGAGAAACCACGCGGATACGTGGTATAACGTCGATAAAGTGGCGGAGAGATAGGGATTCGAACCCTAGGTACGCTTGTGGCGCACACACGATTTCCAATCGTGCACCTTCGGCCAGCTCGGTCATCTCTCCGCGTATCGATTCTGCCAACCCCCAGAAACAAACCCGGGGCAATGGGCAGCGAAGATGTAGTATAGCGCAGCTGCTTTCCCCCCACAAGCACCCTTTGCCCCGAACCCTAAGAAAGTCCAAAAAGCCCAAAAAAAGACCCGCCGAAGCGAGTCTTTTCGTACATTCTATGAAACCGACTGCTATTTATCGGTTTTTGTAGCGTCGCCCTCTTTAGGTTGAGCGGCAGCGCCATCGGTAGTCGTACCCTCAGTTGCAGCACCCGCGTTCGGATCGGGCGAAGTGGTGCCTTCTGCCTTTTCAGGAGCAGGATATTTGCTCATGTCAATCTTGTAAGGCACGTTTTCGGGCATAGGCTTAATGTCAATCGAAGCCTTTTCCTTATAATCGGTGTACCAGGTTGAAAACGCCGTCGATTTCTTCGAGGTGTCCAAGAATGTTTTAATTTCGGTCAAAAACGCTTCCGGAATCTGATCGAGGCTGGTCACCGTTTCGGGTGCGGTAAACACTTCGGTGCATTTAATGATGTGAATGCCGTAATCGCTGGTTACCAGGCCGCTAATCTTGCCAACTTCCAAGCCCTTCAGCGCATCGGTGTAGGGGGTCACAAAGCTGTTGAGCGCATCCCAACCCACATCGCCACCCTTAGCGGCGCTGCCGGAATCTTGGGAAAACTCTTTGGCTGCTGCGGCAAAATCAAGGGTACCCGCATTGATTTTATCCAAGGTCTCTTGTGCCTTAGCATCGTCGCCCGTGGCAAACAAGATGTGAGAAGAACGCTTCGCGCCACTGTAAGCGCTGGCATACATCTGCGCATACTGTATCAATTCTTCATCGGTAGCAGTAGCAGCCTCGGGTACGGCAACCTTTTCGGCAAGCAGCTGTTCTAGCAAACCCGCCTCAATCGATTCACGATAGGCTTCTTCGGTGGTTCCTGCCTTTTTCAGGCCTTCCTGCCAAGCTTCATCGGATTCAAATTTATCTTTCGTTTCCTGAATGCTGCTATCGACCTTACCGGCGTCAAGCTTCACGCCATTTTCCTCGGCAGCCTTTTTCATCAATTCTTGACCAGCGTAGTAATCGATAACCTGTTCACGAACCACTTCTGGGGTCATGCTGTTCTCGGATAACCACTTGCCCCATGAGTCTTCTTCCATCAGGGAAGAGGAGCCACGGAAATTCTGAATATAGGTGGTTATCGTGTCCTCAGCGATTTCAGTGCCATTTACCGTCGCAGCGACGCCGCCGGTAAGCCCCTTATTGTTACCCGCGGTGTTGGCGCAGCCGATAAGGCTGAACGCTAAAGCTCCTGTTACGGTTGCAGCAAAAGCAACCTGGATAAATCTTGATGTTTTCATAAAACCCTTCCTCAAGACAGGTACATAAATCACATGCACGCATGTTTAGCTTCGGCCATTTTCTCATAGTCACGAAGAGGTGCCGCAAGCTGCATAATATGCCCATCTTCGGTACATAACTAGGAAAAGACGGGCTGACCCGCCTTTTCCTTTAGCCGCCTCTTTATAAGGCGCTCAACCCCAGCATTCTTAGTTCTTGTTACCCTTGCGGCGACCCGTGGCGGTCAGCGTGCGTTTGCGCAAGCGGATGCTTTGCGGCGTTACTTCCACCAACTCGTCATCTTCGATATATTCAAGCGCTTCTTCAAGCGTGAAGGTGATGGGCGGCACAAGTTGTATAGATTTATCCGATGAACTGGTGCGCATGTTGCTGAGTTGCTTGGATTTGGCAATGTTGACCACCATATCGCCTTCCTTCGACGATTCGCCCACCAACATGCCTTCGTAGCATTCTTCGCCCGGGGCAATAAACAGCTTGCCGCGTTCTTGCAAAGCGTCCAGCGCATAAGCGACGCTCTTGTCGGTCGACATTGAAATCAGCGAGCCGTTTTTGCGGCCGCCAAAACCACCGCGGAACGGACCGTATTCAGAAAAGTGATGGAACATATTGGCTTCACCACGGGTAACGTTAAGCAAGCGGGTGCGCAAGCCCATGGTGCCGCGCGTGGGAATCTTGAATACCAGGTGCGTCTGGTCGCCGCGTTGGAACATATCCTGCATTTCGCCACCGGCGCTGCCAAAGACTTCAATGACCTTGCCCGCATATTCGCTGGGCACGTCCACGGTTGCTTCTTCGATGGGCTCAAGTTTTTTGCCCTGCGCATCTTTCTTGATAAGCACGCGCGGACGTCCCACCTGAAATTCATAGCCTTCGCGGCGCATGGTTTCCATCAATACAGAAAGATGCAAAACGCCACGACCGGCAACTTCCACGCCACTTTTATCGTCGAGTTCAGCAATGCGCATCGAAATGTTGCTTTCAGCTTCGCGCAACAGGCGTTCTTTCAGTTGGCGAGCGCCCACAATGTCACCTTCGCGGCCTACAAGAGGGCTGGTGGAAGCTTCAAACACAATAGCCATTGTGGGGTCTTCCACCTCGATGGGGTCAAGACGCACCGGGTTTTCGCGGCTGGTGATCATGTCTCCGATATCGGCATCTTCCACGCCCACAACGGCAATGATGTCGCCTGCGTGCACTTCGGTTTGTTCCTTTTTACCCAGTTCTTCAAACGTGAAAACTTGCTTGATCGCAGTGTTGTAGCGCGTGCCATCATTTTTGATAACAAGCGCCTGTTCACCTTTGTGCATCGTGCCTGAAAACAGGCGGCCGACGCCGATACGGCCAACAAAGCTGGAGTGATCGACCGTGCAAATTTGCAAGGCAACCGGCCCTGTGGGTTCACAATCAGGCGCTGGCACAGTGTTCACGATGGTTTCAAGCAGCGGAACCATATCGGTGTTGGTATCAGCCAAATCATAGCGCGCATACCCGTTCATAGCACTGGCATAAATGATGGGGAAATCAAGCTGCTCATCAACCGCTTCCAGTTCCACCATAAGGTCAAACACCTCATCTACCACCACTTCCGGGCGGGCACCTGGGCGGTCAATCTTGTTGATGACCAGCACAATTTTCAAACCCAGCGCCAAGGCATGTTTTAGCACAAAACGCGTCTGCGGCATGGGGCCTTCAAAGGCATCCACAATCAGAAGCGCGCCATCGGCCATGTTGAGCACGCGCTCAACTTCGCCACCGAAATCGGCATGGCCAGGGGTGTCGATAACATTGATCTTCGTGTCGCCAAAGCGCACGGAAATATTTTTAGACAAGATGGTAATGCCGCGTTCGCGCTCTTGGTCGTTGGAGTCCAAAACGCGCACTTCCACCTTCTGGTTTTCTCGAAACACGCCCGACGAATACAGAAGGCGATCGACCAAGGTGGTCTTGCCGTGGTCAACGTGGGCAATGATTGCGATGTTGCGGAGATTATTCTGCTTCATGATCTTCTTTCTATCGTTGTATTTACGCGGCTTTTAGGGCAAGCCGTTTGTTACTCATTATCAAGTTGCGCAAGCAACTGCTTTCTTTCTGCTGCCAAGGCCCCAAGGTGCTCATCAAGGGTACGCACCGTCGTGTGGGAAGTGATTGCTTGGATGACGCCCCACAATATCGCACCAGTTCCCAAGGCAATGGCGATGGGAATGCGCCGGGCAATAGCGGCAATTAACACCCCGATGCCCGCTAGCAACAAACCATTGCGGCGTTCATCGGCAAGCACATCGCGCTGAGCCACCAATTGCGTGCGAGCGGCAGCAATACCCGCAAGACGTGCTTCCACCTCGTTGGCCGGTGAATAGGCACCCGCCCGCGCACGGCTTGACTGTGTGGTGGTGGCACCTTTACCCGTCGTAAGATAGTCGTAGGCACCTTGCAAGTTTTTAAACTGTTCGGTCGCCCTTACCTGCAATTTCTTATTCGTGGCAAAGCGATCAGGGTGCAGAATCTGGACGGTTTCTTTATAAGCCGTCTTGATGTCTGCTTCAGTTGCATCTTCATCCAAGCCTAAGATGCGCAGTGCTTCGCCTCTGGTCACTCTACCTCCAATTTATCCGACGTCGTATCTTAGCACGGTAGCCACAATGCGGCACGTAAGCACACGGAAAGTATGAAGGAAGAATGGTGATAAGCTGCGCCCGCACAGCGCCTGGGTTGCCGGGGTAAAAAGCGAAAGCGGCCGATTCGATAAGAATCAACCGCTTTCTAAAAGTCAAACCCTTGCGCCTTAGGTGCCACGCAAAATTCGACCAGACCTGTCGTGGTGGAGCTTAGGGGGATCGAACCCCTGACCTCAGGCTTGCAAAGCCCGCGCTCTCCCAGCTGAGCTAAAGCCCCACGGAGTGACTCTTTTTCGTCTTCATTAATAAACGCTCCACCGGCAAACTCGGCTCACGGTGGAGCGTTTATTGCGAAAGAATGGTGGGCCCAACAAGATTTGAACTTGTGACCTCACGCTTATCAGGCGTGCGCTCTAACCAGCTGAGCTATGGGCCCGAAAAAAAGTGCCCGAACAATATAAAACGAAACTACCACTCGGGTCAAGCCTTTTTTCTGGCTCACAAAACATTCTACTACAATTTTCGCTATAGTGCCTGGTAAATAATTGTTTTTACTTTATGAGTAAAAAGTAAGGCGGCCCCACACTTTACGGATGCGCCCCACTTTCGCCCTGCTTCCCCTTTGCGAGTTTTACCTTAAAAGGCCTTTTTATCGCCGTATACCGTATAATAAAAGTTAATTTCCGGGCAGATTCCTGTGAAAATATCGTTTGCTGCGGTTGCTTATGCACTTAAACCAAGGAGGCTTTCGTGATTCCCGTTCATGTACAAACCTTGCTTGTTACCACTCCCCCCGCGCCTTCGGTGCTTGTTTTGCAACCCACTGAAGCCGAAGATCCAAGCGGCAATGCGCGCATAATTCCTATCTGGATAGGCATTAACGAAGCAACTCAAATAGGAATCGCCCTTGAAAAAGCACGTTTTGCGCGACCCATGACACACGATTTGCTTCTGGATGCGCTCACCAACCTTGATGCCTGCATCGACCATGTGTTGGTCAACGAAATGAAAGGGGCCACCTTTTATTCCCAGCTGGTATTGCGCCAACACGGACAATTAATTCAGCTTGATGCGCGCCCCAGCGATGCCATCGCGCTGGCGCTGCGGCAAAATGCGCCCCTTTATGTGGAAGAAAGCGTGCTAGAAAAAGCATCTTTTCCCTATGTATTCAAAAAACATGCCGATGAAGAAACTGAGGTAAAAGAATTTCGCTCCTTTGTGCAAGGTTTAGCTCCAGAAGATTTTGGGGAATAAAAAAGAGGCCGCAAGGCCTCTTTTTTATTCTAACAGTGTGGGCGCCTAGCCGCGAAAACTATTCGCTTGCCGCACCACCGTCTGCTACATCCGTACCCGTTTCCTCAATGTCGTCAAAATCCTCGTCCATTAAAGAAAGTTGAGCTTCATCAAGTTCGCTGGGGTCTTCTGCACCGCCGGCTGTTTTTGCACGACGCGGTTTGGTGCCTTCCGATGTAATAGCCACCGCTGTCACCTTGTCTTTTTCCGCCACGTTCATAACGCGCACACCTTGGGTGGATCGACCCAGCTGAGAAATGCCTGATGCGGGGGTGCGCACCACAACACCTTCCTCAGAAATAATCATCACTTCGGCGGTATCCTTCATAATTTTCATGGCGACTAACAAGCCTTTTTTGTCAGTCATGGCAATGGTAAACACGCCTTGTCCGCCGCGATGATGTTCGGGGTATTCGCTGATAGGCGTCCGTTTGCCATAGCCTTTTTCGGTGATCACAAACAGCGAGGCATCCGGCTTGGCAATTTCCATACCCAGCACACGCACTCCGGGCGGCACCGTCATACCTTTAACGCCCATAGTGTCGCGCCCCATGCCGCGGGCTTCTTTTTCATCCCACATGATTGCTTTGCCTGCTGAAGAAACCATGATGACCTGTTCGCCTTCAGCAACGCGTTTCACGTTGATCAGCTGGTCATCTTCCTTCAAATTGATGGCAATCAAACCATCGCGGCGCGTGCGATCATACAGGCTCATTGACGTTTTCTTCACCATACCGTGTGCGGTAGCAAACATCAGATATTCGTTTTCGGGGAAATCCTTTGTTGCGATAACGGCCGAAATCGTTTCACCCTTTTCAAGCGGCAACAGGTTGACGATGGCGGTGCCGCGGGCATGGCGCGAGGCTTCCGGCAATTCATACACCTTCAAACGATACACTTTACCCGCAGTGCTAAAGAACAACATATAGGCGTGGGTTGAAGCAATGAACAGGTGTTCCACAAAGTCGTTATCCTTTAGATTCACCCCTTGCATCCCTTTACCGCCCCGTTTTTGCTGGCGATACGTGGCCACGGGCAGGCGTTTGATATAGCCCGCCTTTGTTACCGTTACCACCATTTCTTCTTCGGCAATCAAATCTTCAACGTTTAAATCTTTAGCTTCGTTGCCCAAACGCGTGCGGCGCGGCGTGTTGTACTTGCGCTTAATTTCAAGCATTTCTTCTTTAATAATTTCATGCACCAAGTTCGTGTCAGCTAAAACGCTCTTATAGTAAGCAATCCGCTCCAATAATTCAGCGATTTCGGCCTTGATTTTGTCGCGTTCCAAGCCGGTCAAACGACGCAGTTTCATTTCCATGATGGCGTCGGTTTGCTTTTTGGAAAGCGCAAATTTTTCCATCAAACGTGCGGAAGCTTCGGCATCAGTTTGCGAATCACGGATAATACGAATAACTTCGTCGATATTATCCAGTGCAATGATCAAGCCTTCAAGAATATGGGCGCGAGCTTCAGCTTTAGCCAAATCATAGCGTGTACGACGCTCAATGATTTCTTCCTGGTGGGCAATGTAGTAGTGCAGCATTTCCTTGAGCGACAACACGCGCGGTACCCCATCGACCAGCGCCAGCATAATAACGCCAAAACCGGTTTGCAACTGCGTGTGCTTGTAAAGTTTATTCAGCACCACCTGGGGAATAGCGTTTTGCTTAAGCTCGATGATAATATCGATACCCGTACGGTCTGCACCGTCGTGGATATTCGATATTTCGGGCATCTTCTTTTCGCGCACCAATTCCGCCAGCTTTTCAAGCAAGCGCGTGCGGTTGACCTGGTAAGGGATTTCACTCACAACAATGGAGCTTTTGCCGTTCTTCCCTTCCTGAATCGAACACTTTGCACGCACCGATAGCGATCCGCGGCCAGTTTCGTAGGCATCAACAATGCCCTTGCGGCCCATGATAATGCCCCCCGTGGGGAAGTCGGGTCCCGGCATTACCTTCATCAATTCTTCGGTGGTCACTTCCGGATTATCCATCATCAGGCACGTGGCATCGATGGCTTCCCCTAAGTTATGCGGGGGAATATTGGTGGCCATGCCCACAGCAATACCCGAAGATCCATTGACCAACAAGTTGGGATAGCGCGCAGGCAAAACCAGCGGCTCTTCCAAACTTTCGTCGTAGTTGGGTTGGAAATCGACCGTTTCTTTTTCTAAGTCGCGCAAAATTTCCATGGCGGCTTTGCCCAGGCGCGCTTCGGTATAACGCATGGCGGCCGCGCTGTCCCCGTCGATAGATCCGAAGTTGCCATGACCATCCACCAGGGGTAAACGCATGGAAAACGGTTGCGCCAAACGCACCATAGCATCGTAGACCGCCGAGTCACCATGGGGGTGATACTTGCCAATAACATCACCAACGGTACGAGCGGATTTCATGTGCTGGCGATTGGGCGTAAAGCCACTTTCATTCATGGCATACAAAATGCGCCGATGCACCGGTTTTAAACCGTCACGCACATCGGGCAGCGCGCGCGCCACAATAACGCTCATGGAATATTCCAAGAACGATGTCTTCATTTCCTTGCTCAGTTCGGCAGGAATAATTCTACTACCGCTTAAATCGAGTTCTACGTTATCTGTCACGTTCAAGCTCCTTTTGTAACTTCACGATATAAAGGTATCGAAGGTTTAAAAATCGAGGAATCGTACATCCTTTGCATGTTTGGTAATGAAATCTTTGCGCGGTTCTACCTGGTCGCCCATAAGTTCACTCACTACACGTTCCGCTTCAATAGCATCTTCAATACCTACCTGCAGCAAAGAACGTGTATCGGGTTCCATCGTGGTTTCCCACAGTTGCTGCGGATCCATTTCGCCCAAACCTTTGTAGCGCTGCAAATCAAATTTATCGGGATCGGGAAGGGCGGCAAGCACTTCTTTTAAGGCCTCTTCGTTAAAGATGTATTGCTCGATTTTCGTCGACTTCGTATTTTTCTTTTTTAAGCCGAATAAAGGGGGCTGCGCGATATAAATATAGCCACGCTCGATCAGTTCGGGCATATAGCGATAGAAAAACGTGAGTAACAAGCAGCGAATATGAGCACCGTCAACATCGGCGTCCGTCATGATAATAATACGATGATAACGTGCATCATCGGCATTAAAGTCTTCGCCAATATTGGTACCAATAGCGGTAATCAACGAAGAAATGGTGTCAGATGAAATGGAGCGATGCAATCCTGCACGTTCCACATTCAAAATTTTTCCGCGAAGCGGTAAAATCGCTTGGATTTTACGATCACGTGCCTGCTTGGCAGAACCGCCTGCGGAATCACCTTCTACGATGAAAATTTCGGAATCAGCGGCCACTTTTGAAGAACAATCAGCCAACTTGCCCGGCAGGGCAAAGGAATCAAGAACCCCTTTGCGGCGCGTCATTTCACGCGCCTTACGGGCAGCTTCGCGTGCCTTTAAGGCCTGCGTTGCTTTTGCAATAATTTTCTTTGCAGGCGTTGGATTTTCTTCTAAATATTCCGCTAAACCTTGAGTCACTGCATTTTGAACCAAGGGGCGAATTTCACTATTGCCCAGTTTGGTTTTTGTCTGGCCTTCAAATTGAGGATCGTGCAACTTCACGGAAACGATTGCGGCAAGACCTTCACGGGTGTCGTCACCTGAAAGGTTGCTATCCTTTTCTTTAAGAATGCCCTTGCTACGCGAATATTCGTTGATAGTACGGGTAACGGCCTGCTTAAAGCCGTCTAAGTGTGTGCCACCTTCATGGGTATTGATATTATTCGCGAAGGCTAAAACTGAATTTGTCGAATAGGATGTGGTCCACTGCATAGCCACTTCAACGGTGCCATCCTTGCTTTCTGCTTCAAAATAAATGGGTTTATGAATAATTTCTTTCCCTGTATTGAGAAACTTAACAAAATCCTGAATGCCACCTTCGTAGTGAAACGTTTCATTTTTCACCACGCCTTCACTATCAACAACGCGCTCATCGCGCATTACAATAACCAAGCCTTTATTAAGGAAGGCCATTTCACGGAAGCGACCCGCAAGCGTCGCATAATCAAACACTAAAGTTTCGGTGAATATTTCCGGGTCAGGCCAAAAGGTTACTTCGGTGCCCGTATGGGTTGAGGTGCCCACCTTATGCAGCTTTTCAACCGTTTTGCCGCGCTCTAAATCGATTTCATAGATACCGTTGTCGCGCGATACTTTTACTTCCATGCGGGAAGAAAGCGCGTTAACCACAGAAACGCCCACGCCATGCAAGCCGCCGGACACTTTATAGCCCTCGCCGCCAAATTTGCCACCCGCATGCAAAATGGTCAAAACCACTTCTACTGTGGGGATTTTTTCTTTAGGATGTTTATCGATAGGAATACCGCGGCCGTTGTCGATAACGGTTACTGAATTATCAGGGTGAATATTCACTTCGATTTTTGTACAAAAACCGGCAAGCGCTTCGTCCACGCCATTGTCGACTACTTCGTACACCAGGTGATGAAGACCACGCGGACCCGTCGAACCAATATACATACCGGGACGTTTGCGCACCGCCTCAAGACCCTCGAGTACCTGAATGTCAGCGCCATCATAATGATCGGGTTGTTTTTGAGCCACTCTCTACTCCTTTTTAAATTGCGTAAGAGAACTAACGCGCTCGATTCGTAACCTTTTTATTCTACCACAAGCAAGCGTTTCATACATGTAGTTTTTAAGGCGTTTGAGGCTATAGAGAGCTGTTTTAAGAGTTACTTAAACTACTTTTTGTTCTTTTTTTCCCTAATTCCCTTTTTCCATTCTAAATCGCTCATAAGAGCCTTTTTAAGAGCTTGTTTCAGGGGTTCACTATCTATATGACCTAAAGCTGCTTCAAACTCTTGTTTTTCTTCTAAGGATAACGCAAGCGGTTCGGCGCGATCTATATAGGCAGGTTCTTCCTCTTTTTTAAAAGGGTGATTTTTTTTATAATCGCCGCGCGAAATATAAATTTCAAAAGCGTCGAGTTTTTCATTGAAATGCTGCAAAAACTGCAACTTAATCAATTCGCGGCGCGCATTAAGCTCTGCGGAAAAAATACTTTCATCCACATAGACAATCAGTGTTTTAACATTGTCTTTTTTCATAATATAAACGGCATTGGTATGTTCAAGAAAAATATCTTCAACCACTTCAGCCCACATAGCCCGCACATCAGCGCTTCGTTGTTTATAGCGCACTTCATCATCATAGCCATCAATATTTTTCAAGCATTTTTGTAAATCCTTATTAAGGGGTTTCATCTAAACTCCCCTTTCGGATAATTCCGTTAAGGAACTTCCTGTCTTACTTAAGGTAATAATGCGTGCGCGCTGTAAAACAGTTTCATTAAAATATTTTAAATCAGTGGTGGTAATAAATGTTTGTATATCATCGGATATAAAATCCATCAAAGCATTGCGACGCGCTGTATCAAGTTCACTCATAACATCATCTAAAAGCAAAATGGGTTTTTGTCCTAAAATTTCTTGTATTAAAGCCACTTGCGCTAATTTGAAACTGAGAACCAAAGACCGCTGTTGTCCCTGGCTGCCATAAATACCTGCATTTTTCCCTTTAATAAAAAACTCAATACTATCGGTATGCGGTCCCCAAAGCGTCCGTTTTCTTTGTATTTCATCTTCACTGCCCACTCTTATTTTTTCAGCAAGCAAGTGCCGTGCTTCATCGATAGTAAAATCACGCTGAGAAAAAATTTCAGGATTATTTTCAAGCCATGAGGGGATATACGTTATTTCAATTTTTTCAGATTTCCCAGCGATAGTATGATAAAAATCTTGCAGGTAAACGGTTAGTTTGCGTAAAATCTCTGCCCTTTTAAAGCTTAGTTGCGCGCCAATACTCACGAGCACTTCATCGATACTTGCCAGATAAGCTGCCGTTGTCATTTCTTTTAACATGCGATTTTTTTGCTTGAGAATTTTTTCGTAGTCTTTTCTTACCGCATAATAATTTGAGGACAGTTGTGACCCTAAAGCATCCAGGGCATACCTTTTGATACTTTGCGAACCTTTGATAAGATTTAGATCATCAGGCGAAAAACATACGGCGGGCAAAAGACCGCGTATATCCTGAATACGCTTTGGCTTTTCATTTAAATAATACGACTTTTGATTATCCTCTATGCGCAACATAAGGTTAAGAGATCGTGATCCATCACTTATGTGGGCTTCTAAGCGGGCGCTTTTTTCGCCCCATTTCACTAATTGCTCTATTTTTGGCTTACGAAAAGAAGAAAGTGCCGTCAATAAATCGACACCTTCAATAATATTTGTTTTACCCACCGCATTAGGCCCAACGAAAAGGGTTAAGGATCCGATATCTTTTAAGTGCAAATTTTCATAATTACGAAAATGTGTAAGAAAAAGCTGTTGAATACGCAAACTCATAATTTCGTGATTCCTTAAAGGTTTATTTTTTAAGAAATACGTACGGGCATGATTAAGTAAAGGAAATTTTCACTTTCAGCAGCTTTTAAAATACCTGGTTTTAAGGCACTTTGTGTTTCCAAAAATACGGTATCCGTGCCAATAGCCCCCACCCCATCAAGCATATAGGCAAAATTAAAAGCTATTTCAACATCTTCGCCTTCAGCCCCACACGGCACTATTTCCTGGGCGGCTCCAACATCTTGGGTTACGGTTGAAAGTTGAGCTGTTTGAGAAGCTTGGTTAATATCAACACGTATAGGTGAAGTACTACTACTTAAAAGAGAAGTCCTTTTTACGGCAGTGGCCAGCTGCTGAGTTTTAAATTCAACACGTGTTGTAAAACTGTCCGGAAGTAGTTGCCTATAATTAGGATAATTTCCTTCAATGCGCCGGTTAATAAACACGGTATCAAGATAGGTAATCATAATCTGATTTTCAGCGAGTGCCAGTTTTATATCATTTTCCGTTTTAGGAAGCGATGCAATATCTTGTAAAAAAGATCCTGAGATAATAGCTTCAAAATCATCAACACCAATTTCGGGAATATCTGCTTCCGTAATAGCAAGACGGTAGGAATCAGTCGCAACCATTTTCAAGTGATTATTTTCGTTGGTTATAAGAATCCCTGTAAGAACTGCGCGACTTTCATCACGGGACACAACACGTGCTACCCGTTTAACCATGGATGAAAATTGTGGGAAAGGCACTGAAATTTGTTGATTAACAGCAACTTCAGGAAACGCAGGAAAATCTTGTGCCTGTAAAATTTTAAGAGAGAAAGAAGAGGCTTCACATAAAAGAGAAATTGTATCTTCGTGAGTTTCTAAATGTACGGCAGCATCGGATAAACTTTTTACAATCTCATAAAAAAGTTTAGCGGGAATGACTGTTTCCCCTTCTTCTTCTATCAAGGCCACCACTTGATACTGAACCGATAACTTCAAATCAGTGGTTTGAAGGGTAAGAGTATCACCATAAGCTTTGCAATAAACTCCTGAAAGAATAGGAAGGGTCGAGCGCACAGCGATGCCCTTTAAAACGATAGAGAGAGCGTTGTGCAATTCGCTTTGATTAATACTAAATTTCACTCTCATCCTCTTTTCTCTTAGGAAATAACAGGATACCAATAATCAGGGTTTAAAAACACGCTAAAAGAAAAGTCTTTTATTTCCCTTTTTTGAAAATATTTTTTCATTTTTAAAATTTCTCTTATTTTTTAAAATCCCCTTTTATATATAAGGTTTTAATAATAGTAATAATAAGGGTGGTGGAAAACGGGGAAAACGATTATTAACACTGGTCAAACCTAATAAAAGACCTCTTAATAATGACTTAAAACCTGTACTAGTGTCTAACAGTAATTATCGTAAAAATTATCTTTACCGCCTAAATAGGAGTTTTTAGTCATTATTAAGAGGTTCTTTCCCTTAGTTTTAATACCTCTTTTTTTAGTTTTCTTGGATGACTTGTTTAAGAGTCTCCACTTCTTCACGATATTCGTAATTTTCTTTCATACGCTCCTCAACACAATTGATTGAATACATAACAGTTGAGTGATCGCGGTTAAATTGTTTTCCAATATCGTTATAGGGAAGATCAAGAAGCTGGCGGCAAAGATAGATTCCTACCTGGCGCGCATACATAATATTACGATTACGCTTTTTGCCCACCAAATCAGAATGGTTTATTTTGTAAAAAGTTTCCACTTCTTTTTGAATATCCCCTACGCTCAAACGTTTTGAAAGCCCTCCTGAAAAATGATTTTCAAGAAGGTGGCGCACTTCTTCTAAATCAATATAGGGCTTTTTAAAATAGGTCATCTGATAAATTACTTTTGTTACCGCACTCTTTAATTCGCGGATATTGGAACTTGAAATTTCAGCAATATAGAGCTGTATATCAGGTGATATGGTAAAAGAGGGATGTTTTTCACTCATGCAGTATTCTTCGATAAAACTTTTAACCACACCAAGTTTTGTTTCAATTTCAGGGGGCTGAATATCAAAGGTGCCCCCTGAATTAAAGCGACTTTTATAACGTTCATCTATGTCAATATTTTTTGGTGCACGGTCGGCGGCAAGAACAACTTGTTTACCCATGCTGGTAAGTTTATTAAATATTTGAAAAACGATATCGAGCGTTTGTTTTTTACCCTGTAAGTGTTGCACGTCATCTATAAGTAAAACATCAACATTTTCGTAGCGCGTTTTAAAATTTTTAAAACTTGATTTTTCTTTATCATGGGCGGCACTTGCTTCCATATAGTCACTCAGTAATTCGGCGGAATCGACGTAACAGGTTTTCATCATAGGAAGTGAGGTATGAATATAATTCTGAATTGCGCGGAGAAGATGTGTTTTACCTAACCCACTTTTACCATAAATAAATAAAGGGTTGAGCTGCGCTTTTCCAGGAGATTCTGCAACTGCTACCGCCATGGAATAAGCCATTCTATTGGAATCCCCAATTACAAAATTTTCAAAGGTAAGGTTGGACGTAGGGTTTATTTTTTGTTCATTTTGAACAGAGAGAGTATCGTTTTCGCTTTGTGCTGCATCGTCATCTTTTTGGGTTTGTGTCAGGGAAGTGATATCTTTTTCTGTCGATTTCTCTTTTAATTCCACTGTATTTTTTTGAGTAACTGTTTCATTTTTAGGAGATGTTTTTACTGCTTCTTTTTGTTCTGGAACATGTTGGTCTACTTCAATAAGAACGGTAAAAGGCACGCTATATATATCTTGTAAGGCTTGTTTAATATAGGAAATATAGTGCAGTTCGATCCATGTTTTAATGAAATCATTTTCTGCGGTAAGCATTAAAAAGCCTTCACTTAAAGCTTGGGGATGAAGGCGCGAAAAGAATGCATTTATCTGTGATTGGTCAATACTTTCGTAATTTTTTATACGATTACAGGTGTCTTCCCAGATGTGGGCAAGCTTATCGCTTTCCATAATACGTCCTCAAAAACAATCCTTAGATAAGGAAATGGTTACAATTGATTTTTAAAAAGCGCTTTGTTTCCTTTTTCTGAAAGTATTATAGCTACTCTGCTAGCGTAATCACGCACAAGCTGCGTTATAAATAAGGAACGGCCTTATATCCAAAATCAGTTAACATTCTTTTTTGTCCCGCCGTCTTTTCGATTAAACCGCTTTCTTCCAATTTTTTCAACTCTCCGTGAGTGCTCGATTGGGGTAAGCTGGTTAAATTAACAATATCCGTTACCCCTAAAGCACCGTTTGTAGCAAAGAGCATAAGAATTTTTTTCTGACGGGCACTTAAAGGCGGAAGTGAAGGGATGTTTTCATGTATTACTTCCTGATCCTTTTGGGGAATGAGGCTGATGGTAATAACTGACCCCTCCCCTATATTGTCTTCAATAGTAATTGAGCCATGAGAAAAATCGAGATAATCTTTTACGATAGGCAACCCCGACCCCACACCACGAATATATTCTTTCATAGGCTCAACGGCAGAGGTAAATCCGGGAAACGCTGCTTTTTCTTTTTGACCAATGCCGGGTCCCTGGTCTGAAAAACGTATTGTATTGCCTTTATCAAAAATAGATACGATTATTTCCTTAAAGCGGGCATGAATAAAATTTTCAGAAACCTCACGAATAGCCGTGTAAGGAATAGTTCCCCCCGCAAGCTTGGCCTGTTCGTAGGTTTGAGAGGCCAAGGTTTCAATGTAGGCGTGTGTTGCTGCGGGTTCGACCTCTATGACGCGCGGCGCACTTTTAAAATCATCGTATACCGCTATACGGGCGGTGGTGTACACAAAGGAATAATCAAACAATCCTTGTTCTTCCAAAGATTTTAAAAGGGCATCATGAGATTCTTTTTCCTGCTCGTTCAAGCTATTTCCTTTGGTTATCGGTGGTTTCAATAATTTTCAGCATTATTGAATAAAAGTAATCGTTTTTTGTGGAAACAAACCCATTCTACGGTCTAAATGGAGGAATTTTCCGTATTCACAGACTTTTCATTCAATAACTTTCAAATAATTTACGTATGTTTTCAAAGTTTTCAACATTTTATTCATAAATTGTGGAAAACGATGAAAAGAAAAAAATAAGTAAGGGGAAAACTCGGGAATAGAGAGGAAAAGTGTTGAAATTTTTTCGAAAATGGCATTGACTTTTAGTTATTTGCTATATCCCCAGTTCGTACTCAATGAAATAAATTTTAAAGAATTAGGCCAGGTATAAACCTTAGGAATTATTTTTAAATAAAGGGTTTAATGTTTTAAAACACCTGGTCAAAGTTCAATAAGAAAAAATTACTCGCGCGCTTTACTATAAAGAGACACGTGTTGGAATTTTTCGAAAATAGCATTGACTTTTTTCTGGAAAGAGATATTTCCACAGTACTTTATGAGTAAAAGAAAAGTTTTCAACGTTTTCCACAATTTCAAAGATTAAGGAGTAGTATAAAGCGCCGCATAAAAAGAGGAAAAATTAATTCTTGACAGTTTACGTGTCTACCCATACAATTTTGAAGTTACTCTAAAACCATGAAAGGGAATATGAATGAAACGCACCTATCAACCGAACACTCGCAAGCGCGCGAAATGCCACGGTTTTCGTTCTCGCATGTCTTCTAAAGGCGGCCGCGCTGTACTGTCAGCTCGTCGCGCAAAGGGTCGTAAACGTCTCTGTGTGTAGATTGATATGTCGTGTTGGAAACCATTAAATCCAGCATAGAGATTTCTCATCTATTTAAACACGGATTTCGTTTGAATTCTTCCTCTATTACTTTATTAGTGTCCGAAGACACCGTACAACACGACCGAAGAGGTCGTGTTGCTTTTGTAGCGGGCAAAAAGAATGGTAATGCAGTATGGCGTAATGCGGCTAAACGCCGCATGCGCGCGCTTTGTCAGGAGCTTAATGGTCCTTGGCAAGGTTATGATGTGATATTTATTGCGAAGAAACAAACAACGCAAGCTTCTTATAGTAAAGTGCTGGAAGCATGTAATGATTTATTAATGCGTAAAGGTTTACGATAGGGCTTATATGAGAGCGGTACTATCTTTTTTAAAGGGTTTACCTAGGAAGATAGCGGTTGGCGCCATTAAGATATACCAAGTTGCGCTTTCCCCCCTCTTTCCTTCCTGCTGTCGTTTTACTCCTACCTGCTCGCAGTATGGCATTATAGCTTTTCAAAGGTACGGGTTTTTCAAAGGCTTCTGGTTGACAGCAAAAAGGATAATTCGTTGTCGTCCCGGTGGGCCTTATGGTTATGATCCTGTACCATAAAATAGCGTTTGAACTGGTATTATATATGTTTGAGAGGAAATAATTTATGTGGGATGCATTCAAGGATATAATATTCCAAATCATCCAGTTCTTCTATAATTTCTGCGGTGACTGGGGCTTAGCAATCGTCTTGGTTACGCTTGTGTTCCGTGTTCTTATCAGCCCCCTGATGCATAAGCAGATCAAATCTTCATTCCATATGCAAAAGATGCAACCGCTTATGACGGAGATTCAAACTAAATACAAAGATCAACCGCAGCGCCTTCAGGAAGAAACGCAAAAACTATATGCTGAAGGCAAGTTTAATCCTCTTGCTGGTTGCTTACCCATGTTGCTTCAAATGCCTATTTTTATGGCACTTTTTCAAGTGCTTCAAGAAATGGGAAATCGTACTCAAGGTTCTACCTATGAATTTTATAATCTTGTCCCCAGTCTTGTTGTGCGCCCTTCTGAAGCTATCACACAAGGATTCTTACCTTTTTTCCCCTATCTTATACTTATGTTAGTTTTCGCTGGGGCAACATTCTTGCCGATGATGCTTCAGCAACGCCATACCGAAGGCCCCCAGAAGAAGCAAACGATGATTATGGCAGCTGTTATGTCTGTCTTTATGCTTTGGATTGGTTGGGGTGCTCCTGCAGGTGTGTTGTTGTTCTGGGGCGTTTCTTCCCTTGTGGGCGTTGTTCAGCAGCAAGGAACCATGTTTGTCTTAAGAAAAGAAGCCGCGAAAGTTGCTGCTGAAACCATCGATATTGAACCGGTTCATGTTGATGTTACGCGTAAAGCTAAAAAACCGCGTCCCGCGAAAAAGGGCTAAATAGTACATCCGCAGTAAAAGACTGCTGGTATATACGCACGTATCCGCGTTCAAAGGAGTTGTTATGGCCGATGAAATTATGGATGAGGTCACGGAAGAGGAACTTCTCAATGAAAATGAGGAGCTTGCTGAAGAACCGACGACAGAGCCGGTAGAAGAATCAGCAGAAGAAGAATTAACAGAAGAAGATATTGATGCTGTTGCTGACACCGCCATCAATGCTCTCCAAGATATTTTGAAGTATTTCAATATTGGCAACGTCACTATTGATGAATATGATGGCGACGAAGGCGAATTGATTTTAGACATCACCGGTGATGATCTTGCCGTTTTGATTGGTCGCCATGGTAGAACCCTTGATGCCCTCCAGTTCCTTATTTCTTCCATTACTGCGCATACCATTGGCTTTAGATATCCCATCGTAGTGGATGTTGAGGGGTATAAAGGCCGCCAGCGTGAAAAGCTCGAAAACCTTGCCCTTTCTGGAGCACGTCGTGCCGCTTCTCAAAACCGCAGTATTAAATTGCGTCCTATGACTCCTTATGAACGTCGCATCATCCACATTACACTCCGTGACAACGTAGAAGTAAAAACAGCTTCTGAAGGTGAAGGCTCTGCGCGCCACGTGGTGATTCTTCCTCGCTAAATGTTTCACGTGAAACAACGATAATCTAAAAAGCAGCGGCGACGCTGCTTTTTTATTGCCTGGAAGTAATCAAAAGATATAAAAGCTATGTTTGTTTCGGAAGATGAGGCACAATATTCTTTTCCTACCTTTATATATGTCATTCTAAACAGGAAAGAAATGTTGTGCCCCTTTCAGCACTACAATGATGTCGTTGAGCTTTCTAAGGATACAGAGTAAATATGCTTACTAAAAACGATCTTCTTACCCCTTTGCAAGAGGAACTTATCGAACAGCACCTTGAAGAGCTTTTAGAGGCGAATAAAATACATAACCTCACGCGTATCACTTCCCCTGAAGAAGGTCGTTTGTTACATATAGAAGATTCGTTAAGCGGATTACCTGAAATGTATGCCGCCCCACAGGGGCTTTACGCAGATTTAGGTACAGGGGGCGGGTTTCCCGGGATTCCCTTAGCTATTGTAACGGGGCGGGAAACCCTCTTAGTGGATTCGGTTAAAAAGAAGGTAGCCGTTCTTGCAGGTATTGTTGATACTCTAGGATTATCAAATCAGATGAATACCTATGCCGGCCGCATAGAGGATTTGGCACGTGAGCGAGGAGCTTTTTGTGCCGTTGTAACTGCGAGGGCTTTAAGTTCTCTACCTGCTTTACTGGAACTCGCTTCCCCCTTATTGAAGCAGGGAGGCCAGCTCATTTGCTATAAAGCCAAAGTGACTGATGAAGAGATTGAAGAAGTAGGTTTTTTGAAATCGAAACTAGCTATGCGCTTTATCTCGCGGCGGGATTTTGTTCTAAGCGATGGCGCAACAGAGCGCTGTATTCTTGTATTTGAAAAAAAAGGATACCCGAGCGTGTCGTTACCCCGACGTTGCGGTATGGCGCAGAAAAACCCTTTAAGTAAGTAAGGAGCCGGTCATCGTAAAGGCTGATTCGCCTCGATTAAATTTCTATTGTTTCACGTGAAACATTTAATATCCTGTATAATCCAAAACAACCGAATGAAAGGGGGAGCCTCTGTGGGACTCTTTGATGGTCTAAAACGAGAAAAAAAAGCAGAAGAGACTATCACTCTTAGCGAACAACCAGAACAGCACTCGATACATTCCCAAGAAGAAATCCAAGATATTGAGAATACTGCAGTTGTCGAACGTGACGTCTCGCGTACCGTGCGGGAAATACCTGCAAAACCAATCAAAACCATGGCAGAAAAAAGTCCGGTTAAGCATGTTATCGGTCAAACAAAGATTATCGCCATTCTCAACCAAAAAGGCGGGGTCGGAAAATCGACAACGGCGGTCAATCTTTCTGCAGCGATTGGTTCTATGGATAAACAGGTTCTTTTGGTTGATCTTGACCCCCAAGGAAACGCTTCAAGTGGGCTAGGGATTGAAAAGAATCAAGTGAGCTGCTGTATCTACGATGTTTTACTTAATGATGTCCCTGTTTCAGATGCGATCATCCCCGATGTATGTGAGGGCTTGGATTTAATTCCCGCCACTATTAATCTTGCCGGTGCGGAAGTAGAGCTGGTTTCCGAAATGGCACGTGAAAATCGCTTTAAAGACTCCATCGGGTCTTTACGCGGGAAATACGACTACGTTTTCATTGATTGTCCCCCCTCCCTTGGCCTTTTAACCGTCAATGCGCTTGTTGCGGCAGATAAATTGTTGATTCCTATCCAGTGTGAGTTTTATGCTCTTGAAGGCGTGACAAAACTCCTTGATTCAATGAAACGTGTCAAAACACGCCTCAATCCAAGTATTGATATTTTTGGGGTGTTGTTGACTATGTATGATGGCCGCACCACTCTTTCTAAGCAGGTTGCTCAGGAAGTACAGGGCTATTTTGGGCGCACGGTGTTTGAAACAGTTATTCCGCGTACCGTTAAGCTTTCTGAAGCTCCCAGCTATGGACAACCTATCACTGAATACGACCCTTTGGGCAAAGGTGCCCTTTCTTATACCGCACTTGCAAAGGAAGTGATTGGCCGTGGCTAAACAAGTAAAAACGGGCTTAGGGCGAGGATTAAGCTCTCTTTTAGGGGAAAGCGCGGAAGAAGCAAGTTCCGCCGCTGTTCCCGTGCGCGCCCAAGAGCGCACACAAGAGCGCACCATCATTAAGGAAGAAGATGTGGAAGCCGCTACGGTTGTTGAACGCGTCGCGGTGCCCACCCCCCCTCAGCCGGCAAAAAGAGTTCCTTCCCCAGCCCGCACTTCCATAGCGGGTAACCCCGTGCCACCAAAGAAGTTTCCTGCTGAAGACAAAGTCACCTCGCCTACGGCGCAGCCTTCCATCCAGGAAGAGTTGGATAAAGAATCAACACACACACGGCCCTATGTGGAAGAAAACGACCATGTGACCATCAAGAGTGTTGTTGAACGCAAATCGGACGAGGTAGCTCTTGAGCTGATTAAGCCGAACCCGGATCAGCCGCGCACGAATTTTAAGCAGGAGGAAATAGAAGAGTTAGCTGCCTCTATTGAAAAAGAAGGCCTACTGCAGCCTATCTTGGTGCGCGCCATTGGTAAGCAGTATCAAATTATTGCGGGCGAGCGCCGCTGGCAGGCGTGCCAACTGCTTCATTTAAAGACGGTGCCGGTGCGCATCAAGGAAGCAACGGATGATAAAGCACTTGAGTTGGCACTGATTGAAAACATTCAGCGTTCCGACTTAAACCCGATTGAAGAAGCTTATGGCTATCGCCGCCTGATGGATCGCCAGCATTTAACGCAGTCTGAGGTTGCTCAGGCCGTTTCTAAGGGCCGATCGACGGTAGCTAACGCATTGCGCCTTCTTGATCTGCCTGAAGATGCACAGCAGCTTTTGTTTGAAGAAAAAATAACAGCTGGCCACGCACGCGCCATTCTATCGATTCCCTTGCAAGAGGGGCGTCAAAAGTTAACGGAAAAGCTGGTTGCAGAAAAGCTTTCGGTGCGCGAAGCGGAAACGCTTGCCCGGTTAATTGCGGGGCGCCAAGCGCAAAGTGATACGCCTACAAAAAGAGAACCTGCGCCTAAATCTTTCAAGACTGCTGCTCGCGGATTGCGGGAGGCGTTAGAAACCAATGTACGCGTGAAAACGGTACAAGGTAAGAATAAAATCGAGATAGAATTTAAAGATGAAGAGGAACTAGAACGTCTGTTCGCAAAAATTACCCAGGATTAGCGGATAGCGTTTTTAAGCTGACCACAGGCGCCCTCTATGTCGCTGCCGCGAGAATCACGTAGTGTTGTTTCAACACCGGCAGCCTGAAGGGTCGCAATCCATTTTTGCATCGTTTGCGGGGGGCTCGGTTGATACGGGCTTCCCGTTATTTCGTTTATGGGTAATATATTGACATGGCATAAAAGCCCCTTGCAAAAGCGCTTGAGGGCAGCAAGGTCGGCCGCACCATCGTTAATCCCCTTAATAAGCAGGTATTCGAGGGTTACGCGCCGGTTGGAGCGTTCGCTATAGGCGACAAGCGCTTGTCGCAGCACCGGTAGGGGGGTTGAAGCCATTTTCGGCATGAGTATATCGCGCGTTGGCTGCAGCGCTGCATGCAGTGAAACCGCTAGGGTGAACTGCTCTGGTTCTTCCGCTAAGCGCCCGATGCCCTGGATAACGCCGCAGGTTGACACCGTTATGTGCCGCGCTCCGACCTCGGGTCCTTCGGGGGAATTAAGAAAGCGCAGCGCTGCTAGGGTATTGTCGTAGTTAAGGAAGGGTTCTCCTTGGCCCATGGCCACCACGTTTGTGACGCGACAGTGCATATCCTGCCCCGCAAAGGTGATTTGATCGACCATTTCGCCCGGCGTTAGGTTGCGCGTGAAGCCTTCTTTTCCCGTGGCGCAAAAAACGCAGCCCATGGAGCATCCCACCTGGGTTGAAAAGCAAATAGTTAAGCGTTTAGGGGATTGAGCGGACCCCCTATCTCGCGAGGGGATGGCTACCGTTTCAACGCGCGCACCATCCACAAATTCCCACACGTATTTTCGGGTGCCGTCGTTTGACACTTGCTTATCCACAAGGGTGGGCACCGCCAAAGGAGCCTGCTGGGCTAGCTTGGTGCGCAGCGATGCGGGCAGGTTTGTCATTTCATCGTAAGTGGTCACGCCCCGTTGATAGAGCCATTCCACCACTTGCTTTGTGCGAAAGCGTGGCTGCCCCATTGAGGCGAGCAGTTTTTCAATGCCTGCGCGCGAATATGCTTTAATGTCGTTTTCCATGGATACAGTATACGTGTTTTCGTGTTGAATCTCTTCCACACAAACTGGCGTTTGTTATACTGCAAACGGCACCTTAGGGTGTGTATACAGCGAATGAGACGTCAAAAAGGGGCTTTATGTATTCCGTCATACCTCAAACTACGCGCGTTGCGCTTTTAGCCGGCGGTATCAGCGGCGAAAGAGAAATTTCGCTCGCATCGGGTCAGGGCGCCGCCCAAGCGCTGCAAGAGGCGGGCTTTTTGGTCACCGTGCTTGATCCTGCCGATAAAAATGACCTTAAAACGCTTATTGAAGGCCCCTTTGATGTCGCCTTTGTTTGCTTACATGGCAAATATGGTGAAGATGGAACCATTCAGGGTTTACTCGAAATTATTGGCTTGCCCTATATCGGTTCAAATGTATGGTCGAGCGCGTTGGCCATTGACAAGGCAAAATCTAAGCTTTTTTATGAGCGCGCGGGTATTCCTACCCCCAAAGCAATCAATCTGCGTTCCGCGGAAGAAAAAAGTGTTGCCTCGCTTTTGGCTTACGTGGGCAATCGTTGCGTGGTAAAACCCTCGACCGAAGGAAGCGCCCTGGGTGTTTTTATTGTTGAAGGCGAAGCGCAGGTGCGCGACGCCATCGACAAGGCTTTTGCTATCGACACCGAAGTGCTGGTTGAAACCTTTGTTGCCGGCACAGAACTAACAGTTGCCGTGCTAGGAAACGAAAACCCTGTGGCACTGCCCATTATCGAAATTGTTCCCATCAACGAGTTCTATGATTACGAATCAAAATATGCACCCGGCGGGTCAAAGCATATATGTCCTGCCAATATAAGCGCCCAGGCAACAAAGCGCGTGCAGGATTTGGCGGTAGCCGCCCATAAAACCCTCGAATGTTCAGGCATTTCGCGCACCGACATCATCATGGATGATGCGGGGGAGTGCTGGGTTCTAGAAACCAATACCATTCCCGGCATGACGGGCACCTCTCTGCTGCCGGATGCGGGGCGCGCGGCAGGTATTGAGTTTCCTGAACTCTGCACGCGCTTGGTACAGCTTGCCCTTGAGCGTGCGCACAAAAACGATTAAAACACGCCGCAACTTTTCAACCCGAAGATACTAAGAGCGACAAATCCGAGGATAAAAGCCCAGCTGACAACATAACAGCCGATATTACCTTTACGGCCGCATTCGATAAGCCCTTCCGAAAGCTTCCTGTGGCTTTTGAGTATAGCTGTGCCCGGCACACGAGGGGGAAGCGCTGCCCTTCCGGCAGGTAACCATGTGGCGGGCGCGGCTGCCAGCTGGTCGAGCGCTTTTTGTTGCAGGGCAACTTCCACGCGCACTCCTTGCGCTATGCGTTCGGCAATGCGTTCAATAAAGGGCACAAAAAGCGTTTTGTTTTTTGGGTCGTAGGCAATCAGGGCAACCTCACCCCAGTAATGGCCAGGGGAAGGTTGTTCGGTGAAGGCCACAAAGGAAAGAATGGCTACGCTGTTCCATCCCCGCGCAGCGCACAAGCTTAGCCGGTGGCTTGTTTCTGCATCGAAATAGCCCACACGCGCATCGAAGCGGTTTTTGATCCAGGCAACACGCACGCCTTCTTCAACAACGAATTCTATTTCAAAAAGATCGCCCACGACGCTGTCGGCGCCCAGTAAAACAGCGGCATCGCCCTTGCTGGCGGTGTCGTAGCGCGCATAAGTACCGAAATAGGCGTAATCTGACATGTTTTCTCCTTGAGACGCAGGGCGATCATGGTTTTCCCACTACATTTCATGATAGGCTGAAACCTATGAAAAAAGAAACCGTTGAACCCACATATGCGTTACAAAACTTTATAAGCGACGCTACGCCGCCTGCTATTTGTGCGCGCTACAAACGTTTGGCGGCAGATGCCGCCGCTGCCGATTTTGGTGCGCTTGATGCCGACGTGGTGGTTATCGACACCGAAACAACGGGATTTTCGTTTAACCATGACGCTTTGACCCAGATTGCTGCTGCGCGCATGGTGCACGGTGAAATCGTGGAATGGTTTGTGACCTTCGTAAACCCGGGCAAGCCCATTCCTGAAGATGTTGTTCATTTAACCGATATCCACGATGCCGATGTGGCCGATGCGCCTTCTTCGGTCGAAGCCTGCGCGCAGTTGGCCGCGTTTGTGGGAGATTCCGATTTAGTGGCGCACAACGCAGCCTTTGACCGCACCTTTATCACGCAAAACGAAGGTGGCGCGCCCCTTGTCGACAACCTCTGGATAGATTCGCTGGATTTGGCCCGCATTGCGGTGCCGCGCTTAAAATCGCATCGCCTGATCGATCTGGTACATACCTTTAACGCGCCCGTTTCCACCCATCGCGCCGATGCCGACGTGGAAGCAACCTGTACCATTTATCGCATTTTGCTGGCAGCGGTGGCAGCTATGCCGCCTTCCCTTGTGGCCCACATCGCAACCCTTGCGCCGGAAAAAGAATGGGCCACGGTTAAAGTGTTTGCGCAGATAGCGCAGTGGCAGGCCGACCATGCAGCACGGGCGACGCCCGCTGCCGCCACCGATGCGGCTGCGGCAGTACCCAGCGAAGGCGAAAGCGTCCCCACGCCGGGCACCAGTGTCCCTCTTTTTGCGGACACCAGCTTTGACCTGCGCAAGATGCGCCAAAAATCGCTGCACGGCAAGGAACTTAAGCCGAAGATAGATGCCGATGAACTTGCGGGCGATCCCCTTGGTGGCCTGCATTACCCCTCCGCGGACGAAGTGTCCGCCGCTTTTAATAAAGAAGGCTTAATCGGGCAGCTGTACAGCACCTACGAAAACCGTATTGAGCAAAACCTTATGGCCGAAAGCGTGCGCCAGGCGTTTGCCTCTTCTACAAACCTTGTGGTGGAAGCGGGTACGGGTGTGGGCAAATCGATGGCCTATTTACTTCCTGCTGCCCTGATGGCGCAGCGCAACAACATCACGGTGGGCGTTGCCACAAAAACAAATGCACTGCTTGACCAGATTGTGCACAAGGAATTGCCCCTTCTTGCCGCTGCGCTTGAAGCCACAACGGGGCAACGCTTAACGTATGCCCCCCTGAAAGGGTTTTCGCACTACCCTTGCCTTCGCATGATAGGGCGCCTGGCAGGCGAAGCGCCGGGTATGAAATTGGTTGCAGGTAAAGAAGTGTCTGCGGCGCCGGCTTTGGCGGGGCTGCTTTCCTTTATCGAGCAAAGTGAATACGACGATATTGATGGTTTGAAAATAGACTATCGCACTATTCCCCGCTACCTTATCACCACAACTAGCCACGAGTGCCTGCGGCGCAAATGCCCCTTTTTCGGGCAGCTGTGCTTTGTGCACGGGGCGCGCCGCAAGGCCGAAGCCTCGCATATTGTGGTCACCAACCATAGCCTGCTGTTTTGCGATCTTGCGGCCGATGGAGGGCTTTTGCCGCCTATTCGCTACTGGGTGGTCGACGAAGCCCACGGCGCCGAAAGCGAAGCGCGCCGCGCATTTTCGCCCGAGCTTTCCGCTGAGGCCATCTTGCGTTTAAGCCGTCGCATAGCGGGCGATGAAGGGTCGCGCAATATATTTTCACGCGCCGAAACAGCGGCGGCCAAAGCGGGGGAGGGCAACGCGTTGGTGTTTGGGCTTTCCTCGAAAGCCCGCGGTGCTGGCATGGCGTTTGGCCAGACTGCAGGCGAATTGTGTGCGCACATGAAAGATTTACTTTATTTCGACACCAACAAGCGGTCGAAGGGCTATGAATATGTTGAGCTGTGGATTAACGATCAGATTCGCGCAAGCGACACCTTCGCCCAGCTTGTTTCGCACGGCCGCCTTTTTGCCGACTGCATTGAAAAACTGATTACCGCATGCCAAGAATTGGTGGCAGCCTTAGAAAATATAGAGGGTGCCGCTGTGGTGCAGCGCGAAATAGCCACCGTGGTGCTTGAAGCGAAGGACATGCTTTTTGCCTGCGAGACGATTTTGTTCAAAGCGCCCCCCACCTATGCCTATGCGGCCACGCTTTCCAAAAAAAGCGATCGTGCGGTTGAAAAGTTGCAGGCTCTGCTGGTTAACGTGGGTGAAAAAATGAACACCACCTTGTTCACCAATACCCACAGCGTCGTGTTTGCTTCCGCAACGCTTGCTATTGCCGAAAGTTTTGAAGCGTTTGAAACCGCGCTGGGCTTAAACCAGACCGAGCATTCTCGTGCACAAACCGTTCAGCTGGCCTCAAGCTACGATTTTGACGAACACATGACGGTGTATGTGGTCAATGACATGCCTGAACCCAACGATCCTGCCTATATTGCCACGCTGCAAAAGTTGCTGATTGGTGTGCATCGCGCTCAGCAGGGGTCGATGCTTTCGCTGTTTACCAATCGCAAGGAAATGGAAGCGTGCTTCAATGCGGTGCAGCCTGCGCTGAAGGGGGATGCTTTGCGGGTCGTGTGCCAAAAGTGGGGCGTCTCCGTCAAAGGATTGCGGGATGACTTCCTGGCCGACCAGCACCTTTCGCTGTTTGCACTCAAAAGTTTTTGGGAAGGCTTCGATGCGCCGGGCGCTACCTTGCGCGGTGTCGTGATTCCTAAACTGCCCTTTGGCAAGCCAACCGATCCGCTGTCTTGCGTGCGCGGCCTGCGTGATCCGCAGGCATGGAACCACTATGTTTTACCTGCGGCCGTGTTGGAAACGAAGCAGGCGGCAGGGCGCCTTATCCGCAACGCCGATGATGAAGGTTGCTTGATTTTGGCCGACAAGCGCCTGCTGACCAAGGGATATGGCAAGGTGTTTTTGCGCTCGCTTCCCAGCAAAACCATCAAGCTGTGTTCGATGGAAGAATTGATTAGCGAACTGGCGGGCAGAAATGAAACGTTGGGGGACTGATCCCTCTTATGGCTGAAAAGAAGAATAAAACAGCGCATTTTTTGCACATTAAGCGCCACACCGAAGGGACTTCAAACGAAATATCGGTCAGCGTGCTTGATGCGCGCAAAAAAGCCGTTGATTCGGAAGAAAACAAGGAAAAGAAATCCCACGGTTTTGCCACCACGTTTAGCGGAGTGTTTTCACCCTCTTTAGCCGTTAAGGGAGGCAAAACGCCTTCTCAGGCCGCAGCGGGCGAGGATGCCTTGCCTGCGGCGGCAAAAGGGGCATCGGGGCAAGGTGGGGCGTTTGCTGACCCTGAACAAGAAATTGCTCAGCGAAAACAACGCCGTCGTTCGCGGCGCATTTTTTCAGGCGTGACGGGAATTTTGTTGTTGGCTGTTGTTTTGGGCGCAAGCTCTTATTTTTTGGCAACCGAATACCAAAAACAGCAGAACCATCAAACCATGCTCAACGAAGCCCTCAGTGAAATCGAGCAGGCGGACAAAACCATCGTGGCCATGGATGAGCTTATCAACGCGCCGCTTGATGAAGAAAATGTGGGGAAAATTAAAGGAATTCAAGAAAGTTTAGCTTCCGCAAGCGCACTTTTGGATTCTGCGGAAGCTACGGCGCACAGGGCGTTTGACGGCATGCGCGATTCCGCCGATAAAGAAGCGGCCGGTCAAGCTCTTAGCTCAATTACGGCTAGAAAGGTCATGATTGATGAGGGTTCGCGCATCATGCAGGCGACGGTTAATGCCCACCAGGCCGCCCTTGAAGTGAGCAGCGCCTGGGAAGATATTCTTGCGGCAGATGCGACCGCACGGCAGGCAGCTGCCGCGGTATCTTTAACCACGGCGGCAAATGTCGCGCTATCAAAGGAAAAAACAACTGCCGCATTAGACCAGTTCACTACTGCAAAAATGAAACTTTCCACAGCGGCTAAGGCCTACGCAAGCGCCGATATGCATCTGTTAAATGAATACCTTAACAAGCGCATAGAGGCGATGAATTACGCGCTGGTTTCCGATGAGGCGATTATGGTACAAGACAAAAAAACAGCCGACTCCAACAACGAAGCCTACAACACTGCCGACGCGCAGGCCACCGCACTCGCTCAGCAGTTTCCCGCCGACCCCTTGCAGCCCATTTATGCCGCATATGACACCAACACGGCGGCATCATTTGCCGCCTATAACGAAGCCAGACGCGCCGTGGGGGCTGCGGACTCCTTCCTGCGCGACTACTTGGGCACATCGGGCAAATAGCGTATACTTCTGAACTATATGGACAAAGGCGCACCACGCTTAAACGAAAGGCAAATCTATGCCGGAAATCCTTGACGATATTAGGTATCTTTCCCGCGATATAGGCCCTAGGCCAGCGGGAACGGAAGAAGAACAACAGGCTGCGCTCTACATTACTGAGCAATTTCAAAAAAGTGCCGGCTTGAGTGCGACAATCGAGGATTTTAAGTGCGCAAGCACTAGCGATGTGCCGATGATTTTGTGCTTTGGCACCACCTTTATTGCGACCATTATATCTTTGTTCGTTTCTGCCTTTGCCATTCCGGCGATTGTTTTAGTGCTTGTTTCTGCCCTTTTATATGGGCTTGAACTGTTTGATAAGCCGCTGCTTTCGCGGTTTTTCTTGCGTGGCATCAGCCAAAATGTTGTTTCTAAATACGAACCGGAGTTTTCGGCGGACAGCAAGGGTGCCCGGCGTCGAAAAATTGTAGTGCTGGCTCACTACGACAGCGGCAAAGCGATGCCTGAAATGGTGGCGCCGATTTTGGCGGCTCTTCCCGTGCTTAATCGCGCTTATGTGGTTGCCCTTCTTGCGGTGCCTGTTTTGCTTATTATTCGCTACGTTTTCTTTTTGCATGCCGTGGGTGCTGTTGCTATTGCCTTTAATGTGATCACCATTATATTGCTTGTGGTGATTGCCCTTTCTCTGATAACGGCGTTTTTGCACAAGATTGCTTCTTATAACGAAGCGGCCAACTGCAATGCTTCTGGCGTGGCAGTTATGATGGAAGTGGCGCGTCGTGTGGGAAACGGACGGGTAAGCGTCGCCGAACTGGCCACCCGCGAAGAAGGTGGTGCTACGATTCACGGGGAAGCGGCAGCGCGCAAGGCCGGCCTTGTTCCCGGGGGTGCCGAACTGGTATACGAAGCGGCGCAAGTTCAGGCACCACAGCCCCATCCACAAACGGAAGCCGAACGGCTTGTGGCGGCAAAGGCTGCCATTGCTGCTTTGACTGGAGTCCCCGTGCGCGAACAGCCCGCTGGCGATATCGCACGTCATTTAGTGCAGGTCAAAGAGCCGTCGTTGCCGGTTTTGGCACCCGAGGAAAGACACGAACTGGTTGAGGAAACGCGCGAAGCCTTTACCGGTGCGCACCCCCAAGATGCGGCTGCGCCCGAAAATGCTGTGCCGGGTGAAGCCGAAGCGTTTGCTGGTGGTGCGGCGAACCTTACGGTAGCGAGAACTGTTGAGGCTGCAGAAGCGTTAGGCGCAGCGCCTGCGCCCCGCGCCAACGCTGGCGCCGCTGCGGCGGACAATGTTCCTGATTGGTACAAAAAAGCGCAGGCCAGCGCAAAGAAAGAAAAAAAGTCACCCAAAGCGCAGCGTTCCCGTTATGCGGATGTTTTAGATGCCGCTATGGCAGAAAGCTCCACCCACTTCAACCAGGCCAATCGCGCTCTTGATGATCAAACGGAAGATCGTTTGCGCCACCTGCAAGATAATATTAGGGAAGTCAAGCCGCCTCAAACGTCTGCGGTGGCACCTGTTGTTGAAACCCCGCAAGCGGCTGTGGCACCTGTTGTTGAAACCCTGCAAGCGGTTTCGACACCTTCTGGCATCGAAAACCGGCCAACACAGGCTGCTGCGCGTACCGAAATGCCGGTTTCGGCGGAGGCTACGGTGGCCATGGCACCTCTCGACGCCCGCATACTGCGCCCCGCACAAGATTTTGTTGTTGCTGATCAGGAAACGCCCGCACCTCTTGTGCAGGAAGTTTCCCCCGTTGATCAGGCTTCCGCCATACAATCGAGGGTCGCGCAACCTGTGCCAGCAGCTGTTCAGCCTGCGCCCGCCCAGAGGGAAGAGGTGCGCCTCGAGGTTGTGACTCCCAAGCCGGCGCGTCGTCCCATTGTTTTGCCCGATGTTGATCTGGCCACGACAGCGCTGCCCCCCATAGCTGATGTTGCCAAGCAGCGTGCGCCTTTGGCGGAAGCGACAACTTCCGGCAAAACAGCGGCCAAAAGCCTTCTGGCCTCGAGGATTCCCGAAGTTTCCTTAGATGCCGCACCCGCCGCCTCAAACGAGGCTCCGGCTGCCAAAATTAAGCCGCTGGATTTGCCTTCTCTTTCGGGTGCGCTCAACATGCCCGCAGCGTCGCCGGATGCACCGGTGGGTGAATCGGCAACGGTCAGCGCCACCGGGTCGTTTGCTGCCGTAAGCGCTACAGGGTCGTTTGCCCCGGTGGGAGATGCCCTGATTGCCGATGTGGCACCGGAAGATATTTATATCGATGATGCCGATGATTCCGATTACGACGGAAACACGACGGAAATGGGTGCCTATGCAGGCACGGGCTATGTGGATATGCCCAAATCGCGCGCCCACAAGTTTTTCGATCGTTTTTCGCGCAAGAAAAAGAAAAAGGATGAAGAAATAACGCCCCAGGAATGGCTTGAGGTTGACGACGATTTTGATGCCTTAAGCGTTGGCGCTGCGCGTGGTGGCTGGGATAGTTTCCAAGAAAACGCCGAAGAAGATTCGTTTGAGCAGGACGAAGCGCCGTGGCAATCGGGGCCTTTGCCCGAAGTGGATACGCCCCTGCCGGCCAATTCTCCCGTAGCACGAAAGGGACGCTTTGATGGTGTACAAGGGGCGCTGCCCGCACTTGATAATATCAGCGACGAAAGCGCATTTGATTTTGAGGACGAAGATGAAACGCGCAAATGGAACGGCGGCGCATTTTCCCGTGGCCGTGCGGAAGATGTCGAAGAAGAGATTGACATCGAGGGGGAATATCTTCCTTCTGAACAGGGGAACCAGGCTGCCCTGGAAGAGGAATTCAAGCAGATTTACCAGTTTAAAAATCCTGACATAAACACAGAAGTATGGTTTGTTTCCTTGGGATCCGAGCTTGCGGGCAATGCGGGCATGTATGCGTTTTTGCGCGAGCACGCACAAGAGCTCAAGGGTTCTGTGTTCATCAACCTTGAGGCTTTAGGGGCGGGCAGATTAAGCTACATCGAAAAAGAAGGCTCTCTCAAAAAGTTTAAGGCATCTTCTCGCATGAGGCGCTATATCAAGAAGGCTTCCCAGGCATCGGGGGTTTCGGTTGAAACCGCACAAATTGGCTGGAAAGAAAGCGCTGCTTCGGTTGCGCTTAAGCATGGTGCCCAGGCCATGAGCTTGGTGGGCATGGAGGGCAAGAAGCCGGCTTTTTATGGCCAGGGCGACGATGTGCTGGAAAATTTGGACGAAGAAACCTTGCAGCACAATGCTGATTTTGTTATGGAAATGCTCAAGAACATTTAGAGATTATTTCATATTTCCGCAGTTGGCTACGATGTTTAGAGTATAATTAAGCTATCTTAGAGGGCGGCATACTGCCAAGTATGCTCTCTGATAGTTTGGGTTGTTTGCACCGATGCATACAACTCCCGGATTAAGGAATAGAGGTTTTTTGATATGGCAATTGAAGCATACTGCGTGAAGTGCAAGGCAAAAAAAGAAATGATTGATCCGGTTGAAAGCGTTACCAAGAATGGTAAACCTATCACTAAGGGTAAGTGCCCCGACTGTGGCACGACAATTTGTCGTATCGGCGCTGCAAAGAAGTAACTTCATTTATCGCAAAGCGATGAAGTATGCGGGTGTGATTCAATGGTAGAATTCGAGCTTCCCAAGCTCGCCGCGCGGGTTCGATTCCCGTCACCCGCTCCAATTTAAAAGCAGAAGCGGCCAGGAAGAATTGATCTTCCGGCCGCTTTTTAATGTGAGGAACACCATGGCGTACCACTTTGACACATTTATTTTTGACCTGGATGGTACCGTGCTTGATACCTTGCCTGACCTGGTTGTTCTTACTAATCGCACCCTGGTCGAAAAAGGCTTTCCACCGCGCACGGAAGCCGAAATTCTAAGCTTTGTGGGCAATGGCGCCCGTCGCCTTATCTATCAGGCTGTGCCTGATAACACTTCGGAACAGGTGGCCGATCAAGCGCTGGAGCTGTGGAAATCACTCTATACCGACTGTGGCGTTTCCCTTACGCGAGAATATGAGGGCATGCGCGCCGCGCTTTTGGCGCTGAAGGCACAGGGCAAGCGGCTGGGATTGCTGTCAAATAAATTTGATGCCGGCGTGCAGGATTTAATGGCCATTCACTTCCCTGGCATGTTTGCTGTGGCGCACGGTGAAGGGGTTATCGCGCGCAAGCCTGACCCTGCGGGGCTGTTACAAACTATTGAGGAATTGGGTTCAACACCGGAAAAAACGGTGTATGTGGGCGATTCACGGGGGGATATGGTGGTTGCCAAACGCGCGGGAACTTTTGCGCTGGGTGTTACCTGGGGCTATCAGGGCGAAGCCGATTTGTTGGAGGGCGGTGCCGATGCGCTTATTTCTGTTCCCCAAAGTCTGTTGGATTTCGCATAACCCTTTGTGGGTGTAGGGGCACCCCGAACAGGCGACAAGATGCGCTTATTTGACGTGGCGAGTTGTGAACGCTTTGTTTCGCTCACGTGCCTATTTTATGGCTGCGTGCATTCAGTGCTAAAATTTAGGGGTTTATTGGACAAATAGAAGTGTGTACTGAAACAGAAACACGGTATTGCTCCCACATCCGGGACGTTCCTTGCAGTTGTTAAGGGACGTTGCCGCAAACCGCTAGGAGTTTTTTATATGGCCTCACGTTCTTCACGCCGCGGGCGACAGGGATCTTCTTCCGGAAACGCTTCGCAGCCTTTGCGTTCATCATCTTCCGCGCGCAATTCTCGACCTACCCCCAATACTCCCAGCCGCGAACAGATGCAGCGCAACAGCCAAAGGCGCCCTTCGGGCAGCTTCAACCCCAGCGCTTACGGCAGGGATGCCTACGGAAGCCAGGCTGGCCGCCGCAACACGCAGCCGCGTGAAGCCATGGGGTTTCAGCCGCCAGCGTCGGGTGCGGGGCAGTATTCGCGCAACAATGCGCAGTACGCCCGCAGAAAACGGGGCATGAGCCGTGGGAAAAAAGTTGGCGTTGGCATGTTGTTGGTGCTGCTGCTGGCAGTTGTGGGTGTGGGCAGCGCTACGGCGTGGTATATGAGCGACATCAACTCCAAGCTTGCTGGCAACAAAACAGCCGAAGAACAGCAGGCCATCAAGGATGTCACCGTCCCCACCAAAAACTTTTCGGAGCCTTTTTACATGATGCTGATCGGCTCTGATCGCCGTGCCGGAAGTGAAGAAGACGGCCAGCGTTCCGATACGAATATTTTGGTGCGCGTGGATCCGACAGCGTCCACGGTGACCTTGGTATCTATTCCGCGCGATACGAAAATTGACATCGACGGGCAGGGCGTAAACAAATTTAACGCCGCCTACAATTATGGGGGCGCTGCGGCAACTATCCGTGAAGCGAAGCAGCTATGCGGCGTGGATATTGCGCATTATGCGGAAGTCAACTTTGAAGAACTGGTCAGTTTGGTGGATGCCGTGGGCGGCGTTGAAGTGAACGTGCCAGAATTGATTGATGACCCCGATGCAGGCGACATCGTTATTCAGCCAGGGCCACAGATTTTGGATGGCCAATCGGCCTTGGTGTTTGCGCGCAGCCGTTCGTATGTTGATGGCGATTTTACGCGTACTTCTAACCAGCGCCTTCTTATTGAGGGCATGGTGAAGAAGGTCTTGTCGCTTCCCGTCACCGATATTCCCAACGTTATTCAGAAGGCGGCCAAGTGCGTCACGACCGATTTGTCCGTCAATGATATTTTAAGCCTTGCGATGCAGTTTAAAAACCTGGGCTCGCTTACCATGTATTCTGCCATGGTGCCTTCCTATATTTTGCCGATGGGCGATGATGGTGTTTCCTATGTGGGCGCCGACAAAGCGCAGCTGAAAAAGATGATGGACATTGTGGATGCGGGCGGCGATCCCGCCACGCTTGGCACGGGCAGCACGACGGGTACGGGCACCGCAGGCGGTTCAACCACGCAAGCGTACACGGCAACCTAGCAGTTCACGCCCAGGTAACAGCATGTGTGCGCGCGACGACGGGGTAGGGCAGTGGCTCTATACTGTTTAAAATTTCGCAATTACAGCGTAGGGTTGCGCCCACTTGAAACGCGCGCGACTTTGCGTCACACGAAGGAGACGTGCGCGTGCTTGAGCTAAAAACCATCAAGAAGGATTATGTGAGCGGCGACGAAACCGTTCAGGCGCTTAAGGGAATCGACCTGCAGTTTCGTGAAAGCGAATTCGTGGCGGTGCTGGGGCCTTCCGGCTGCGGCAAAACCACCCTGCTCAATATTATCGGCGGCTTGGATGCCTACACCAGCGGCGATTTGGTTATCAACGGCACATCCACCACGCAGTATAAAGACAAAGATTGGGATGCCTACCGCAACCACAGTGTCGGCTTCGTTTTCCAAAGCTACAACCTGATTCCGCACCAAAGCGTGCTTTCCAATGTGGAACTGGCGCTGACGCTTTCGGGCGTGTCTTCGGAAGAACGCAAAGCGCGCGCGGCCAAGGCGCTTGAAGCGGTGGGCTTGGGTGATCAGCTGCACAAAAAGCCCAACCAGATGAGTGGCGGGCAGATGCAGCGCGTGGCCATTGCACGCGCGCTGGTTAACGACCCCGACATCATTTTGGCCGATGAGCCTACGGGCGCACTGGATACGCACACATCCACCCAGATTATGGAAATCTTGAAAGAAGTGGCCAAAGACCGCTTGGTCATCATGGTTACGCACAATCCTGAACTGGCCGAACAGTATGCCACGCGCATTATTTACCTGCTGGATGGCGAAACGCAGGGCGATTCTTGCCCCTTTGAAGCCAGCGAAGTTGAGGTGTCGGCTGCGCGTGCATCGTATGCGGGGCGCATCAAGAAAACGTCGATGAGTTTGCTGACGGCCTTTTCCCTTTCACTCAATAATTTGATGACGAAAAAAGGCCGCACGCTTTTGACCGCCTTTGCGGGCAGTATCGGCATCATTGGCATCGCGCTTATCCTTTCACTTTCTTCCGGTGCGCAGGATTACATCAACAAAACCGAAGAAAGTACGCTTTCCAATTACCCCTTAACCATCCAATCCACTTCGGTTGATTCGTCCACCATGATGTCGACGATGATGGGAATGAACGGCAGCGGCGAAGCGCGCGAAGATGCGACGTCCATCGAAAGCAACAACATTATTTCGGGTATGGTTTCCTCCATTGCCAACGACGCGAACCAAAACGATATGGCGGATATTAAGAAGTGGCTTGAAACAAACCCGAACGACATTGAAAGTTTCACCAACGATATACAGTACAACTACAAAACGACGCTGAATATTTTCAACGCCGATACCAAAGAAGGCGTGCACCAGGTTAATCCGGCCACGGTCATGGATGCCATCGGATTTTCGACGGGTGGTGAAAGCGGTTCTGCTCAATCGGAAATGATGGCATCGATGGGCAGCAGCTACGATGTGTGGGTGCAGATGCTTGACAACAAAGAACTGGTGAGCAGGGAATACCCTGTTGTTAAAGGGCACCTGCCGGAAAATTATGACGAAGTTGTTGTGGTGCTTGATGCCAATGGGCGTATTTCCGATTACACGTTGTACGCGCTGGGCTTAAAGGATGAGGCCGAGCTTAAAGACATGATGGATGGCGTTATGCGCGGCGAAAAAATCAAGGATTCTGCGCCGGAAGAATATTCCTACGACGATGTGTTGGGCTTGGAATTTAAGATGCTTCCCACGACGGCCTTCTATGAAAAAACAGGTGGCATTTGGGAAGATAAATCCGAAGATGAAGCCTTCATGAAGCAGGCGGTGGCCAAGGGCACAACCGTGAAAGTGGTTGGCGTTGTGCAGGCCAGCGATGAAGCAGCAGGGTCGGCAAGCACCTGGGGCTACGTTATGTATCCCAGCGAATTGATGACGCACTTGATTGGGCAGGTTGCCGATGCCCCCATCGTGGCCGATCAGAAGACGGACAAGAATACCGATGTGTTTACTGGCGTGCCGTTTATGACCGAAGATAAAAATGCCACACTCAGCCTGCAAGACATCACCGACTATATGGCCAAACTGCCCGCTGACCAGGCGGCCAGTATGCAGGCCTACATGGCGCAGATGAAAGCTGCGGGCATGAGTGAGGCTCAGATTGTGGAAACTTTCCAAAAGCAAATGCGCGCACAGGCCGACAATGCCACCTATGACGGCAACTTGAAAAAGTTGGGCGTAGCTGATTTGGCGGTGCCGGCCACCATCAACATCTACCCCACCGACTTTAAAGCTAAAGAAAACATCGACACGATTATCAAAGATCACAACAAGGCCGTGCAGGATGCGGGCGATGAAGATAAGGTGGTGCACTATTCCGATATCGTGGGCACCATGATGTCGTCGGTTACCAACATCATCAATTCCATCAGCTATATTCTGATTGCCTTTGTGGCTATTTCACTGGTGGTTTCTTCGATCATGATTGGCATTATCACCTACATCAGCGTGCTGGAACGCACAAAGGAAATTGGTATTTTGCGTTCGATCGGCGCCAGCAAGAAAGATGTGAGCCACGTATTTAACGCCGAAACTTTCCTGATCGGCTTGGCTTCGGGCATTTTGGGCATACTGATTACCGCGCTGCTTAACATTCCGATAAATATGATTATCGAAAGCATTACCGGCATTGCGAATGTGGCTCTGCTGCCACCCGTTGCCGGGGGCATTCTGATAGCCATTTCCACCGTGTTAACGCTGCTTGGCGGGTTGATTCCCTCGAAGATGGCCGCCAAGAAGGATCCGGTGACGGCGTTGCGCAGCGAGTAATGTTTTTAACCTGACGGCGGCCTGTGGCGGCAAGCTTGCTTTCGAGCCTGTCGTTGCAGGGGTTTTGTGGGGAATTGGGGTAAGATTTGATTATCCTTGCTTTAGGATAATCAAAGGGATATTCTGTTCTTGTAATTTTAGGCACCTCCTCTTGCCTTCTTCTCGTCTTGCAAAAGCCACCGTCCCCCGGTGGCTTTTGTGTATTGAGGCCGACCTACTTTCGTAGTATACTTACGGCATACGAAAGTAGGTTGACCATGGATAGTGAAATTGTCGTACATCCAAGAGTTTTTGAGCGACACCCCGAGATTACTGAAAAAGATGTGTTAACTGCCTGGTCTGGCTTTGTAAGGATGATTCCTCGCTTAGATCGAAATCCGAACGAATATATTGCGATTGGGTTTGATGGGGCAGGGCGTTTACTGGAAATGATTGGAAGGCGTACTGCGCAAGGCGTTGTTATTGTGTATCACGCGATGACCCCGCCGACACAGAAGGCCATGGTAGAGCTGGGGTTGGCGAAGGGAGGTCGGCATGAATAGAGACGAAATGAACAAGAAGCTTGGTGTGAGCGAGCAGCAGTTAGACGCGTGGGCGCAGGAATACGACAACGACACATGGGATAGCACGCACCTTGGCAAAGTTGTTATGGGGCGCCCGTTGATGTTTGGGGTGCGCATGAAAACAGTTACCTTTAAACTGCCCGAGGAAAATATCACGGCACTCGATGCACTTGCCAACACCCGCGGAGAAAGCCGATCTGATTGTTTGCGCGCGCTTGTAAATCGCGCATTGGTAGGAGCTTCGCACTCCTAGCGTTTCACCGGGGGGATGCGGTTGATATGCAGTTGTCCCCCCGGTGGCTTTTGTGTATTAGGGGGTTTTGAGGGTGCTTAGGGCGTAGAGGGGGATGTTGGTCATCCAATCTTGTTTGCGGTAGTTTGAAAGCGAACTGCGGATGGCGTTTGTGTTGGGGTAGGTGTTGTAGAAACTTTTTAGGCTTTTTGCCTGCAGGTTTTCTTCCGCTTTCACTTCTAGCGCGACAATTTCATTGACGCGGGAAACGACGAAGTCAAGTTCTCCCGACGAGTTTTCTGCAGACCAGTAGTAGGGGGTAAGCGCGCAATCGCTGATGAGTTGTTGGCAGGCGTATTGCTCGGTAAGGGACCCTTTGAATTCTTCAAAAATGGCATTGCCTTCTAAAAGGGTTGTTGCATCAAGGCCGCTCATGGCGCCCAGCAACCCTACATCTAAGGCAAATAGTTTGAAAACTCCCAGGTCTTCATACGATTTAAGGGGCAAGCCTGGTTTTGTGATGCAGGGAACTTCGTAGGTCAGCCCCGACTTAACAAGCCACTGCAAGGCCATTTCAAACGATTTTGCCCGGCCTCCCTTTTCGATTTTTCCGTAAATAAATTTGCGCTTTTCACGCCCCAGTTGTGCTGGCAGGGAATCCCACACCTTGCTTACACGCAGCGATTCGGTGGGGTTTTCGGTATGCTTTGAAAAATCGCGGTCGTAATCGTTCAAAATGTTGGTCTGCACGGCGCGCACCGTCGCAAAATCGTGATTTTCCAAATAGGCTAGAACCGCTGCGGGCATGCCGCCTACAAAATAATACTCTTTAAGCAACTGAATATAGCGGCTGCTGAAGGTTGCAATAGTTTCCCAATCCTTGCTTTTCAGCAGGTCAAGCAAGGCACCATTGTCGGTTGCTTGCAAATATTCGGTGAAGGAAAGTGGGTAGAGGTTGATGGATTCCGTTTTCCCTACGGGATAGGACACATTTTGGTGCAGCAGGGTGCCCAGCAGTGATCCGGCGGCGATAACTGCATATTCGCTGGCATCTTCGTTGAAATATTTCAGAGAGGCCAGGGCTTTGGGTGCCGCCTGAATCTCGTCAAAAATGATCAGAGTATTTTCGGGGGTAAGAGAAACCCCCGCTTCAATCTGCAGGCCTTTAAGGATGCGCTTTAGGTTGTAGTCCTCTTCAAACAGCTGTTGCATACGGGTGTTGTTGTCGAAGTTGATGTAGGCAACTTTAGCAAAATGCTCGCGTCCAAAATTTTTCATGAGCCAAGTTTTGCCTACCTGACGTGCACCGTTAATAATAAGTGGCTTGCGGTTGGGCTTGTTTTTCCAGGCGACCAGCTGGTCTTGTAGGTGTCTTTGCATGGGTGCCCTTCCTCTAGTGATGTGCAGGCAACAGATTGTATCTTCTGCCATGGTAGCGCAAAATACACTTTTACGGCGGACTTTTTGTTGTTCGTTACACTTTTAGGTCGCACTTTTTGTGTTTCGTTACACTTTTCAGGCGGACTTTTGCGGTTTTCGGGATATGAGGGGAAACGGGTATAATAGACGGGTTTGAAACTATGTGCGACTGCAGGGATTTTTTGGCGGTGGCATAACGGAAACCGTGCAAGGCGAAAGGCGCGAATATGGCACAGGCAATTCATTTTGGAACGGACGGATGGCGCGCTATCATCGGGGAAGATTTCACCGATGAAAATCTTGCACGCACCATTGTGGCTGCAGCGCGCATCTTCAAAGAACAGCGCGCGAGCGATCCGGCTTTAGCGGGCTGCGATACCCTTTTTGTCGGGCACGATTGCCGCTTGGATGCCCACAGCTATTCCCAGCTTGCGGCTAGCGTTGCCGCAGCTGAAGGCTTCACCGTCAAATTGTCGAACGATTTTTGCCCCACGCCGTGTCTGTGCTTTTCGGTGGCGCGCGACCCGCGTGCAATTGGCGGCATCATGCTTACCAGCAGCCATAACCCTGCCGAATACTTGGGCGTGAAGCTGCGCATGGCCGATGGTGGCGCCTCTTCGCAGGAATTCACCGATCGCGTGGAAGCCGTTTTGCCCGATCAGGCACCCACCGCACGGGGAACATTTGAGGAAGTCGACCTGATTACTCCCTATGTGGCGGCATTAAAGCAACGCGTCGACGGCGAGGCCATTGCCGCTGCTCATTTGCGCGTTGTGGTCGATCCTCTCTACGGTGCCGGGCGTGGCCACTTGGCAGGATTGTTGCGCGATCTAGGCGTTGAAGTGTGCGAAATCAACAACGCGGCAGACCCCACTTTCGATGGCCTGCACCCCGAACCTATTCCGCCATGGATTGACCGTGGCCTGGCCAAAGTGGTGGAATTGGGCTTTGATGCCTGCTTCATCAACGACGGCGACGCTGACCGCATCGGTGCGGGCGATGAACACGGCAACTTCGTGAACCCGCACCGCATTATCACCTTGCTGGTGGCGCACCTGGTTGAAGACAAAGGGCTGCACGGCCGCGTCGTTTCCACCATCACCGCTTCGGCCTTGCTGGCGCGCCAATGCAAGCGCCTGGGGCTAGAACTTACCAGCACGCCGGTGGGCTTCAAGTGGATTTATGCCGAAATGGGCAAGGGCGATGTCATGCTGGGCGGCGAAGAATCCGGCGGCATCGGCATTCCTTCTCACGTGATGGAACGCGACGGCCTGCTGATGGCCTTGCTGCTGGTCGAAACCATGGCGCAGCGCCACATGAGCCTGGGTCAGCTGGTGCAAGATATGTGCGACACGCTGGGTACGCTTGAATTTGCTCGCCGCGGGCTTTCTATAACCGAAGAACAGATGCAGCATTTTCGCACAGAAATTGTGCCCAACTGCAGCAAGCAGGCCTTCTGCGGCAAGCAAGTTGTGGCCGTTGACCGGCGCGATGGCGTCAAGTTTTCGCTGGAAAGCGACGCTTGGGTCATGATGCGCCCCTCTGGCACCGAACCCCTCGTGCGCATTTACGCCGAAGCCGCCACCATGGAGGAAGTAGAAGCGCTGCTCGATGCCGCAAGCGAAGTCGTGGTTGCTCCCTAAGCCGCCCAACTTTGCGCCCAACACAATTTCATGTCGATTTTATTAACAGAATTATGTATAATATCGACATGAAAAAAACTGGAAGCAGAGAATCGCTTTATTCACTTGCCTCATCACAATGGGGTTTGTTCACGTCTGCGCAGGCGCTTGTTCTAGGAGTGAACAGAATACAACTTGCAAGGATGCTCGGCGATGGGCGGATTGAATCTGTTTCCTACGGAACATATCGCCTTGCCGCAGGGGAGGAAACGAACCACTGCGGGCTCAAAGCTTCCTGGCTTTCGCTCTACCCGAAACCTTCGGCCTTTGAACGCTTAAGGGCAAGACCCTATGATGCCGTCGTTATGGGAAGAACTGCCGCATGCATGCACGGCGATACGGATATGTACGAAACCCCTTATGTTTTTGCCATCAAGAAAGGCAAGCGTACTGCGCGCGAGGATGTGAAATTGTTTCCTTGGGAAATTGACGAGCAGGACATCGTGATAATTGAGGGCCTTCCCGTCTCTTCTGTCGAACGCACCATCGCCGATTTGGTGCGCATGCGTGACGACCCGAGCCTTGTGGGCAATTTCATGGCAGGTGCTAGTAAAAGAGGCCATAACGTGAACGAAACGAGGCTTGCAACCCTTCTTGCCCCGCTTGCGTCAAGAAATGGTTTTCCGAAAAATGCAGGAAGTGTTTTTGCAAAAACACTTATAAGCGACAATGTCGAAGCGCATCAGATTAGTCGGGCGGCCAATGTGCTCATGAGCGCTCTTGCCGCATCGCCCTCGTACCAAAACCTGAGCGATTACATCGAAGGTAGGGGCATATCTAAGGCTGCTCTCGAAACAAAAAGCGCTCCACCCGATGTTTCCAGTCTGTCGTTTATGCCAGCTCTTGATCAGCTTCGCGCATCGCTTGATCCCTATCAACAATTGCAGAACACGCTGAATCCCCCAACCAAAGACCAGGACAAGGAAAACAAGATTGGTGGCTAGAGGTACCTCTCTGCGCTTTAAGCCGCTGGCTTCGGGAATAATACTTTTTGCGCGAAAAATCACACGATTGTCGCTTGTGCCTGCTGGCGTT
>JAVVPE010000002.1:0-64466 GCA_036655915.1 Raoultibacter sp.
AAGGCGACACCATCGAAACTGTTGCCACGCCCATCCGCAACGGCGGGCGCGTGCGTGTGTGGAAAATCGAGCAATTCCGTTTAAGCGATGGCGAAAAGTTCAACGTTTCGCAAATTACCCTCTATATGAAGAAGCTCCGCTAGGCGGTTTTGCGCATCACGCACACGACGCACAAGCATGTGGCACACTGTGGTTGCGCCTGCGTTTCCCACTATTGTGCAAAATGTTTTTGGGTGATAAGAAGAAACTAAGCCCATGCTGGGATGTATCGTTTATATTTTGCGCCTGCGTGGTGCTTTGGTCGTGTTCTCGTTGTTCTTCTGTGAATTTTGTTCTGGGTCGGTTTAGGCGGCGGCGGTTTTGCTTTAGCCTTGAGCCCGTAAAGAAAGGGTGATCAATTTTACCCACAAAAGAGTTCATTTTCGAATAAGGAGTTCTTAATGTCTTGTGATCATAAAGCGCCGGTTGTCGGCATCATCATGGGTTCGCAATCCGATATGGCGGCCATGGAACCGTGCATGAAGCAGTTGGAAGAATTTGGCGTGCCCTACGAAGTGAAGGTGGCAAGCGCCCACCGCAAGCCAGCTGAAGTGCATGAATGGTCCGCAACCGCCGTCGAGCGCGGTATTCGCGTGATTATCGCAGCTGCGGGCAAAGCGGCGCATTTGGGCGGGGTGGTTGCGGCATACACGCCGTGCCCCGTTATCGCGGTGCCCATGAAGACGAGCGATTTGGGCGGCCTTGATTCGCTGCTTTCCATGGTGCAAATGCCCAGCGGCGTGCCGGTTGCCTGCGTGGCCATCAACGGTGCGAAAAATGCAGCTATCTTGGCCGTGCAAATGATGGGCACCAGCTGCGACGGTGCCCGCCAAAAAATCGTCAAGTTCAAAGAGGATATGGCCAAAGTATAGCGGCAGGTAAAGCAAAGGGGCGTCGCCGTTCCTGAATAAAACAGCTCAAAAGGGCGTCCCTGCCGTGTGGGGGGCGCCCTTTGCGTGTATAGTGAAAGTATATGAGAGCGCTCGGAAATTTTGAGGGTGTTTTGCGGTATGCCGATGCCGCTTTGCCGGCAAACGATAAGGAGCAGCATATGCAAAAGAAAAACTATCTATCACGGCTGGTCGCGTGTTCGTTTGCGGTGGTGTTGGCATGCGGCATGGTGCCCACGGTTGCCTTGGCGCAGCCGGAAGGGGAATCTGCGTTAACGCCGCTGGTAAGCGTCGAAGAGCAGATGGCGCGCATTTCGGGGCACACGGGGCAAGGTATTATTCCTTCGGCTATTGATCCCTCTTACTACAACTACCCTGAAGGGTACGCGGGCATTACGCCGCAAGCCGTTTTGCCTGAGAAATTTGACTTGCGCGATGCTGAGGGGAGAAGCTGTGTGACGCCGGTGAAGCTGCAAAACCCCTGGGGATCGTGCTGGGCGTTTTCTGCCACTGCGGCAGTAGAAAGCAACATTCTCAACCAGGGCGTGGGCACCGCTGCCACCACGGATTTTTCCGAACGGCACCTGGCCTGGTTTTATAACCACCCCTTACCGCTGACCGCCCAAAACTCTCAAGCGGGCGAAGGAAGCTATTCGATTGTTTCGGGAGGCGATGTCATTGTGGGCGCTCCGAGTTCGGCGGCAGGATCTTTGCTTTCTGCGGGGTTTGGCGTTGAAAGCGAGAAGGCTGTTCCCTATCAAAACGATGAGGCCATTCGTGATGAAAGCGGCCTTCACTATGCAAAAAGCGGAACCTGGGCGGTGGGCGAAGACAAGCGTTTCGATTCGCTGCACCAACTGAAGGAATCAAGTATGCTGCCCGGTACGGCGCGGATTACTGTGACAGACGGTATCCCTTCCTACACCTACAACCCGGCGGCAACCGTAGCCATGAAGAATGCCATCATGAAAACCGGCGCGATTAGCACCTCTTATGCAGCCGACGTAAGCAAGCCCGGCGAAACGGGCGACGCAACCTTCATGAATTACAAGAACTGGGCGCAGTACACTAACACACCCATGCCGGCAAACCATGGCGTGTCCATTGTGGGATGGAATGATGATTATAAAATTTCCAACTTCAACGCAGACAAGCAGCCGCCTGAGCCAGGTGCATGGATTGTCAAGAACAGCTGGGGCGCAGGTGAGCCTAATGTGTTTCCCAATAAGCGTGCATGGGGCATTGGTGGCACTGGCTATTTCTACTTGTCGTATTACGACCAGAGCGTCATGGACTCTGCCAGCTACGATTTGGCCACGAACGATGCAGAGACTTACGGAATCACGCATCAATACGATTACCTGGGCAAAGCTTCAATGATCGATGGAACGTTTACCGACAGTAAGGGAGCCGGCAGCGCAAACGTGTTCACCGCACAGAGCGATCAGACGCTGAAGGCCGCTTCGGTCAGTACTCCTGTTGCGGGCACGAAAGCTATGATTTCGGTGTACAAACTGAATGTAGGGGCCACATCCCCGCTTGATGGTGAACTTTTAGGAATAACCGAGGCCGCCTTTGATTTCGCAGGATACCATCGTGTTCCGCTGACAGAGGCGAAAGCAAACACAACTTACAACATTCGCGCGGGAGAAAAGTTCTCGGTCGTTGCGCAGATAACGGCTGACGACACCTATTACTCCGCTTTTGAAAGAGGAGTAACAGAGGAAGGCGCGAAAAAGAATGATCTACCGATTGCTTGCAATGCCGTCATCAATCCAGGGGAAAGCTATTTGCTTGATGGCGGTGTTTGGAAAGATGCCGCGGTGGCCTTGGCTGATCCGACTCTCACCGAAAACGGCGACTTTCCGTATGGCAACGCCATGATTAAAGCATTTGCCGATAAAGCTGAGCTTCCTCCCGTATCCGAAATAACGGTTGCCACGGTGAAGGGTGGCGACGTGACAACGATCCCCGTGCAGACCGTGCAGAAAACTGAGGTTGTGGGCAATCTGTTTGTGGGCGCAAACCCGAGCATCGTGCTTTCAGACCTTGCGGTAGGCAGCCCTGTTCCTGCGCTGTTTGATGGCGCGCTTGCCGCTGGCGACACGCTGTTGTTTTCCTACGATGTGGCGTTTCAGGATATTACCGGGTGTAAGGGTCCTTTTAAAATGACGCTTCCTGTGGGGGATGCTTACAACGGCAAGCCGGTCAAGATGTTGCATTTAGTGAGTGCGGGTAATTTGGATAAAAGCGGAACACCCGTTGCCGCTGCTACCGTCGATGTGTACGATGGCCTTACGGTAAAAGAGGGCATGGTTACCCTTGCGGCCTATTCGCTTTCGCCCTTCGGCGTTGCCCTTGCTGCCCCACCGACCCCGGTTGATCCGCCCACGCCGCCCACGCCACCCACGCCGGCAACCCCGGATGCAGGCAGCCCGGTGGCACAACCCCTGAACACTTCGGCTGCGAACCTGGCGCCCACCGGCGATACGCTGCCCGCAGGTCTTGTAGTGCTGGCAGTTGTGGGCGTGTGTGCGGGGTTAGCCCTGCTGATTGTCGCTGGCACCCGCATAGCCCACAGCCGCAAAGAAGAAAAATAGAAGGCAAACAAGCGCCGCCGCAGGGCGGCGTTTTTGTTGGCACATTCTTCATGTAATTGGGTACCAAGCGCGATTTGGTGAAACGTGCGTGGGCGCTTCTTTGCTATGATAAAAACTCAAGGCGGTAGGCGGGCGCAAGGTGTCTTGCGGTGAATCGATAGAAGCGGGCGAAACCTATGACTGAAAAACTTTTGATGGGCAATGAAGCCTTTGCGCATGCGGCGCTTTCTGCGGGAGTGCGTGTGGTGGCGGGGTATCCGGGCACGCCTTCTTCCGAATTGATTGAAACGATTGCAGCGTGCCATGCGGCGGGCAGTGCGCGTGGCGTGCATGTGGAATGGTCGACGAATGAGAAGAGCGCGCTTGAACTGCTGGCGGGGGCATCTTACGCGGGTGCCCGGGTGCTGTTCACCTGCAAGCAAGTGGGTCTTAACGTGGCAAGCGACGCGCTGATGAGCCTGAACTATGTGGGCGTAGGTGGCGGTTGCGTGCTGTTTGTGGCTGATGACCCCGGCCCCATTTCTTCGCAGACCGAACAGGATACGCGTCGTTTTGCAGCGTTTGCCAAGCTGCCGGTGTTCGACCCGACCACGCCCGAAGAAGGTTGCGTCATGATTTCGGCTGCCTTCCGACTTTCTGAAACCTACCATACACCGGTTATTGTGCGCCCGACCACGCGCATCTGCCACGCTTCCACGTTTTTCGATTTCCCTAAAACCACGCAAGCTCAGCCCATGCCTGCGGAAGGGTTCAAGCGCGATCCGAAGTGGATCATTTTTCCACGGCGCGCCTTTGAAGCGCACGGCGAAATCAACGAGCGCTTGCGGCAGATGGCGCGCGAGTTTTCGGAAGGGCGGCTGGCTATGTTTAACCCTGTTGAGGAAGGTGGCATGACGCGCGAGGTGCCGCAGCTGGGCATTATGGCTGGTGGTGTTTCTGCAGCATATGCCCGCGAAGCGCTGCGCACGCTTAAGGTGCGCGCGTTGGCGGCGGGAGTTAAGCTGCCCGCTTATCGTTTCATGCAGGTGGGAACGCCCTACCCCTTCCCCGAAGCCGCAGTTGCCCGCTTTGTGCAGGGGCTGAACAGCGTGCTGGTGTTAGAAGAACTCGACCACTTTTTGGAAGACGAACTGTTGGCTTTTTGCGGGGCGGTGCATGGCAGGTTTTCGGTGCTGGGCAAGCTGACGCAAACCACGCGCGACCGGGGCGAAAACACGGTGGATGATATTGCGATGCGCCTGGCAGTTTATTTGGGTGTGCCGGAAGCGGCGGATGTTTCGGGTATTTCGGACGCTTTGGGCGCTTCTTCCGCAGTCACTTCCCCTGCGCCGCTTACTTACGACGCCCCATTGCCTGTGCGCCCACCCGTGTTGTGTGCGGGGTGTCCCCATCGTGGCAGCTTTTATGCGGTGCGCCGCGCGTTGGGGAAAACGCCTGCGGTGCTGTGCGGCGATATTGGCTGCTACACCTTGGGCAACGCCCAGCCGCTTGATGCGATCGACACGTGTTTATGTATGGGTGCGGGCATCACCATGGCACAGGGCTTTGCGGTTGCCGAGCCCGAAAAGAAGCACATTGCCTTTGTGGGGGATTCCACGTTTTTCGCCAGCGGGCTGCCCGGCATTGTCAACGCTGTTTACAACCAGCACGATATCACGGTAGCCGTGCTGGATAACGCAACCACGGCCATGACCGGGTCGCAGCCGCATCCTGGCACCGGCGTAACGCTGATGGGGCCGAAAACTCCGCCGATTTCTATCGAGGGCGTGTTGCGTGCAGTGGGGTTTGCGTGCATCGTGCATGCCAATCCGTTCAACTTGGAAGAAAGCATCGCCGCCGCCCAGGAGGCCATCGACTTTGCGGGTCCTTCGGCCATCCTCTACGAAGCCCCCTGTGTTTCCCTGGTAAAGCCCGGTGCTCCGGTAGTTATCGACACGCAAACCTGCACGGGCTGCAAAAAGTGCATCACCGAAATCGGTTGCCCGGCCATTGGCTTTGCTGCCGAAAGCAAGCGCGCGTTTATTGATACAACATTGTGCAACGGCTGTGGTTTGTGCACGCAGGTGTGCCCGTTTAGCGTGATTACGCTGCCCGCAGGCGGGGGCGTATGTGGTGTGCAAGCTGCTGCGGAAAGTCCCGCTGTTTGCGCAGGTAAGGAGGCCCCTCATGCTTAATGTGTTGCTGGCAGGTGTGGGCGGGCAGGGCACGGTGCTTGCGGCCAAGATTTTGGCGCAGGCCGCGCAGGCAAAAGGCTGGCAGGTGCGCACAGCCGAAACCATCGGCATGGCGCAGCGCGGCGGCAACGTGACATCGCATCTGCGCATGGGCAACAACGGCGAAGAAGTGTACGCGCCGCTGTTGGCACAGGGTACCGCCGATCTGATTATCGCGTTTGAGCCCGCCGAAGGCGCGCGCGTTGTGCCGTATTTGAAGCCCGAAGGCACGCTGGTGTGCGCTACGACGGCCATCCAGCCAGTTTCCGCCGCGCTTTCGCACACGCCCCATCGCGCCGAAGATGTGGTGGCACAGCTTGCCACGTGCGTGCCGCACTTCATCGCCGTTGACGATGCAGTGCTTTGTGCGCAAGTGGGAACCAGAAAAGTGCTCAACACCGTGTTGCTTGCCCGCGCGCTTGCGCAAGGCACCCTTTCCATCAGCGTCGACGATTTACGCCGCGCCATCCCCCTGTGTGTAAAATCACGCTTCGTGGAAATGAACCTACAAGCCATAGATGTCGCGTGCGGTGATGAGAGAAAATAAGCCCAATAGCAGAAAAATCGCCCACGGGGCACTTTCTTGTGATAAAGTTGCGAACACTATGAATATAACCGACGAACAATTTGTGCTCATTAAAGAGCAATTCAAGACGTTGAAGCAGCGGTCTGCCTTTTACGCCTTAATTTTCGACGGTATTGAACTGGCTGATGTGCAAACGCAGGCCGATTTTGAGAAGCTGCCGTTTTCCGAAAAAGACGATTTGCGCCGCGTGTACCCTTTAGGGCTCGCTGCTGTTCCGGAAGAAGAAATCGTACGCATCCATTCTTCATCGGGCACCACGGGCACGCCGGTTATCATTCCCTACACCGCACAAGATGTGGAAGATTGGGCTATCCAATTTGCGCGCTGCTACGAAATGGCGGGCATCACCAGCCGCGATCGCATTCACATTACGCCAGGTTATGGCCTGTGGACGGCGGGCATCGGCTTCCAGCTGGGTGCCGAAAAACTGGGCGCCATGGCCATTCCGATGGGCCCGGGTAATACCGATAAACAACTGCGCATGATGGAAGATTTGCAATCCACCGTGCTGTGCGCCACCAGTTCCTACGCGCTGCTTTTGGCGGAAACTATCGCTGAACGCGGCATTCGCGACAAGTTATGCCTGACCAAGGGCGTTATCGGCTCCGAACGTTGGGGCAGCAAAATGCGTGCGCGCATCGCCGACGAACTGGGTGTTGAACTGTTCGACATCTATGGCCTCACCGAAATATACGGCCCCGGCATCGGCATTTCATGCCCCGAACACGCGGGTATGCACTACTGGAGCGATTACATTTACTGTGAAATCATCGACCCCAAAACGGGCGCTGTGCTGCCCGACGGCGAAGTGGGCGAACTGGTTATCACGACGCTGCGCAAGCAGGGCGCGCCGCTGATTCGCTATCGCACGCACGATATGACGCGCATCATCCCCGGTCAATGTGCTTGTGGGTCGCACTTCCCCCGCATCGACATGCTGGTGGGTCGCACCGACGACATGGTGAAGGTTAAAGGCGTCAACATGTTCCCCGCGCAGATTGAAGAGGTCATTTCGTTTACCGATGGGGCATCTTCTGAATACCAGGTGATGATCGATCATCTGTTTGGCAAAGACATCATCACGGTGTTTTTTGAAACCGCCTGCACGGGTGATGAACTCAAGCGCGCCGAAGAGGAACTTTCCTTCATATTCAAGGGGAAAATCGGCTGTACGCCGGTGGCCAAGGGCGTGCCCTTGGGCGATTTGCCGCGTTCCGAGAAAAAAACCCAACGCATTTTCGATAACCGATATTAATAGCACACGGGCATCTGACAACCTGCAACAGCGGGCTGCCGGATGGCCGTGTGCACTTTCCGCAGCACCTCGCGTGTGGCAGCACAAAAGTTGCACGTGCGAGTGGCAGGGTGGCAAGGTCTTGTGCGTGTCACTCTAGGCAAGGTGAAGAATTTAATTTTGTCGGTTTTGTCGGTTGAAACCGTTGGATAGTAAGGAAATGAAATGGTAGAAAAAATAATAATGGTGCTTATATTCATCGCGGTGGCGGTGGGTATTGGCATCTTTTGCAAAAAGCATACGAAAAGTGTGGACGGGTTCATTTTGGGCGGCCGCAACGTGGGGCCGTGGTTTTCGGCCTTCGCGTATGGCACCAGCTACTTTTCGGCGGTTATCTTTGTGGGATATGCCGGGCAGTTTGGCTGGAAATACGGCATTGCCGCCGCGTGGATCGGCATTGGCAATGCGGTGTTGGGCAGCTTGCTTGCCTGGTGGGTGCTTGGGCCGCGCACGCGCGAAATGACGCAGCGTCTTAAATCGGCCACTATGCCGGAATTTTTCGGCGCGCGCTACAACAGCAAGGGGCTGCGCATCGCTTCGGCCGCCATCATCTTCGTGTTTTTGATCCCCTACACCGCGTCGGTCTACAACGGCCTCTCGCGCCTGTTCAACATGGCGTTCGGCCTGCCCTACGAGGTGTGCGTTATCGGAATGGCAGCAGTGACCTGCGCCTATGTTGTGCTTGGTGGCTACATGGCCACGGTGGTGAACGATTTTGTGCAGGGCATCGTCATGCTGTTTGGCATCGTGGCGGTTATCGTGGCCGTGCTTATCAACAACGGAGGCTTCACCGAAGCCATCACGTCGCTGTCGCTTATTCCTGCGGAAGGTTCAGCCATGTCTGGCCCCTTTGTTTCCTTCTTCGGACCAAACCTGCCCGATCTTATCGGCGTCGTTATTCTTACTTCGCTAGGCACGTGGGGCTTGCCGCAGATGGTGCAGAAGTTCTACGCCATCAAAAGCGGTCCGGCCATCAAGCAGGGTGCCATCATTTCCACGATGTTCGCCATCGTCGTGGCGGGAGGCAGCTACTTTTTGGGCGGCTTCGGGCGCCTGTATGGCGGGCAGGTAGAATTGAGTGCTGCGGGCACGCCGGTGTATGATTCCATCATTCCCACCATGCTTTCTAGCTTGCCTGATCTGCTGATTGGCATTGTTATCGTGCTGGTGCTTTCCGCTTCGATGTCCACGCTTTCTTCGTTGGTGCTTACCTCATCTTCTACGCTAACGCTTGACCTGATTAAAGATAACCTGGTCAAAAACATGAGCGAGAAAAAGCAGATCGGTTTCATCCGCGTGCTCATCGTGGTGTTCGTGGCTATTTCGGCACTTATCGCGCTGTACCAGTACAATTCTTCAGTTACGTTTATTGCCCAGCTGATGAGCATTTCTTGGGGCGCGCTGGCCGGATCGTTTCTGGGGCCGTTTTTCTGGGGACTGTTTAGCGGGCGCATTTCCAAAGCGGCCGTATGGGCAAGCTTCATCATGGGCGTGGGCTTAACGGTTTCCAACATGTTCATCGGCTTCATCGCTTCGCCCATCAACTGCGGGGCGCTGGCCATGGTGTTATCCATGGTTATTGTGCCGCTGGTAAGTTTGCTAACCCCCGCCGTGCCGTTTTGCATTGAGCCGCCGCACCAAGAAGGCGCGATCGACCGCGAATACGAACACGAAATCGAAGAAGAAGGCGCCGCTTCCTAAGAAGACAGCGCTTTGATGCGAACGCTCATATCGATGGGTTTTACAAAAAACAAACAGCTGGTTACCAGGCCGTTGACGCCAGTCTGCGCATAGGACGCAGCGTTTCCTTCGTTGACTCCACCAGCAGCAAGCAAGGTGATTGCGGGGTTGATGCCCCGCAATCGAGGCACCATTTCGCTCAGATCTGCTGCCGGTACCTTGTCAAACTGGATGCCGTCGATGCCCGCCTGGGCTAGACGGGGCGCATCGGCAAGACTGGCTTCGATGATAATTTTCTTTTCACAGCAATGAGCCTTTATTTCGGGCAATTTTTCAATCAAAGCATCGATGCCGCCAATAAAAGCAAGATGGTGGTCGAAGATGAGGATTGTTTCGGAAAGTCCCAAACGATGGGGGAAGGCGCCGCCGACGCGCGCCGCTTTGGTGGCAAACGGCTTTGTGCTGGGAATGCCTTTGCGCGTGGTAAGTACGGCGACGTGCGGGTTTTCGGCCTGAGCAGCGCGCACCATACGGTTTGTTTTCGTTGCGACGGCGGAATAATAATCGCACATATTGAGGCATACCTTCCAGGCAGTGTGTATGCACTGGGCACTTCCGCGGGCGCATAAAAAGCTTTCGCCCGCCGCTAGGGAATCACCACTTTTCCGATGCTCCGTGATGGACAGTCCGATTTTCTTGCACATCTGGATGGCTTCTTCAACGCCGCTTAAAAGGCAGTCTTCGCGGGTGAAGTATTCTATTTCACCAGGTTGGTCACTGATTCCCAAAACGGATGACGTCAGATCGCCATAGGGGGCGTCTTCCAGGATGAGTGAGTCGAGCAATGGATTTGAGATATACACGGTTACCCCTTTATTCTATTGTTAGAATAATCTATAATGAGGTTAATTATAGAGCAACGTTTGCGGGATTCAAGCCACAGTCGTTGCTTTTCTTTTGGGATCAATAAAGGGGAGTCTATGAAAAAGGCACTGGTTTTTTTCGTTTCAATGATGATGCTTGTTGGCGTGATGGCAGGCTGTTCTGCGCCACAGCCAGAAGCAAAGCCCGCTGAACAGGCACCGGCTACCGAGCAGAAAGCGGCGATAAACCTCGAGGGGCATACCCTGCAGATTTACTGCGGTGCCGGCATGACGAAGCCGTTTCAGGAAATCGCCGATGCCTTCAAGGCTGAAACCTCTTGCGAAATGAACACCACATTCGCCAACGCGGGGCAAATCCAATCGCAGATCAACACAACAAAGGAAGGCGACCTGTTTGTTGCCGGGGCAAAAGAGGAAACGCAAGCCATCGAAGGGGTGATCGCTTCGAGCACAGATTTAGTGAAACATATTCCGGTTTTGGTGGCGGGCAAAGATAATCCCAAAAACATTACTGGTTTGGCTGACTTGGCAAACGAAGGCGTGACGTTCATCATGGGGGATCCCGAGTCGACGCCCATCGGGAAAATCGCCAAGAAATCCTTGGGCGATTTGGGCATTTTCGGCAAAATCAATGTTATCGCCACGACGACCACTGCGCCGCAACTTGCAACGGCAATCGGAGCGGGGGAGGCCGATGCCTCGATCGTCTGGAAGGAAAATAGCAAGGCCGATGGCGTACAAATCGTTCAAACGACCGATTTGGATAAGTATGTGAAAACCATTCCCGCTGTATCTCTGACGTGTTCGAAGGACGCTGAAGCTTTGACTGCGTTCAGCGAATACCTCGGATCCGATGCAGCGCATGCTATTTGGGAAAAATATGGTTACGAAGTTCTCTAAATGAGGGAATGTCCTTCTCAAAAGTTCGACTTCTTTTCTTGTTTCACGATTGCAATAGCGCTGCTGGTGACCTTGTTCATTGGTGGCGCTATCTGCGCAATCGTCATCGGTGGCGCGCCCAGTTTCGGTGAAGCGATTCAGTCGGAAGAAGTACATTTTGCACTCGGTTTAAGTTTGAGAACCGCCACGATTTCTTCCCTGCTCTGTTTTGCCCTGGCGATTCCCACCGCATTCGCTCTGACAAAAACGAATATGCCTTGCAAGCGGGTTGCGCACATCTTGCTTGAGTTGACGCTTTCTTTACCCTACATTTTGCTTGGCTTGGCATTGCTCATTGTTTTTTCTTCGCCGTTTGGGGATGCGTTAAAGGCGATTGGTATCAAGTTTGTTTTTAGTCCTGCGGGCATCGTGGCTGCTCAGTTGATTGTCAATTTACCGTTTGCGATTCGGTTGTGTCGCACCGCTTTTGCCGGCGTGGATGGTCGTTTGGAATTTATCTCAAAATCTTTGGGGGCCTCAACGTTTACCGCATTTCGTACCGTTACCTTGCCCCTTGCAAAAAATTCGCTGATTAGCACGTTTATTCTTACCTGGTCGCGCGCAATCGGGGAGTTTGGTGCGACGCTCATGTTGGTAGGTATAACGCGTATGAAAACCGAAACGCTGCCGGGAAGTATTTATCTCAATATTTCAACGGGAAACAACGATATGGCTATGGCGACAGCGATTATTATGCTGGTGGTTTCGGGCGTGGCGCTGCTGATTGCCAACGTGCTAAGTGCCCCGAAGCCAATCGATCGCTTCAGTACCGAGGAGGTTCGATGAACGCGCTTGATGTGCGGAAACTTTCGTTACGGCGGGGATCGTTTACCCTGCACAACGTTTCTTTTTCCGTTTCGGAAGGAGAAATTTTTTGCCTGCTGGGCCAGACGGGCGCCGGGAAAACGATTTTATTGGAAGCGCTCGCGGGTGCTTACAAAGTGAAGCCAGGCCAGATTCGGTTTTTTGGACAAGAGACTTGTGGGCTGAGCATTCAGGGGCGTCAGACCAGCTTCGTGTATCAGGATTACGGCCTCTTTCCCCATCTGAGTGTTTACGACAATATCGCTTACGGCCTTAAGCGCCATAAAGTGCCCCGGGCAGTGATTGCGCAAAAGGTTGCCGACATCATGGGGCTGCTTGCCATCGCGCATATTGCCAATCAGTATCCGCAAACAATCAGCGGGGGAGAACGGCAGCGTACGGCGCTTGCCCGGGCGTTTGTTTTGGAGCCGCAGCTGCTGTTGCTTGACGAACCGTTCTCGGCGCTCGACCCTTCCACCAAGGCGAAAATGTACGAAGAGGTCAAGCGCCTTCATGCGGCGTTTGGGTGTACCATCGTTTTCGTGACCCACGATTTTGCGGAAGCGCAGCAGCTGGCCAATCGTATTGGCATCATGCTCAAGGGCGAATTACGCGAAGTGGTGCAAGCTTCCGCATTGATGGAAAAAACGTACGACACCGACGTCGCCGCCTTTCTGGGGCAGAGCTTGCCCGTGCCCGCCGAGGCATCGGCATGTTGAGGCATAAAGATGCTTGCACTGAGGGTCGCCGGGCTTGGGTGTTTACGCGAAGAGCAGCTCGGGCAGCGCAATATCATGGTTTTCGCAGGGGATGTGGTCAACCTCTTGTTCGGTGAAGGCCACACCGATAATGCGGGTGCCCGGTGCTAGGCGCGGCAAAAACCGATCGTAATTGCCGCCGCCATAGCCCAAGCGCCCGCCGTGCGCATCGAAGGCCACCAAGGGCACCACCACAGCGCCAATGCGGGTAGGATCCACAACCGCAAACGGCTCAAGCGCAGGCGCATCGGGGGCGAAAGATTGCAGTGGGTGGGCAACAAACGCCGCTTGGCCGCCCGTGTAATCTTGCGGTGAAACTACGCGAAATTCCATACGGGCGGGGGATGGGCGCGCGTCGTGCGTGGGCGACGCGCTGTCCGCTTCCCAATTTGCCCCGTTTTCCATACGGGCGGAGGCTGTGCGCACCATGCAGGGGAAGCACAGCTGCACACCCTTACGGTAGGTGGCGGTAATGAAAAGGTCCAGTGAAAGCTCGCCTTCCATCGCCGCGTACACAGCAATCAGGCCTGGCAAAGGAACGAGGGTAGATTCCAGTTGCTGGCATACCTTTTGGCTCTTCTGCCTGCGCAGAGACGCCTCAATATATCTGCGTTGCATTAAAATATATGTACGTATGTCCGATTTAGTTTTCATGTTATTATTATCACACAGAGGCGTCGCTGCCCTCTCTGTTTTCCTTGTTTGCTTTACACCCTTCAGGGGTGTTTTACTTGAAATAAAACCGTAGTTGTGTGCTAGACTATGTTTTCAGGATCGAGCTCCGCGATTAAAGGAAGAATGCCACTATGCAACTAAGAGCGACAACGGATTATGCTATTCGTGCAATTTTATTCCTTACTGAAGAGGCCCGTGTTTGTTCTTCCCGCGAAATAGCCGAGGCCATGAAAATCCCCCGCGACTATTTTATCCGTCTGACAAAAGAACTGCGCGATGCTAAGCTTATCAACGCGCATCCAGGGCGCTATGGCGGCTATAGTTTGGCGCAGCATCCTTCAAAAATTACCCTGTTCGATATTGTGTCGGCCATGGAAGATATGACAAACATCAGCGGTTCGCTGGGCAAGGAAGATCCCTGCGTTCATGGCGAAGAACACAAATGCCCCCTGCATCTTTCGTACAAGCTTATTCGAGAGGGTTTTGAAGACTCGCTGCGCAGTATTACCGTAGAAAAACTCCTGGGCGAATCTGATAGCCTAAAAGAAGCCTGCGGTGGCTTGCTGCAACCCAACGAACAACAAGAACTAGCCTAGCCTTTCACGCTTTTTGTGATAAAATATCTCAAAAGTGGTAGTGCATTCCATATTTGAGAAGTTTTGAGATTCGAGGCAAGCATGTATGTCACACGCGCTCTTGAGCCTTTAGTGAAAAGGTATGCGGAAAACTTTAAGGTTGTCGTGGTGACCGGGCCGCGGCAGGTGGGTAAAACAACCATGCTTAAGCACCTTATGGATGAAGAGGCCCAGCGAGGCATTAGGCGCATCTATGTAACACTTGACGACACCGCTGTGCTGCAAACAGCCAAAGATGACCCGGCCCTTTTTTTGCAACGCTATCACCCTCCCGTCCTGATTGATGAAATACAAAAAGCCCCCGAGCTTCTTTCCGCCATCAAGATGATTGTTGATGCAGACGACGCTTGCGGCTCCGTTTGGCTTACGGGATCTCAGCCGTTTCACCTGATGAAGCAGGTATCTGAATCGCTAGCGGGACGGGTGGGCGTCATAGAGTTGTTGGGGCTTTCCGCCGCAGAGATAGCGGGCGTATCCTCCGAGCCATACTGTCCAAGTGCTGATTACTTCATACGGCGTGTTGCCCAAGCCAAGCCGCTTGGCGTATCCGAGGTCTATGCACATATGCTGGCGGGCTCGTTTCCCGGAATTCGCGCGCTATCTGCCGATGTGCGGGCGGGTGCTTATGAATCGTATTTGGGCACCTATATTCTGCGTGATATTCGCGATTTGGCGCAAGTGGGCGATGAACTCAAATTCAGGCGGTTTATGGCAGCGTGCGCGGCTCTTACTTCCAAGCCGGTGGTCTATGCCGAATTGGCACGGCTGGCTGATATCGATCAAAAGACGGCGAAAACGTGGCTTTCGTTGCTGGTCAGTTCTTATGTGGTCAAGCTGGTCGAGCCCTACGCAAACAACCTGCTCAAACGCCTAAGCAAGCAGCCAATTATGCACTTTTTGGACACTGGTTTGGCCGCCTATCTTGCGGGTTGGAGCAGTGCCGAAACCTTGGAATTAGGGGCAATGAGCGGTCAGATTTTTGAAACATTTGCTTTTACTGAAATTTATAAAAGCTTCCGCAACGCAGGCCAGCGCGCTCCGCTTTATTTTTTTAGAACTAACGATAAAAAAGAAATCGATATGCTTATGGAACAAGATGGGACGCTTTATCCCATCGAAGTGAAAAAAAGCGCTTCACCAGGCAAAAAAGACACGCGCAATCTAGGTGCCCTTGATCCCGTGACCGCCGCAGATGTGCCACTGGATTTAACGACCTTCAAGCGCGCAATCGGCACGGGATGCATTCTGTGTTTGGCCGCCGACACCTTCCCCATAAACTCTCGCGCCTGGGCCTTTCCCGTATGGGCGGTGTAGAAGCCGAAGGCAGTTGAGAGATGGAGTTTGCCGGCACCCTACGCCGCTGATTTTGGCGCAAAAACAGCCCGGGAAGGGCTTTTTGTTGTCGTTCATGTCGCTGGATTTGCTGTTCATGACAAATTGCAGACTTTTTCCGCGTAAGGTTCTAAGGTGTAGCCAGCAAGAAAACGCAGCATCTGTACCGTCTGAAACCCCGTTGCTGCACGCACGCACGCCCGCAGCGACCGACACAAAGGAGTATTACCATGTGCATTATTGATTATTTGCTTATCGCCGCCATCGTCGTTTCCGCCCTTGCCTTCGGCATCACGCTTCTGTATTTGCGCAACAAGGCAAACAACGCCGATGGTGCCACGCTTACCATCACGGGTGGTTCAGGGCTGAACACCAAAAACGACTAGAGTTAGCAGCTTTTACTGCATAGCGCAAGAAAAGTGTGTCATACCAGCAAACCCGCTGGTCGAAAGTGTCATCCTTTGCTAACATAGACCCCGAACATATAAAGGTTCTTTGCTTTGCGCTGCTGCGCAATAAGGTGCAAAGAAAGAAGAGGGGTGGCAACGGTGATACGGCTTTGTTTGTGTGATGATGATCCACAGTTTCTTGCCGCTTGCAGAAAAAAGGCAGACAGTTTAGTTGCTCGCAATAACTTAGAGGTGGAAACCAAAGAGTTTGAAAGTGGCGAAAGCCTGCTGTTCTTTCTGGACGAAAACGTTTCCTACTTCGATTTCATCATGATAGATATGTTGATGGGCGAACACAATGGCATCGAAACCGTGCAGATACTGCGCGATCATGGCTATGAGGGTATCGTTGTATTCCTTACTTCAAGCAAGGAATACGCTCTGGAATCCTTTAGTGTGGCACCCTTCAATTACGTGTTGAAACAAGATATGGCAACCGATGCCTTCGACAAGATATTTTTGGATGCCATCGAAGCGGTGAAGAAGGCCGAAGAACAAAAACTGGTCATTTCAACGCGGCGTTCTTCGATTGTGATGAACCTTGATGACATTATTTATATTGAAAGCAATCTGCGCAAATTGATTTTCCACACGGTTAAAGGGAACCAAGATGCGCAATACGCCTTAGATGACGTGTTTGCCAAAACGAGAGAGCATGGTTTTTTGCGCTGCCACAAATCTTTTGTGGTCAACAGCCGCTTTGTAAAATCATGTTGCAGAACGGAGGTTGTTTTGACCACGGCTGAAACTATCCCCCTGGGTCGCACTTACGCGGATGATTTTGAGCATGGTTTGCTCAAATGTCTTCGTGAGAAGATAACGTTGTAGGGAAGAAACCTATGGAACTCGAATTCGTTTGCGTGGCGATGATGACGGTTTATAACTGTCTTGTTATGGATTATTGCTCCAAAATTTTGGAGACGCGCCTTCCTAAGATTATCGTTTTTGCGCTGCTGCCTTTGTTGGCGGCTTTGCTATTTTTGGTGCCGATTGCCCTGGATGTGCTCATTCCCCTTATCTATGCGCTGGAATTTGCGGTCACCTTCCTGGTTATCCGCATAAGCTTTTATGGCAGATTCATCCATATGTTTTGGGCGGCACTCAACTTTACCTTTCACACCCTTGTTATCAGGGGCATCGTGCTTGCCATTGCTTCATTGGCGGCTAACTTAAACATGTACCGCGTGATTGAAGATGGCCTGCTCAACATGCTTACACTGATCGCGACATTTTTTGTGCTGTGCCTTTTCTTGGTGGTGTTCAATGCGAAGGTTGATGTTCCCAAAGTAAAAATTCTCTTAAGCAACCCAGGGCAGCTAAAGTTTGTCTACATGCTGCAGCTGGTTATGCTTGGGTTTTTGCTGTTTTGCACCTATGCCTACTATTACAACCTCGATCTTGTTTGGTTTACCATCTTTCACTTGCTTACCTGCGTGTTTGTGCTTATCGGGTACTACATCGCGTTTGGCATGGCGGTGCGCACGGCGGTGTGGGTTGAAGATGAACTGAACTACCAAATTGTCGAAGCGCAGATGCAGCGCCAAATTCGTGGGTATGAAGAACAAAAAAAGCTCTACGATTTGATGCGCCAATACAAGCACGATTTCAAAAGAATCCTTAACACCGCAAACGGCCTTTTGGCGACGGGCAACGTTGAGGAAGCCCAGGAACTTTTGGGCGAAACGGTTACCTATGCCGATGTTAACCTGGCGCCGCGGCCAGAATACTCCAACATTCTAATCGTTGATATTGTTTTGGACGAACTGGCGGATAACTGCGATAAAAACGACATCGAACTAAGCGCTCAGTGCTTCATTTCAGAAGATGTAACCCTAACTTCGTTGCAGCTGTGCCGCATGTTCAACAATTTGGCGGCCAACGCACTGGAGGCCTGCCAACGGCAAGCTGAGGGCAGCAAGCGTTGGATTGACATTAAAGGCCGCCTGCAAAAGGACAAATCCGTTATCGTAATGCGCAATTCCTTCGATGGAAAAGTGGTTATGGCCGGCGAAAACGAACTGGCTACCCGCAAAACAAACAAGGAATACCACGGTCTTGGCGTGCGCAATATCAAGGCCATCGTTGAAAAGAATCAGGGATTTTCCGAAATCACCATTTCCAAAAATCCCAACGTGTTTGAATTCTTCATCGCGTTGCCCCTGCAAGAAAAGCAAGGCGAGGAATAATGAAGTGGGGGGTGGCAGGAGTACTCGTATTCTTTGCCATTAACGCCGTGCTCCTTTTTTTCAGCGTTATCAACCCTGTAACGTTTACTCAGCTTGCTCAAGATCCCGCAGCTACCATGGCAAAATATCAGGATGTTTGGAATGACACGACGGTGCACGAAGCCCCCGTCAGGGAAAAGATATATGCTGTGGGCGATGTGGTGGGCACCGTCACAATCCCCAAGCTTGAAATTTATGAGATGCCCATTTACTACGGCACGACCGACGAAAACAAAAACTGGCAAATAACAACGCCGGGCTATGCGGGCAACTGGCAGCTGTTTGGGGAAAAGGGGATGGCGGCGCTGGGTGCCCACAACTACCAACTTTTCAGCAAGTTGGAAAAGTTGGGTGTGGGGGAAAAAGTTATCGTGGAAACCATCGATGACATCTACGTTTATGTGGTGCAGGAAGCGGGCGTCTACGATCACACCAAGCAGGATTGGGCCGATGCTGTCTATACGGGCAAGGAACCCTACTCAATCGACCTGCTTACCTGCTATCCCGCAGACGTGCTTGACACGCAAGACCGCTACGTTGTGTATGCCACCATGCAAAAAGGCACCATTTTTGTGAACTAGGGCAGCGCTTGGTCCTCTTCCTTACTGGATGCCCAGCACCTGCATAACCAGCAGTATTGCGGTTAGCAGCGTCACGATTCCTACCGATACCCAGAGGATAATCTTTGACAGGGGCTTGCTGCAGTAGGCACCCATGATATGTTTGTCGGCGGCGATGATGGCCATGAAAATCAGCAGCACGGGCAAAATGATGCCGTTTACAAACTGTGCGGTTAACATGACGCCCATAAGGTCAATGTTGGGCACCAGCACCACGACGGCCGAAAAGGCAATGACGAAGGTGAAGATGCTCTTGAACAGCGGCGCTTCCTTCCATTTGAACGACACGCCCGCTTCCCAGCCAAACGCTTCGCAGATAACAAATGATGTGGTTAAGGGCAACACGCACGCAGCCAAAAATGATGCGGCGATAAGCCCTACAGCAAACAGCGCTTCGGCGTAATGGCCGGCAAACGGTGCCAGTGCGCTGGCGGCATCGGCTGCACTGGTGATTTCGATGCCCTGGGGAAACAGCACGGCGCCCGTGGTAACGATGATGAACCAGGCCACCAGGCAGGCGGCCACGGTGCCTGCTATAACATCAACTTTTTGCGAAAAGAAATCTTTGATGCCCACACCTTTTTCCACCACGTTGCTTTGCGCGAAAAACATCATCCAGGGCGCAATGGTGGTGCCTATCATGGCTATGACCAGCGAAACGAAGCTCTGATCTTGCACAACGTGCGGCACGACGGTGCTGCTAAGGGCGGCGCCCCAATCGGGGGTGGCCATAAACGCTGCGATGGCGTAGGTTACAAACACCAGCGACAGTATCAAAAATACCTTTTCCACGCGCTTATAGCTGCCGCCTACCACCAGCAGCCATACGGCAATGGCGGCGATGGGCACCGAAATGTAGCGGGAAACGCCAAACATTTCCATGCCTGAAGCAATGCCGGCAAATTCCGAAAAGGTGGTGGCAATGTTGCCCACCAGCAGGGCTAACATAGCCAGCGCGGTAAGGCGGATGCCAAAGCGTTCGCGGATGAGTGCTGCAAAGCCTTTGCCGGTAACGGCACCCATGCGCGCCGCCGTCATCTGCACCACAATCAGCAGCACGCACATAACCGGTATAACCCACAGTGCCGTGAACCCGAATTTGGCGCCCACAGTGGAATAGGTTGAAATGCCGCCGGCATCGTTGCCCGCCATCGCGGTCACAATGCCCGGGCCCATGGCGGCCAGCAACAACCACATTTTGCCGCGCTGCTTTTTTTCCGGCGCGAGGGTGGCAAGTTCGTCTGTGGCGGGGGATAGGTCGGTAAGTTTTTCAGTCATGATTTGCCTCCGTCCTAGCCGTAGGGGTGAAACCCGATAATTTGAAAGAGGATAAGGGTGTAGAAAACCAGAAACATGAGGGCGGCCATGCACGCGCCGACCACCTTGATCCAGCGCATCTTCGTTTCGCTTCCTTCGCTATCTTCTTCGATAACATCCAGAGCGTCGTCGAAGGTGACCAGCCCTAACATGCGCCCGTGTTCATCCACGACAGGCATGGCCAACAGGTCGTATTTTGAAATGTCGGCGGCTACTTCCTCTTCCGTTTCGTCGGGCAGCGCCATGATCAAATCGGCATACATCACTTCGGCAATGGTGGTGTTGTTGTGCGCCAACACCAGCGTGCGCAGCGAAAGCACGCCCACCAGTTTTTCGTATTCGTCTAACACGTAAACATAGTGCACGGTGGGATGTTCTTCGGGCAGTTCGCGCAGCACTTCGATGGCTTGGCCCACCGTGTCGGTTTCGCATACCGAAACGAATTGCGTTGTCATCATGCCGCCAGCGGTTTCATCCTTGTAGCCCAAAAGCGAGCGAATTTCTGCCGCATCTTCAACGCCCATCAGGCGCAACAGCGTTTCGGCTTTTTCGTAGGAAAGGCCGCGCACAATATCGGCGGCATCGTCGGGGTCCATTTGGCCCAGCAACTTAGAAGCGCGTGCATCGTCCAAATCGTCAAACACGTCGGCCTGGTATTCGTCTTCCATTTCGGAAATGGCATCGCCGGCCTGGGCATCATCGAGGTGCTGAAACACATTTTGGCGCTGCTGTGGGTCGAGCTGTTCCAAAATGTCGGCCACGTCGGCGGGGTGCAGTTCGTCCAAACGCTTATGGGAAACGGAAAGCTGCACATCGGAAAGGTCGCGGTCGAGCAAATCCATATAGTTCCAGGCAATAATTTGCTCGTTGATCTTTTTGCCAAAGGCCTTTGCTACGGCGCATACGGCCGTTTCAAGCCAGGGGGCAAGCCCGCGCAAAATGCCGCGGAATCCCACTTCAGCGCCTAAAAGTCGCAATTGGCTGCCCGAAGCGGAAAGCTTCAAATCGTTGACGCGCACCACTTTCATGCCCTGCGTATCGACAATCTGACGGTTCAGCAAATCGCGCGCAAGCAAAACTTCGTCAGGTTGCAGATAGCTAAAGCGGATGGCGGAAGCGTCAACTTGCAGCGTGATGCCTTCGTCTTCGTCGAAATCTTCGACATACTTGCGCCATGAAATCATGAAGGGTGTTTTGCCCGGCCCGCGAAATGCAAGGCTGGTGATGCGGGGGAAGACCTCGCCCGTGGAAATGGCCAGGTCAGAAATGGTGCCGATTTTTTCGCCGGTAGCATCGGTAACCGGCTTGCCCAGTAGGGCGGAAAGATAAAGCATGGTGGATTCCCTTTTCGTCTTCCCTTGAAAGAGACAGCGATTATAACGTGCAAAAACGCAAGCCGAAGCCGTGCAGGTGTAAAATCTGTGTCAATACCGAGGGTGATGTGCCGCAGTCGTGTGCCCCGACCGCCGCAAAGGAAGCCGAGGACTAGTTACTGTGAGGTTTCGGTTTTCGAACCTTCAAGAACTGTCCTTTCCTCGATTGCCGGATGTGTGTTTTCGACTTTCTGCGAGCAGTGCTACAAACAAAAAGCGCCCTTGAGGGCGGTCGAAAAACAAAAATGCTGCAATTAAATGGTGCGCCGTGAGGGATTCGAACCCCCGACGTACTGATTCGTAGTCAGTCCCTCTATCCAGCTGAGGTAACGGCGCACGTCAAATGCAGCAGAAACGATTTTCCCCGAAAACCCCCCGCATGTCAACGGCTAATTTTGAAAGCGCACATTTCCCCAACAAGCACAGCGCTAGCAAGGCGCTTTCTGCCGAGTTGTGTGTGTGCTTGCCGACAAAACAAGGTATGATACAAAAACGAGTCGGAAAGGTAAGGTGTTTTATGGAAAAGCAGCTCACTCAAGAAGAGCGCAAAATCGCACTCTACGATCAGTTCAATGACATCAATGCAATCGACCCCTCTTTCTACGAACAATACGATGTGAAGCGCGGCCTGCGCAATAGTGATGGCACGGGCGTTGTCGCCGGGGTTACAAACATTTCAAATGTGCACGGCTATGTGCTTTCCGATGGCGATAAAAAGCCTGATGAAGGCATACTTTCTTTTCGCGGCTACAACGTTTCCGACCTGTTGGCCGCCGCCCCGTTTGAAGGGCGCTTTGGTTTTGAAGAGGTGGCGTATCTGTTGCTTATGGGCGAATTGCCCACGGCCACCCAGCTGCGTCAGTTTGTCGCGGTGCTTGATGCCCAGCGCGAACTGCCCGATGGTTTTACCGCATCACGCCTGATGAAGGATACTCCGCATGATTTAATGAACACGCTTTCGCGTTCGGTTTTGCTGCTGTATGCCGATGACCCCGATGCGGAAGATCGCTCTCCCGCCCACGAAATTCATACGGCAATTTCGCTGATTTCGCGCCTGCCGCGCATCATGGTGTTGGCCTATTATGCCAAGCGCGCCGCTTTCTTCAACGAATCCATGATCATGCATCGCTTTGTTCCCGGCCAAACCACGGCGGAAACCATTTTATCCATGCTGCGTCCCGATCGTGGGTTTTCTGCCGAAGAAGCGCGCATGCTCGATATCATGCTGTGCCTGCACGCCGAACACGGCGGCGGCAACAATTCCACATTCACGTGCCGCGTGCTTTCCTCTTCCGATACCGATCCGTATTCCACGTATGCAGCGGCCATTGGCTCGCTGAAGGGCAGCAAGCACGGCGGCGCAAACCACCAGGTGTTGGCCATGCAGCAGGATTTCAAAGCGAATATCCAGCACTGGGATAACGATGGCGAAGTGGCCGATTATCTTGCGCGCGTCGTGAACAAGGAAGCCTACGACCGCACCGGCCTTATTTATGGCATGGGGCATGCCGTGTATACAAAGTCGGATCCGCGCGCCATCATCTGCAAGGATTTCGCCGAACGCCTTGCGGCGGGCACCGAATTTGAGGCCGAACTCAACTTGCTGAAAAGCATCGAGCGTTTGGCACCCGAGGTCATTTTGAAGGAAAAAGGTACGAAGAAAGATATGTGTGCCAACGTCGATATGTATTCGGGTTTCGTGTATTCCATGATGGGCATTCCGGAAGATTTGTTCACGCCCCTGTTTGCCTGCGCACGTATGACCGGCTGGGCGGCGCACCGCTTCGAGGAAATAGTGTCGGGCAAGCGCATCATTCGCCCTGCCTACAAATCCACTCGTGCCCAAAAGCGCCCCTTCATCCCCATGGACGCCCGCCAAGATTAACCCCGCCCCACCCGCAGCCCAGCCAACCCGTAGCCCGACTGGCTAAAGAGAGGGTAGGGTTGGTAAAAACATCCAGTGCATCCACGAAAGCGGGTGCACTGCTTTTTCGTTCGCTAATTGCTGCACGCCCGATATATCCTGCTTCTGCCTTCGCCCCGGGCTTCTATCAGGCCTTCGTCGATCATGCTGTTGAGAAGACGTATGGTGCTTGACTGGGATGATCCGAGTTCTTCCTGGATAAGACGGCGTCCCCTAGGTGCATTTTCTAGCAGGGAAAGTACTCGCTGCATTTCTTCGCTTGGTTCGCTTTGAGGCTTGGGGCTGTTGTTGAGATTGGGCAAAAATACCGTGAAGGTGTTGGGGGTTTGAGAGAGGCGTGCGCTTGTGCCGGAGCTCGTATAGCTTTTCATGATGCGCCGGATTCCCGTGCCATAAGCTTCTATCAACTCAAGGCGGAAAAACACGTTGGCCAAAAGACGGTTGCGAGGCATTGAGACATGAGCGGAAAGATCGGCTGCTGTCAAGCCTATAGGCAATCCTCCAAGCGAGACAATTTCTACACCACTTTGCATCACAGAGATAAGTGTTGGTCCGGAAAGGGCGTATTCTCGATGGACAACGGCATTGAGTAGTGCCTCGCGTAGGGCAACTTCAGGATAATCACGATGATCGGTGCGGGTCAGTCCTTTGAATGTGGTTACGTAGTGATTGCGTTGTTCAAGATAGTCAAATGCCTCATCCATTTGCCTAAGAAGGGACCCAGAAAATTCCGCGCGGTCGGTGAAAGTATCGCGATCGGCTCCTTCAAAAGAAGCTGCCTTGATGGTGGGTGGACACTGGTCGGACAAAAGTCGCGCCAGGTTAGTGAATAGCCCGTCGGAATTGATAAGCCCAAGCGTGCGTTTCTCGGCATCTCCAAAAGCAAGTTTCTTCTTTGCAAACCACGCACAGGCATATTCGAAAGAAAGGTTCTGCTCAAAAGACCTCATTGTTTCAAATGCATCGCCATCGGTTGCCTTAATCATGGAGACGATAGCGCTTTCGCCTGCTGGCACACTGGCTGCGCCACTCCGAACATAAACCCCTTCGGGACGCAGGCCTTTTGCGGCAAGGTAGTAGGGGCGCTTTGTGCCTTTGGCTACGCGAGCAATTACGACGGGCATCCCCTCGATCTGCTCTGTAGAAACATGGGTCATCATCACGACATCGGGCTTGATAGCCATTTGCATCTTGTTGGTCAGTTTGAGCATTTCGGCATCACTATCTTTGACGCCGACAACTTTACCGCAATCAGCAACTCCGACAAACAAAGAGCCTCCCTCGGTATTGGCGAAGGCCGCTATTGTTTTTATCGCGCTATCATTTACCTGTAGCTTGTACTCTGTGGTCATATCTTCTTGGCCCAGCATGGGTGCCTCCCTGAAATCTTTCTAACCAGATTTCTAACCATTCTAACCATTCTAACCAAGATTGTGAATAGAATAGTTAGAATTGAAGGCGGTAAGCTCTGCCCGCCCGTTTACCCGGTTCGGGTGGGCTTTTAAACTTCGGAAAGGTCGGCGCTGTTGATGAGGCAGGCCTTTTCGTTATCAAGCCAGTCAATCCATGAAGTGGTGACCTTAAACCGCACATCCGCTTCGGGGCTGTAACGCGTGATCGTATAGAGCGGTCCCCCGTTTTTTTCCAGGCTTTGCATGGGGCAGTTGGGGCAAGGTTTATCGTTGTTCCACAGCGCCTTGTGGCACACATCCCCCACGCCTGCCGAAGGGATGTTTGTGCGGGTTTTGTCGTTTACAAACAGCAGCCTATGCGTGCGCGGATTGCACATGTAAGCGTAGGAATCAAGGTTGTTTATCAGCGAAAACGCAACGTCGCTTGTGGCTTGCAGCTGCTCAAATGCGCGCATTTCCGTAATGAAAACGCTTAAGATGTTGGCGAAGTTGCGGTAATCGTTGAGCTCTTCTGCTTCCGGCGCACGTTGTTGCACGCATTCATCGAAGCCGATAAAGCCCGCGAAGTGCCCCTTGCGCATGATGGAAAACTGCAGCGTCGTTTTAGCATGCTGCGCTTGAAAGATTTTTTCAAGCGGTGTTTTTGCGGCGGCGGAGTTGGTTAAAAGGAACATGCCTTCCTGGCCAAAGTTGGCGCTATAATCGCCCAGGTCGGCGTAGGTTAATCCCAGGTTTTCAAGCTGCAGCGGCGCAATGCCTTCGTTGTGCCATTCAAAGGTGCAGCGCGCATGGGTGCCATCTTTGGAATTTTCCACAACGTAGGCGCGACTGATATGGTAATGCTTGCCTATCAGCTCTAACACCGACTTGATGGCACGCTGCTTGTCTTGTGATTCGAATAGTATGCGAAACACATATTCGCCGATATGGCTTTTTAAGGTGTGTGTCTTGCCTAGTTGCTGGGAATCAATGCGCGAAGGAGGTGCCGTGCTGATCTGCATTGTTGCATCGTAAAGAGAAAACTGGCTGCGGCCTTTTTGCTTCGCATCATATAAAGCCGTATCCGAATTGCGATACAGCTCGTCGTAGGTGGTGCCGTGCTTGTCGTACAGGGCAATGCCGACGCTTGTGGTAAGAGTGCGCTCTATTGTGCCTTGCGCGTAGGTTTCCGTTAAGGCGTCGCATATTTCCTGCGCCTTCAAAAACGCTATTTGCTCGCTGCTGACATTTTTCATGAACACGACAAATTCGTCGCCACCAATGCGCCCTAAAACATCGCCTGTGCGGAAGAGTTCTTTGATTTTTTCGGCGGATTGGGATATGACGGCATCGCCGAAAGCGTGCCCAAACTGATCGTTGACTTCCTTGAAATAGTCCAGGTCAACGATAAGAAAAATATGTGTTTCTGTGCCGCATTCCGTGGATTCCAAGATCTCGTTAATTTTTTCTTCCGTTGTGGCCTTGTTGTAAAAGCCCGTCATTAAATCGTGTTGCGCGTTGTAGCGCAGCGCCAGTTCCTCCCGCTTTTCTATGTCGATATCTTCAATGTAGGCATAGCACATAAGGTCGTGGGTTTGCACATCTTCAAAAAGCTGCAGCGCGCAGCGAAACCAACGGTAGTTGTCTTCCGCGTCAAGGCGGCGGTATTCATGTTCCAGATTGTTCACGCCCAAGGTGTAGGCCTGTTTTAGGCTGGCATAGGAAAGAAACGCGTTCATTGCAGCCCTGTCCTGCGGATGGATTTTTTTCAAAACCTCGGACAGCGTGCTTTCGATGTGGTTCTTTTCGGACGTGACACCCAGCGTCGAGCGCAGTTGGTCGTATCCGAGCGCCATTGTGTCCTGCGTTATATTGAGTTCATAAATCGTCGTTGCTTTTGAAAGCGTCAGTTCATAGTGCTTGCGTTCTGCCGCAGCCTGCAGTTCATTTTTTTTGCGTTCGTCTATGTTGAGAGTGTATGCCCTGATATTGATGTCGTTGGTTATTTCGTCTTGCACAATGTTGATTTTTACTTCAAACCACAGATAGCCCTTGTTGCGCACCCAGCGGCGATATTCGAATGTGACCAGGCGTTCCCCGTTATGGAAGGCCTCAAGAAGGAAGGTTTGTGATTGGCGGGTAGAAAACAGCGCGCGGTCCTCTGGGGCAATGCGCGATTCGCAGATAAGGTGCACAAGTTCTGAAAAAGTGGCCGGTGGATTGATTTCGGCATCTTGCGCCCACGAAGAGTTGTGGTAGAGAACTTTATCCTGAGTCACGTTGGCCTCGTATATAAACATGCGCTCGGAAAGCAGCTGGCTGCTGTACTCTTTTTCCTGATTGAACAGCCGCGTTTCTGTCACGTCTTTGCGCACCCCGATGGCGTAGGCGGGCTTGCCGTCGTTGCCTAAAATGCTGACCATTTGCAGTTCAAGCGTGCGTTCTGAGCCGTTTACGTCAATGGCGTAGATAGTGGTGGATGCCGCAACAGCACCTTCATCTATTTCCTGATAAAGCTTGCGCAGATTGTTTTTGCTTCGTGGCGCGATGATGCCAGAATCAATGATGGATTCGATGCCGTTTTCGATAATATTGGGCATGCGATAGGCGTCAAAATCACTGTCTTGGGTGCGGATCATCTTCGTTTTGATATTGTATTCAAACACGGTCACATCAGAAAAGCTGAGGGCGAGTTCGTTGCGCTTTTGGCTAACCCGCAAGGCTTCCTCAGTATTTTTCTGTGCAGATATATCGAGGGTGACGCTTTGGATGACCACCGTTCCGTCTTCTTGTGTCACAAGTGTGCCGCTGTCGAGCACCCAAATAAGGGATCCATCTTTCCTGGTTAGCTGATAGTCTACCTGGAAGTGTCCCTGGGCGGCGTGTTGGGCATTGATTTCCTTCTGAAGGTTTGCGTGGTCTTCGGGGCGCATAACGCACAGGTAATCGCTACCAATAAGTTCGCTGCGCGTGTATCCTGTCAGGGCGGCGGTGCCGTCGTTGGCGTAGAGGATGCGGCACCCTTTGTCGTATTCGCACAGCTTAACACCCACCGCAGTATTGTGGTCAAGTGCTTCAAGCAGCATTAATCCATATGCTTGAGGTGGGCCGCTATTTTCCTGCATACGATGTTCGCTCCTTAGTTATCAAGCCGAACCCGATTGTAACAGCTGACCCGCTTGATTCACGTGTGGGTTGGGAAACTGTTACCCAATGAGACAAAGCTGGAAGCATATAAACTGTGTAGGGAAAAGAAAAAACGAACACCCTTGGAGGGAAACCCGACTTTTGGTTTGTCTGGCGGAGGAGGTAGGATTCCGTACTTTGTTGGGAGGCTGATTTTGGTTGGGACAACGCAATCCTAGCTGCTCCTTCGACAAAAAAAGACATGCAAGCATGTCTTTGGTTTGTCTGGCGGAGGAGGTAGGATTTGAACCCACGGGACGGGGTTACCGCCCAACGGTTTTCAAGACCGCCGCCTTAAGCCACTCGACCACTCCTCCGTTATGTTGATGCGCTGCGGCGTGTAGGCCTGCGAAGCGCTTGGAAAAGGATAGCATATAATAGGGGCATGAATGATGAATACTATATGCAGATGGCACTTTCTGAAGCGCGCTTGGCGGGCGCCATCGATGAAGTTCCGATTGGGGCCGTCGTTGTCAGGCACGGCGAAGTGCTTGCGCGTGCCCATAATCGGCGCGAAATCGACCGCGATCCGGCTGGTCATGCTGAATTTCTGGCAATGAAGGCGGCGGCTGTGGCGCTGGATGCGTGGCGGCTTTCTGGCTGCACCGTGTATGTGACGCTGGAGCCCTGCATCATGTGTGCCGGGCTTATGCACCAAGCGCGCATTGACCGCTGCGTGTACGGGGCGCCCGACCCCAAAGCGGGCGCGCTGGGTACCTTGTATGCCATCAACGCTGATGAGCGCCTTAACCACACCTTTGAAGTGACCGGCGGAGTGCTGCAAGAAGCCTGCGGTGGATTGCTCAGCGAGTTTTTCAGAAGAAAGCGAAAGAAATGACCGAAAACGCACAGGGCGCTTTGCCAAAAAATGAAGTGGTCGATTTGATCGCCCAGGCGGTGGCGACCGATGCCGCTTCTCGGGGGCACGCCCGAACGAATGCCCTCAAGCTTATCGCGCCCGCAAAAGTTAACCTTGCGTTGGCCATTGGGGGCACGCGCCCCGACGGCTTTCACGATGTCGATACGGTGTTGCATGCCCTGACTTTGCACGATGTGCTCTATATGCGCCTTTTGCCCGCTGCGGGGGAACAGGAGCGCTTGCAGGTCGATTTGGTGTGCAGTGCCCGTGCTGGCATCGAAGCTTTGACCATCGATGCCCAGGATAATCTTGTGGTGCGTGCGGTGAAACTTTTGGCGCATAAGCTGGGGCGCACCAACAACGAACGCATGCAGATTGAGCTTGAAAAACACATTCCCGCCATGGCCGGCCTGGGGGGTGGATCTTCTGATGCAGCGGCTGCCCTCTTGGGCGCGGCGCAGCTTTGGGGTGTTGCGCCTGACGCTGCCCAAGTGCATCAAGCGGCGGCAGAACTGGGCAGTGACGTGCCCTTTTTCCTGCAGGGAGGGTGCGCGCACATGACGGGTCGCGGTGGTGATTTCGTCGCAGCACTTGAACCGATGAAGTGCCCCGTTGTGCTGGTGAAGCCCGCACAGGGGGTTTCGACGGCGCAGGCCTATCGGGAATTCGATGCAAACCCAGCGCCCATTTCTGGGCGGATATCCACGGATTTGCAGCGCGCGGCTAGCGCCGATGAAGTTCCTTCGTTCAACAACCTGACGCAGGCAGCTGAAGTGCTGCTGCCAGAATTAGCGACTATTCGTGCGTGGGCGCAGGGTTGCAGCGGTGTGCGCGCGGTGTTGTTGTGCGGCAGCGGATCGGCCACGTTTGTGGTGTGCGAAAACGTCGACGCCGCCCTGGCTCTTGCCAGCGAGGCAAAGAAGCGTGGATGGTGGGCGCGTGCGACCTCGTTTTCCACAACGCGCGCCGCCTTGGTGCCCGCGCACTAGAGTGCTCGCGTGCGCACCAATCCTCACTATTCATAGCCCAATCTATGAGTAACTTTACGATTTGGCTCGTTTCTGCTTTACGATTTGGTAGCTACTGAATGCGCCAAAGGGTGGTAAAATACCCTCATCTACGGCGATGGGAGAAATATGAGTATCGGCATTATTATTGTTCTTGTAATTGTGGTTGTTTTGGTTGTTGCAGCTATTGCGCTGTATAACAACCTGGTCAAGCTGCGCAACATGGTGGATAACGCCTGGGCGCAGATCGACGTGCAGCTGCAGCGGCGCATCGATTTGATTCCCAATTTGGTGGAAACGGTCAAAGGGTATGCGGCGCACGAATCGGGCACGCTGCAAAAGGTGACCGAGGCGCGCACAGCCTGCATGAACGCCACAACGCCCGAAGGCAAGATGGCGGCCGACAACATCTTGACCGACGCGCTGAAAAGCCTTTTTGCGGTTTCTGAAGCTTACCCCGATTTGAAGGCAAGCCAAAATTTCCAGCAGTTGCAAACGGAATTGGCCAACACCGAAGACAAAATTTCCTACATGCGCCAAAGCTTCAACGATACGGTGATGAAGTTCAACACCGCCATCCAAACGTTTCCTGCCGTGTTGTTTGCGGGCATGATGGGCTTTAAGCCGCGTGAAAGCTTCGATGCGCAAGCGGGTGCCGAAGTGGCACCTCAGGTGCAGTTCTAACATTTTGGGCAAAGAAAAAGCCCCCGTAAGGGGGCTTGGGGATTACGTGGCGGAGAGCTGGGGATTTGAACCCCAGATACGCTTGTGGCGTATACTCGCTTAGCAGGCGAGCACCTTCGGCCGCTCGGTCAGCTCTCCGTAAAAATAAGTGCGGTTTGCAATGATACCGTGATAAAGACCATCTTGCAAGGAGGACAACCGTGCAAAACATAGGGCATCCGCAAATGCGTGGTGAACATCGAGTATTTCAGGGGTTTTTACCCCACCATTCCCGTATGCGGCAGGCATTTTTCTTGTTTGTGGTGTGTCTGTGCGTAAGCATTGTGGCGCTTGCGGTGCAACCCGGGGCGGCCTATGCCAAAAGTTACGACATGTCGCAGGTGGATATTGCGGCGCAGGTGAATACGGACGGGTCGCTGCACGTAACCGAACAGCGCACCTTTGAATTCAAAGGTGATTTTACGGCGGTATGGTTTGTGGTCAACCCGCCTTTCGGGGGCGAACTCAAGGTAAATTCGGTTCAGGTATCCGACCCGGCTTTGGCTGCGGCGGGGCAGGCGGCAGCCCCTGTTGCCCTGAAAGAAACCTCCTTTGACCTTAAGTGGCGCGATGCGGGCGGCCCTGGTTTTGATAGCTATTCGGTCGATGCGCCCAAAAACACCACCTACGTCTTTTTTAATGTATCGGACGCCTCGCGCGTTATCACCATCGATTACACCGTCACAAACGCCATCGGCGCCTACAAAGATGTGGGGGAATTGTACTGGCAATATGTGGGCACGGCCTGGGAAGAAGCTTCCCACAATGTTGCGATGACGGTCAGTTTGCCCGTGCCGGTGAACACGGTGGTAACGCCGGGCGAAAATGTGCGCGCCTGGGGGCACGGACCGCTTGATGGCAAGATCGCCGTGGGCACCGATGGTGTGCTTTCCTATCAGGTGGCGCAGGTAAATGCGGGGCAGTACGCCGAAGCGCGTGCGGTTTTCCCCGTGGCCTGGCTGACGAATATCCCAGCGAAAACCAAGGCGCTGCATCAGGACGAAATGCATCTTGATCAGGTGCTTGCAGATGAAAAAAACTGGGCTGACCAGGCAAATCAGCAACGCACTACCTCGCTTGTCTTCGTGATTGCCTGCGGCATTATTGCGGTTTTGGTGCTGGTGTGGGCGCTGCTTATGTTTGCGCGTCATGGCAGGGAACACAAGCCGACCTTTAGCAATCCGTATTGGCGCGATGTGCCTTCGCCCGCGCATCACCCGGCCGAAATGGGCCGGCTGTGGCGCTGGGATAAGGAAAGCCAGGATGATTTTGTGGCGACGATCATGCATCTGTCGCATGTGGGTGCCCTACAGATCAACCAGGGCAGCTACCAGGTGAAAAAGGCGTTTGGCACCACAAAAACGGTGGATGATTATTCCCTGACACGCGTGGCTTCTGTGGCCAATGCGCTTCAAAGTCCCCTTGATGTGCAGGCGATGGAGCTGCTGTTTGGCACCATTTCAAGCGATGGCGAATCGCTGTGGATGGGGTCGATCAAAGAATACGGCAAAGATAACCCCGAAGCATTTTTGGAAGCCATGAGTGCGTGGCAAGGCGCGCTTTCCGCGGCTATTATGAAGGATGATTTCTTCGAAGCGAAGGGGCAAAAACTACAGCTTACCATGGCGATTGTGGCGGCAGTTTTGCTGGTGTGCGGCGTGGGTGCTTTCTTCTTCATGGGCAATTTCCTCCCGCTTATTTTTGCTGCGCCCGTGGCGGTTATCGTGTTTGTGCTATCCAACTTTATGCCACGCAGAAGCCAAGGCGGTGTCGATCTAAACGCGCGTTGCGAAGCGCTACGCGACTGGTTGAAGGATTTTTCAAGCCTGGATGAACGCCCGCCAACCGATGTGAAAGTGTGGGGCGAATTCATGGTGTACGCCTATTTGTTTGGCGTTGCCGACCAAGCTATCAAGAATCTTAAAAATACGGTGCCTGAAATTTTTGAAGCCGACGGCACCATGGCAAGCAGTGTTACCTATGTGCCCTGGTGGTTCTGGTATAGCCCGGCTTACGGCGCCAGTGGATCGGTCATGCCGGCAGCCAGTGATTTTCTGGGGTCGGCCATGGAAAGCACGGCCTCCACGGCTGCGGCGGCGCTTTCTGCGGCGCAGGACAACTTCAGCAGCGGCGGCGGCATGGGTGGCGGCTTTTCCATGGGCGGCGGTGGTGGTTTCGGCGGCGGCGGCGGCGCCCGGTAACCAACCTGACGGCGGGCTGTGGCGGCCAGCTAGGCGTTCAAGCCTTTCGCGGCTTTCGTGCGCGTACGTGAGTACGCTTACTTCAAGCAGCTCGGTCTTTCACGCCTATCTGACTCACCACAGACCGCCTGTCGTTGCCGTTGTTGCTTCAACCTGACGGCGCGCCCTGGTGGGCATATAACCGTTCAAGCCTCTCGTTGCTTTCGTGCGCGTACAGGGAGTACGCTTACTTCAAGCTCCTCGGTCTTTCACGCTTATCTGCTCCGCCAGGACGTGCCTGCCTCTGTCATCGTTGCTCAACCTGCGGGCGCGCGTGACCGGCGCTGCGCGCGGGCGGGCGGGGGTTGTGTGTTTGTGCTGCGGTGGGGGGTTTTCGGCGGTGGGGGGCTGCTTTATACTGAGTGGCTATGGCTGCGCGGACACACATATTTGCTGAAATTCCCGCATGGGTGTATAAGGTCATGCTGCTTAGTGCGGCGGCCATCTGGGGTTTAAGCTTTATCACTATGAAGGATGCCGTGGGTATTATGCCTCCGGCTTATCTGATTGGCGTGCGGTTTTTAGCCACGGGTGTTATTTTGGCGCTTGTGTTTCAAAAGCGGCTGCGCGCCCATTTTAATAAGCAGCATTTGGCGGCGGGCGCTACCTTGGGCGTGTTTTTGTTTCTGGGTTTTTGGGTGCAAACGATTGGGCTGGCCGATACAACGCCCGGGAAAAACGCGTTTTTAACGGCAACGTATTGCGTGTTAGTGCCCTTCTTTTTCTGGCTCATTATGCGCAAGCGGCCCAGCGTTTACAACGTAATCGCGGCGGCGCTGTGCATCGGCGGCATTGGTTTGGTGTCGCTGCAAGGGTCGCTGGCCATAGGGTTCGGCGATTTTATGACGCTGGTTAGCGCCATCTTCTTTGCCATTCACATCGTGTATGTGTCGAAGCTTTCCCAAAAAAACGACATCTTGGTTATGACGGTGTATCAGTTTTTGGTGGGCGGCGCCTGCGGCATGCTCATGGGCGCAAGCTTTGAAGTGTGGCCGGCGGCTTCGGCGTTCACGCTCGATTTTTTCTGGGACATGGCCTACATCGTACTCTTGGCATCCTGTGTGGCGCTGGTGTTCCAAAACGTCGGCTTGGCTCACGTGCCGCCGGCGCAGGGCGCGCTTTTCCTTAGCCTGGAATCGGTGTTTGGCGTGGCGTTTTCCGTGATGCTTTATGGTGAAGAATTGAGCCTTCAACTCATTTTTGGTTTCCTACTGATTTTTGTTGCTATAGTGGTCAGCGAAACATTTCCGTTGAAGGAGGTTCCATGGCATCGCAAAAAGGTAACATCATCCTCATAGGCATGCCCGGTGCGGGCAAATCCACGCTGGGTATCGTGCTGGCGAAGATTCTTAACTACAACTTTATCGATGCCGACCTGGTCATTCAAAACCAGTGCGACAAGACGCTGCAAAAGTTGATTGATGCCTGCGGTCCTGAGGGCTTCATCGAAGTGGAAAACAATATCCTGTGCGATTTGCAGGCGGAACACAGCATCGTCGCCACGGGCGGGTCCGCCGTGTATTCCGACGCCGCCATGGCGCATTTGACCGAAATCGGCACGGTGGTGTACCTGAAAATATCGTACAAGCAGCTGGTGCAACGCTTGAGCGACTTACAGCAGCGCGGCGTGGTCATGAAAGAGGGCATCGGCATGAGCCTGCAAGACCTCTACGACGAACGCCGCCCCCTCTACGAAAAATTTGCCGAAATCACTATCGACGTGGACGACCTGTCCATCACGGCAGCCGCCAGAAAAGTCGCTGACGCCCTGTAAGGCCTAGCGCTTATCCAATGCGTCGATGGGCGGGGTGTCCCAGTCGTCTCCGGGCAGGCGTGGGTCCATGGCTTCTTCGTTGCCATCGGCGGCACGCAGGCGTGCGAAGTAGTCGCGCGTTTCCTGCACAACCACGCCCGAAAGCGCAATAAGTGCAATCATATTGGGAATGGCCATAAGGCCGTTGAAGATGTCGGCGATGGTCCACACGGCGGCCACGGTCATATATGGCCCGATGAACACGGCGGCAATGTAGAGCCAGCGGTAAACCTGCACGCTTTTCATATTACCGTTGCTGAAGTATTCCAGGCAGCGTTCGCCGTAATAATCCCAGCCCAAAATGGTGGTAAAGCCAAACAGCACCAGGCACAGCATTAAAATAAACGCCACAATATCGGCGGGGATGAAGGGCAGCCCTGCTTGGAAGGCTGCGGTGGTGATGGCGGCACCTTCCAGCCCGGGCGTCAGATAGGCACCCGTCATAACCAACGCCAGGCCGGTCATCGAACACACGACGATGGTGTCCAAAAAGGTGCCCGTCATAGAAACAAGACCCTGGCGCACCGGTTCTTTTGTTTGAGCGGCCGCCGCGGCGATAGGGGCTGATCCCAGGCCGGCTTCGTTGGAAAAGATGCCGCGGGCGATACCTTTCTGCATGGCAATCATGATAGCTCCCAGCGCACCGCCCGCAACTGCCTGCAGGCCAAAGGCGCTTTGGAAAATGGTGGCAAAGGCGCCGGGCAACTTGTCTAGGTTGAAGAAGATAAGCATGAGCGAAAAGCCCACGTAAAGCACGACCATCAAGGGGATGATGCGCTCAGAAACGCTTGCGATGCGCTTGAGCCCGCCGATAACCACCAGGCCAACGGTAACAGCTAGCACCAGGCTGCCGATGACAGTGGCCAGGGAATAATCCATGCCCAGAAGCGAAACGGTGGCAGCTTTGTCGGGGTCGAAAAAGCCGGTGATGGCGCCCGAAATGGAATTTACCTGCGTAAACGTGCCGATGCCAAACAGCCCCACGCACATGCCGAAAAAGGCAAACACCTTGGCAAGCCAGCGCCACTTTATGCCCATGCCGCGCTCGATGTAGTAAAACGGTCCGCCCAAAACGTGGCCGGTTTCTTTATTCAAACTGCGATATTTTACCGCCAACAGGCCTTCAGAATACTTGGTAGCCATGCCAAACAGCGCCGCCAACCACATCCAAAACAGGGCGCCCGGGCCGCCCGCACACACGGCGGTTGCCACGCCCACAATGTTTCCCGTGCCGATGGTGGCCGAAAGCGCCGTGCACAGCGCAGCGAAACTGGTCACTTCGCCCGTGCCGTCCTTTTCATTTTTCAGCATATAGCGCAGCGCACGCGGCAGCTGGCTAAACTGCATACCACGCAGGCGCACGGTCAGCAAAATGCCGCCGCATAAAATCAAAGCGATAAGGGGAATGCCCCAGATAAAATCATCGATTGCTACTAAAAAAGTGTTGATGGCGCCAAAAACCGATTCCACAGGAAAGCCTTTCGTTCATGGTTAAGTGGTGCCCCCGAGCCGATTCGAACGGCCGGCACATGGTTTAGGAAACCATTGCTCTATCCCCTGAGCTACGGAGGCACTGCAGACAAGCGCATACGCGCACGGGTTATTCTACCATTGCCGAAGCCCCCGTGAGGAAGAAATCCTAAGCAACCGGCTTGGCGGGGTATTCCATCAGTTCGTCGATGGTGATGAAGCGGTAGCCTTGTTCGGTCAATGTGGGCAGCGCGGTTTTAAGTGCTGCGAGCGTTTGGCTGCGATCGCCGCCGCCGTCGTGGCACAAAATCACGTCGCCGGGCGACACGTTGGTAAGGGCGCTTGTCACGCGTTCAACACCCGGTTGCCGCCAGTCGCCCGAGTCGATATTCCAGCCAATTTCGGCAGTTATCTGGGGTTCTATGGTTTGCCATACGCTAAGGGGGAAATTTCCGCCGGGTGCGCGAAATACTTTGTTCGCTTCTGCGCCTGTGGCATTGGCGATAACTTCTTGACCTTTGGCCACTTCGGCCACCTGTTCTTCGGGGGTCATATAGCTCATGTTTACACCTTGGCCCGACCCGCGCGCGTGATCAAACGAATGCGTGCACACCTGGTGGCCTTCATCAAAGGCGCGCTTGACCAGCTTGACGCCTTCGCCTTCGATGCGTTCGCCTACGGTGAAAAATGTCGCCTTGGCATTGTTTTGCTTGAGCACATCGAGTATGCCTTCGGTTGAGCCTGGCCAAGGACCATCATCAAAGGTGAGCGCCACCACTTTGTCGCCCTGGGTGTCGACGGCATATTTTTCATAGATGCGCGGCTGCATTTGGGCGGTGTCTTTCGTGACGGTTTTGCCCGACATCTTGCCGGTTAGGGTCGACCGCGTGCCGTTTTGGCCCAGCTGTGTCACCCGGTGAATTGCTCCGACGCCCTGCTCAATGGCTTGGGTGGGGATGACTTCTTCGGCGCTGGTGGCCTCTTCGGTCATGTTGTCGCCGTCGGTGATTTCAATGATGGCACCCTGGGGCAAAGGCTTTTTGCTATCGCTAACAGCTTCTCCGTTGACGGTTGCCGAAAACGGGTGACCTGAACCTTCTTCAAGCAGCGAATCATCAACGGCGATAAGGTTGCCGGGCTTGGGCGACGCGAAGCTTTCCGCAAACACGGTGTCCAAGTTTTTTTCACCACCCAATTGATGCTCAAGCCCGTTGACGGTTACGGTGATGGGCTGAGCTTGTACGAAGCCCCACAAGCCGAAGGCGCAAACAGCAGCAACACCTACCACTAGCAGCGGCTTTACAAAAGAGCGGTGTTTTTTGGGAGCCGGGTTATTGCGGTTGCGGTAACGGTTGCTATCGCGGTAAGCGGCAGATTCGTTGCGGGGGTGACTTTGCGGCGGGCGGTTTTGCGCTGTTTGGCGAGCCGCTTCCTCGCGCGCGTTGTAGTGGGTGCGGGGTTGCGCACCGCGCGCGATGCGGGTGGTTGCGCGCTGGGATGATGGACCTTGTGTGGTATAGCGATCCCGCGCATAGGGATTTTCCCCCTGCGGGCGCGTGGGCGTTTCACGGCGATTGCGCGTTGTACCCGAGGGGGGTGTGCGATCGTTATGTGTATAGGGTTTCGTCACAGAGTCTCCGGGTTCGCTTTGTGCGTGGCGCATCCTACTAATATAGCAGCTATTTTATGTGCCGAAAAAAGAGACGGACATTTTCCATATCTGTCTTTTCAGGTCATCATTCTACCTGAAATCTGTATGAAAGCCTAGTGTCCTTTATAAGAGGGCGTCGCGCAACGGGTATACTGGATAAAATCTTGTGTCGGGTCGGCTGGGAAAGCGTGAAGGGAAGTGCAATGGGTGTTCGAAAGGTGTGTGCTGAAGGCATCAGCGCTGCAAGCACGTGGGTGCTGAAAAACGTGTTTCATCGCCCAGCGGCGAATTTCCCCGGAAAGATTGCGCTTTATGTTGACCCGCGCATAATCGCCGATCTGGCACCTAAGTTGCGGAAGGGATCCCTTGTCGTGTGTGGCACAAACGGCAAAACAACCACGTGTAATCTGTTGGCGGATGCTTTGGAAACCGCAGGTGAAGCAGTCATTTGTAACCGCACCGGTGCCAACTTGGATTCGGGTGTGGCAAGCGCGCTTTTGCATGGCACTGCAGCCGACTGGGGCGTGTTTGAAAGCGACGAATTGTGGCTGGCCAAAATTTTGCCGCAGCTGCGTTCCCGCTATCTGGTGTTGCTTAACCTGTTTCGCGATCAGCTTGATCGCTGTGGCGAAATCGACCGCATTCAGGAAAGCATCATCGGGGCCTTGGCAGCGTCGCCTGAAACGGTGCTGGTCTATAACGCCGATGATCCGCTGTGCGCCGCTATTGCCCTGAAGGCGCCCAATAAAACCATCGCCTTTGGTATTGGGGAAGATTTGCACCTGGAGCAAAACACGGTGGCCGATGCCCAGATGTGCCAGATGTGCGCGAGCATGCTGGGCTATACCTATCGCCAGTACGGTCAGCTGGGGGATTTTGCTTGCCCCACCTGCGGGTTCAAGCGGGCGCAGCTCGATTTTGCCGCACGGGATGTGCGTGTGGGCAAAGAGGGGCTTGCCTTCGCAGTGGAAACGACTATTGCCGAAAAGCCGCACAAAGTGGCTGCCATTCAGTCGCGCTACAGCGGTGCTTACATGGTATATAACCTGTTGGCTACGTTTACTGCGGCGCATCTTGCCGGGTGTTCGTGCGAAAACTTCCAAAAAGCGGTTGATGCCTACGATCCGCAAAACGGGCGCTTGCAAGATTTTGTGGTGGCCGGCCGCTCGGTTTTGCTGAACTTGGCAAAAAATCCCACCGGATTCAACCAGAACATGAAACTGATTATTCAAGATGATGCGCCGTGTGCGGTTGCCTTTTTTGTGAACGATAAAGAGGGCGACGGCCACGATGTTTCCTGGTTGTGGGATGTTGATTTTGAAGAGCTGGCCGCACAGCCCGACGTCATGGTTTTTGCGGGTGGCCTGCGAAAAAACGATGTTCAGGTGCGGCTGAAATATGCAGGGATCACTTCGGTTTTGGTCGAGGGCGCCGCCGACGTGTTTGCCCACATTTCTGAAACGCCCAGCGCGCGCAGCGTGTACCTGATTGCAAACTATACGGCGTTGCCACCCGTGCATGCTGAATTGACGCAGATGACGGCGCCCGCCGTAAAGGAGGATTAAGCGATGCAAGCGACGCAACTAACGCAGCCGACGCAAACGCTCAAAATTGCCTACCTGTTTCCCGATTTGCTCAACCTCTACGGCGATGGCGGCAATGTCACTTGCCTGCGTAAACGCTGCGAATGGCGTGCTATTCCCGTTGAGGTTGTCATGGTGCGCCACGGCGAACACATTGATTTTTCGCAGGTTGACATCGTGTTTTTGGGGGGCGGCCCCGACCGCGAACAACGCCTTGCCGCCGAAGAGCTTTTGCGCATGAAGGAAGATTTGCGTGCCTATGTGGAAGATGATGGCGTGCTGTTGGCCATTTGCGGTGGCTACCAACTGTTGGGCACCGAGTGGCTTTTGGGCAGCGAAAGCGTGGAAGGTCTGGGTATCATCGACATGGCTACCCGTCCGGGGGGCGCCGATCGCTTGATCGACAATATCGTAGTGGAAACCACGGTGTGCAAAAGCCCGGTGGTGGGCTACGAAAACCACGCAGGACGCACGGTGTTGGGCGCTGGCATGCTGCCTTTCGGTAAAGTCGTTTCCAAAACAGGCCATGGTAACAACGACGAAAGCGGCTGCGACGGCGTGCTCTACCGTAATCTTATCGGGTCGTATCTTCACGGACCGCTGCTAGGGAAAAACCCAGAAGTGGCTGACTACCTGCTGAAATGCGCGCTTGAAAAGCGTCAGGGATCTCCCGTAACCCTGGCTGCCCTCGATGATTCCGTGGAAGCTGCCGCCAATGCCTTTGTCTGCGAGCATTGCTAGCATACAGCTTGGATGATTCCGCTTCGTCACAAGCGCCCGCCTGCCATCTGTGGGGTGGCGCACATTTCGCCGCAGCCTAGCCCGGGTGATTTAGTGGTGTTTTACAAGAAAAACAGCCGGTGGCTTGTGTCGGGGGCAGCATTTCAGGCACAATAGCGCTTATGGATGAGAAAAATCGCAACACGCAATCACGTCCCACGCGGCCTCGATTAACCGACCCCGGCTACGGCCGCTCTCGCATCGAGGATACGTCGCGCGGCGCAAACGCTGAAGACGAACGCTATTCGCGTCGCGCTTCTTCGGCTCAATATGCCCAGCAGCGTCAGCAGCAGAAGAGAAAAAAGCGTACGCGCATCGTGCTTATTGTCGCAGCGGTGCTGCTTGCGGTGGTGCTGGGTTCGGTTGGTGCCGCCTTCGCCTACTATAATGGCATTTCAAACAACCTGCATGAAGGCCTTTCTGACGACTTAAAAGATGTGCTGGTAAAATCCGAGATTACAAAAGAGCCGTTTTACATGGTGCTTATGGGCACCGATAAATCGAACGAACGCGAGGCGTCGGGCGATTTTGGCGAATCTTACCGTTCTGATTCCCTGATGCTGGCTCGCATCGACCCGGTAAGCAAAAAAGTCACGCTGGTTTCCCTGCATCGGGATACCCTTATTGACATGGGCAAAAACGGCAAGCAAAAGCTCAATGCCGCCTATTCTATCGGTGGGCCGGCCTATACGGTTGAAACGGTTTCCAAGCTGGCAGGCGTGCCCATTTCCCATTATGCAGAAATCAACTTCAACGGCTTCAAAGATATCGTTGATGCCTTAGGGGGCATCGAGGTCGATGTGCCGATGGAAATTGATGATGCGGATGCGGGGGGTCATGTGTCGGCTGGCATGCAGACACTCAATGGTGACCAGGCGCTCATTTTGTGCCGCGCCCGGCATGCCTACGACGAATACGGCGATGGCGACGTGTATCGCGCCGCCAACCAACGCCTGGTTATTGGGGCTATTGCGAAGAAGATTCTCAGTGCCGATTTGGCCACTATGGCCAACACCGTTTCGGCATTTTCCCAGTACATGACCACCGATTTGGAAGTGACTGATGTGGTGGCGCTGGCTCAGGCCTTGCGGGGGCTTGATACGTCCAAAGACATTTATTCCGCCATGGAACCGACAACTTCAGAATATATCGAAGGTGACGGATGGTATGAATACTGTAATACGGCCGCCTGGCAAGCGATGATGAAGCGTGTCAATGAGGGTCTGCCGCCCACGACCGAAGATGAAGTGGATACGCTTTCGGGCACAGTGTTGGCCAATACGGGCGACGGCAAGGCGGGTACGGCTTCGCCTGCAGGTGGATCAAGTGGGCAAACAGCAGGAGCCAAGAAGACGGGCAGTGTTATTGTGAAAAATGGCAGCGGCGCCGATGGTGTGGCTGCGGCGGCGGCAGCCAAGTTGACGCCCCAGGGCTACACCGTCGAAACCGGCAACGCCGACGGCTTTGACTACACGCAGACTATCGTTGTGTACAATTCCAGCCATCAAGCTAACGAAGCCAAAGAAATCGCCACGGCTTTGGGTATAGGAAAAGCGCAGGTAAACGACGGCAGCTTTGCGTTTACGGGGGATTTTTTGGTTGTGGTCGGCTCCGACTTCCTGTAGTACAACCTGACGGCGCGCCCTGGTGGGCATATAACCGTTCAAGCCTTTCGCGGCTTTCGTGCGCGTACAGGGAGTACGCTTACTTCAAGCAGCTCTGTCTTTCACGATTATCTGCTCCGCCAGGACGTGCCTGACATTGTCGTTGTTGATTCAACCTGTGGCGGCTATCTGGCTTTTAGGCCTTGCGTGATTTGTTGGAAGAAATCTGCGCTCCACAGGCGTAGGGAGGCTGTGTCGTTAAGGAAGGGTGCGACGTCGCGCTTGGCGTCTTCGTAGTCAATCGCATTGAATCTTTGGCACAGCATGTCTTGTACGTCGTTTATTCCCAGCGCTGTTCCCTCTTCAATAAACTTGGTTTGTACAAGCTTTGCGCTTAGATGTGCTACATTTACGCTTGTGCTGCGGGAAAGATAGAATACATAGTCGTAGAGGTCGCGCCCCTTTACGCGATTTTTCCATCCCCGGCATAATACGGCGTGGATTTTCCCCGCAAAAAGCGATGCCTGATCATAGAGGTTAATCTCGTAGGGTGCGGGCAGTAGTCTGTAGTGACGCTTAAAGGTTGCGCCTTGAGCGGGATGTGTATCGATTTCAAATTTTATCTTTATTTTTTCTTCACGTGAGACGCTGCTTACTACCGCGTCTTCTGCATAGAAAAGCAGCATATGCTCAAGCGTATTCGCTTTGAGGAAAGCCGAACAAATGGCGGAATCGTTGGTCTTCTCTTTCTTCTCAATTGTCATGTTAAGGCCAAAAGAGCGCACTTCTTTTTCAAGCACAGGAAAGAATGTGGCGAGCTCAAACGACTGATTGGGCACCGTGAGCGAGAAGTCAAGGTCTTCCGAAAAGCGATCCAAGCCGTAGAATATTCGTAAGGCTGTTCCGCCGTAAAAGGCTGCATAATCAAAAAATCCTGCACGCGATAGACCACATAGTACAATTTCTTGCATAACTTCTTTGACGGCGTTTTTTTGGTCGTTCAGCGTTTTGGCACTCTGTGCCCGTATCATGGTTTCGAAGGGTGCGCTCATGGGAGCCTCCTCAGACACTGGTCAAGCAGTTTGACGTTTGTGCAGCGGTACTTGTTTTTAAAAGAGTGGATTTTTTGGGCATCGAGTTTTTCGAAGTCGCTTTTGTCAATGCGCAGGTGGTCGAAAATCAAAGGCAGCAACGCTCGTTGGCTAGTCACAGGCGGTAATGTGTAGAGCTGGTCGCACAAGGCCTTTTCGGGGCAGGCCATGCGGAAGGAATAATCGCCCTCTTTGCAAACGTCTATACCCAAGGGGAAGGCGGCGGTTGGCACATCGCGGTAGGTGAAGCGGCCAAACGGTGTTTCATATTCCTTTTTCTTTTTCTTTTCAAATGTCGCGCAGGTGATGGCCGACACGCGCTCGGGAATGAGCCCATGCCAACTCAGCGCAAATTGGAACGAGATGTACGATGGCCCGTAGATACTGCCCGCTAAAAGATAGGGCGATGTCGCCCGGTCGGTTTCGTAAAGGCCTTTGACAAGGGGAAAAATCTGCCCAGCCTTGACCATGCGGGCAAGCTTGTTCGCAGGCGCACGGTAGTCTGATAACTGTTCTAGCAGCATAGCATGAGTTTGAATCATCTATTTTCACCTCAAAATTGCATTATAGTCAATTAAGTGGTGAAAATCAATAATAATGGGGGGGAAGCCACGTGGATTATTCTTCCAAAGCGCACACGTGACCAATCCTTTATGCCCTGGGTTTTGAATATGAGATTCCCGCGTAACCTTTAGCCGAAAAGCTTAAAACGCCACGACGCGTAGGCTCCTAGCAAGAACGACAAAGCTGCCAAGCTAAGAGTTGCATAGAGAGGGTCGTACACTGGCTTTGAACAGGAAAAATATAAAGAAATGGGCAAAATTTTCAGGGAGTATATCTATAAAAATAGAGGGAAAAATGCTATACTATTTGAAGGAATTAGCAAGGTATCTGGTGCCTACAAAAGCTTGAAATCAGGGTCTGTTTTAAGTCAGCGAAAAACTTCATCACAGGCGTTTCAAAGCAGGTTTTTGGCACATACAACACCTTCAAGAACGGCGGTAAAAAATGAGCAACCCCTACAAGCTCGACACCTTCCCCGATGACAAAACGCTCGAACGTGAAGCGCGCAGATGTTCCATGCTTGCGTATTGCCCTGATCGCACCTTTTCCTTTTGCTTGAAAAAGTGGGTAAATGTGAATCACGAATTGATGTTTCGCAAAGTAACCTTCAAGCACTGCTACGAATGCCAACACGAAGTAGACTAATCGCGCAAGTCGCGCATAAGCCGCAAGCAGGCCATCTTCCAAGGTGGTCTTTTCTTTTGGCTGTGCCGCAGAACTATCTTCTCGCGAAGCTAAGTAGGGGTGCGAGGTTGCCGTAGGTGTCATATGCTCCCGCATATTCTAAAGCTGCGATGTAGTCACTACGCACCGACCCTTCACGGATAAGGGCTTCATCACTCCAGGAAAACGGAGGATGTCCAAATGAAGCCAAAATAAGGTCGGCCATCTGACGCGTTTGACGACCATTGCCGTTAGGGAAGGGGTGGATGCATACAAGTCTCCAATGAAACCAGATGGCAAACGATTCGATTGCATCGTCGCTTTCGTTAAGATAGCGCGCCCTCACCTTCGCATCTTCAAGCAGATTTCTTACCTCGACACTTATCCGCTCGAAAAAGATTCCAATACTGGTGTCGTGTGTGCGATATGTTCCTGCCCATGACCAGACATCGCCAAACATACGCCGATGGACATCACGCACGCAGGTGTCGCTTAAGAGGTAGGCAAGGTCGCAATAGCGTTTCTGGTGTGTTTTGAAATACAGCTTGGCCTGTGCTATGTTGCCCGACTCGACCCAGTTTAGGTCTTCGCGCGTCATAACTCCTTTAATTTTAAGGCCTTTGTAGTCTTGGTCGTCAAGGGGCGTGGCACCGATAGGCAAGGTGTCGGACGTCATTATCTGCTCCAGAGAGAATAGTGGCGCAGTAAGCTTTGTTTTGCCTGTTCTCTATCGAGAAAGTCTTCTGATTGTTGGTCTTCGAGCGCCATGGTCGTATCGGTTTGTGCGGCGATTGTTCCGACTACTTTGTCCACTTGGCGCTCAAAGGTTTCTTCAAGGCTGGTATGGGGAACAAAGGCATAGACAAGCTGGCAATCAAGCGCTTCAGCAGCACGGGCAAGGGAAGAAAGCGTAATGCCCCCAGAAACTTCTCCTCGCTCCATTGAGCGCACGGAGGTTTCGGTAATACCGAGATGCTGGTTGCCATTTTTAGCGCGGGCAGCACCGGGTGCTATACGGGCACCAAGCTGTTGGGCACTCATGCCTAAAGACTGTCTAATCGTGCGAATCCAGCCCTCTTCTGGCACGCCAAGAAAAGGGAGATTTTTGAGAGAAGCGAGGTTTTTGTCCAGCAATTTACGGGTCAATGCCAGTCCTTGGATTCTATCCATCGATACTCCTCTAGCGTTGAAAATAATATGATAGGTAATATATTAGCGAAAGCATAGAGTTACAGCAATAGTAAAGTAGCGATTATTGTAGCTTTTAGTGAAACTTCATTTGCACGTTTCTAAGGTTTAGCAGCACTATCTTTGGGTGATCTAGGGGCTATAACTCCTCTTAGCTGGCTGTTCGCTGCAAAATGAGGGCTTCGATATGCGCGGTGTCGGTATCGAGTTCATAGGTGTAGACAAGATCGAAGGGGTTTGTGGCCACCTTGCGTACTGCATCCCCAAATCTTTGCTTGATGGAGTCTGGCACATTGCTGCTGCCAAAAGCGCCGAAGGCTTCAATGTTGTCCAGGTTTTCATAGATGCGCTTTTCCACCTGGGCAGACGTGACGCGGGCTAAGTCGTCGGCAAAGCGATAGGAATACTCCAATTTAGGCATGCGCCGCGCGCTTTTCGGCAACGGCTGCCACAAGATCAGCGCGCGAAGTATAGCTGCGCCCTTGGGCAAAATCTGAGCGGGATTGACGCAGGGCATCGGCCATCCTCGCTTCATAGAGGGCAGCTTCTACTGCGTTGTCAATTTCGCGCTTAAGCACCTTTTCGGATACGAAAGCATACTTGCCACGACCGTTTTCGGTGATGTGCACGATTTCTCGGTCGGCTATCGCCTTGATTTCGCGCTGCTGGTTTTTCAAAGCTGTCGAAGGATAGATTGCCGGCATAAAAAACTCCTCCCTAGCAAAGACCGTAATTGCGGTCTTATTTAGGTATGATTCTAACACAGATTGCTCGCACTCGTTCTTCTTGCTCTAGCATTTATAGGCAAAACGACATGTAGAGGGGGAGAAATTCTCTTTCTTGTTCGCTTCGGTACTGCTTGGGCGACACGACATACTCAAGGCCTACGCGGCTTTTGAACTTGGTCTTGAACTTGTCGAGAGAAACCGTAGAATAACGCTTGCCCGATTTAACCTCAAGGGGGCTTATCCTTGGTTTCATGGCCGCGTTGGGGCAAGGGCAAACGATCAAGAAATCTATCTCCATCCGTTCTGCCTTATCGGGGGAGAGTTTCGAGTAAAAATACAAATCATGGCCACTGGCAACCAGCTGTTGTGCGACAGCATTTTCCGCCAACATACCCTCATTTACCGATACGTCACCTAGCAACACCTGCCGATACACTTCGGGAATGGCGGTGCCGCCAGCCGAGAATGCCATGCTTGAAAGAAGGCCCGTATCGGCCATGTAGCACTTTACACTGGCGTCATCTGCGCTCAGCGCCAGACCGAGGGAGGGATCGGTGCTTGAAGTGCACAGATTCACCGTTGCCGCTTCCCTCATCCAGGAAAACGCGGTCATGAAATCGCGCGAACGAGAGCCATTTTCAATCTGTGTATACACGATTTTCTTCTCGTGTTTTGAAAGCTGGCCAGGGATTGCATCGAACACCGCCTTTATTCTCTTCGCTGCAAAGCCACCGTATTTTTCTATGTCATCGCGGTAGAGCTTAAGAACGAGGCGTTTCGCCCTGTCGGCTGCTACCATATCTCGCTTTGGTGCGTAAGCCGCCACGGCTTGAGGCATTCCGCCCACTAGCACATATTCGCGCCAGAGAAGGGACGCTTTGCGATGCAGCTCTTCTGGCAAAGCCTTGTGTTTATCAAACGATTGGCGAATTGCGTCGGCAAGGGGTTTTTCCTGCATCGCCCAAAGAAATTCTTCAAAGTCCATTGGGTTCATGCGCAGGGAATCTTCTTCAGAAGGAATGAGGATGTCTTTGACATTACTTTTGAGGGAGATAAGCGAGCCTGTTTCCAAATAGTCGTAGCGACCATCAGCAACAAGATGTTTGATAAATTCCCTGGCCTGAGGGAATAGCTGCACTTCATCGAAGATAACAAGTGAGGCGCGTCGCTTGAGCGAAACTCCCGCCATGGCCGACAAGTAGAGAAAGAAACTATCTAAGTCGTTTCTTGTATCGAGCAGTGTTTGCTTGAACTCTTTTGCTACCTTCGTGAAATCAACAAGCACGTATGATTCATATTCATTTTTCGCAAACTCTTCAGCGACGGTCGATTTCCCGACGCGCCTTGCTCCTTCGACAAGCATTGCACTTGTGCCCTTGCTCGTTTTTTTCCATGCGAGAAGCTTGTCATATGCTTTTCTGTTAAACATAGCGCTTGCCCTTCGGTTGTTGTATCGTTTCCCTAGCGAAGTATAGCACTATTTGCACATTTCTAAGGTTTACAACAGGGTAAAATTGCACGTTTTTAAGGTTTCAGAAATAGCAAAATTGCACGTTTCTAAGGTTTAGCAGCACTATCTTTAGGTGATTTTTGGGCGCTAGTTGGGTGGGCTTGCGCTATACTTCATGCATGTGAGAAAGGAATTTTATGAGCAATGTTATCGTCGTTGGGTGCGGACGCGTGGGGTCGCAGTTGGCCAGCATGCTTTCCGAAAACGACAGCAATGTATGCGTTATCGATCGGCGCGCCGAAGCGTTTATCAATCTGGGGCGCGATTTCAACGGCTCGACGCTGCAAGGCGTTGGCTTCGATGAAGAAACGCTGCTGAAGGCCGGTGTTGAAGAGTGCGATGTTGTCGCCGCCGTCACGCAGTTGGACAACACGAACCTGATGGTGGCAGAAGTTGCCAGCCGTCTTTTTGGCGTGCCGCACGTTATTGCGCGCTTGTACAATCCCGGCCACGAACGCGCCTATATGCAGTTGGGGCTTGATTACGTGTGCGGCACCTCGCTGGTTGCCGAAGATGTATTTTCCAAGATTATGGCAGGGCACGGCAGCCATTTGGATTCATTTGGTGAATTTGAAGTGTTGCGTTTTTCCCTCAACCTTAACCCCGTGGAAAAAAGAACGATCCGCGTGGCCGATCTTGAACGCACGCACGATATTCGCATCGCAGCCTTTGAGCGGGCCGATGGTTCGGCCAGTTCTATCCCCACCAGCGAAAGCATCCTGTATCACGGCGACACCGTGCTGGCTTGCGTGCGTCACGACTTGATCACATCGTTCTCGAAATATATGCAGGATTAGGGGTGTCTTTATGTATATCGTAATCGCCGGTGGCGGAAAAATCGGAGAATATCTGGCCAGCACGCTTCTGGCCAGCGATAACGATGTGGCCATCATCGAAGAAGACCTGACAACCGCCGACCGCCTTTCTGTCGAATTAAGCGGCCGCTACATGGTTATTTGTGGCGACGGCTGCAATTCGCGCTACCAGGAAGATGCGGGTATTCGCAAGGCCGATGTGTTTGTGGCCACAACGGGGCAAGATGATGACAACCTGGTTTCGTGCGAAATTGCGCAACGCGTTTTCAATGTGCCGCGTTGTATCGCGCGCGTGAACAGTCCCAAAAATCTGCGCATCTTCCGTGAGGTCGGCATCGAATGCGTTTCCTCCACGACGCTTATCGCTAAACTTATCGAAGAGGAAGCCATGCTGGGATCCATCAGTGTGGTGTCGTCGCTGACGCACGGCAACGTGGCTCTTTCCGAAATAAAGGTGCCGAAAATGCGCTACCACGACAACGCGAAAGGCATGTTGGCTCACGAAGTTGTTATGCCCGAAGGCGCAATGCTCGTGGCCATTTCCACAAAGGATGATGTGGAAGTGGTGAGCTCGCAAACAATGATGGTGCCCGGCAACACCGCCATTGTCGCTTCGGATTCCTCTATGCTCGACAGCGTGCGTGCGGTTTTCAAGGCACTCTAGCTCTGCACCAATCGCACCAGCAGCAACAATGCGATTCAATCCCATCCGCCACCAAACTACGAACAAGGAGACACACCGATGATCGATCGCTACACGCGCCCTAAGATGGGGGCCATCTGGGAAATGCAGAACAAGTTTTCCATCTGGAAGGAAATCGAGGTGCTGGCCTGCGAAGCCCAGGCTGAACTGGGAAAATCAGGCATCACCAAGCAGGAAGCTCAGTGGATTCGTGACCACGCCAATTTCACCGTTGCGCGTATCGACGAAATCGAAAAGGTGACCAATCACGATGTTATCGCGTTTACCACCAGCATGGCGGAATATATAGACGCCGATGTACCCGCAGGTGAAGAGCCCCCTTCGCGTTGGGTGCACTACGGCATGACCTCTTCGGATTTGGGCGATACCGCGCTAAGCTATCAGATCACCCAGGCCATCGACCTTATTTTGGAAGATGTGGCGGCCCTGGGCGAAACCTGCAAGCGTCGTGCCTTTGAATTCCAAAATGTGCTGTGCGTGGGGCGCACTCATGGCATCCACGCAGAACCCATGACCTTTGGCATGAAGTTCGGTTCGTGGGCCTGGGCGCTCAAGCGCGCGCAGACGCGCTTGCAGCAGGCGCGCGAAGTGGCGGCAACGGGTGCGATTTCGGGGGCGGTGGGCACGTATTCCAGCATCGACCCCTTCGTTGAACAGTATGTATGCGAAAAGTTGGGTCTTAGCCCCGATCCGCTTTCGACGCAGGTGCTGGCGCGCGATCGCCACGCGCAGGTGTTTACGGCGCTGGCCGTGTGCGCGGCCACCTTGGAGTCCATCGCGCTGCAGGTGCGCCTGCTGCAGCAATCCGACGTGATCGAAGCCGAAGAGCCCTTTGCCAAGGGGCAGAAGGGTTCTTCGGCCATGCCGCACAAGCGCAACCCCATCACGGCCGAACGCGTCTGCGGCCTGGCGCGCGTTGTAAAAGCGAACGCCCAGGTGGGCCTTGATGATGTGGCGCTGTGGTTTGAACGTGATATCTCGCATTCCGGCGCCGAACGCGTGGCGCTATCCGATAGCTTCATCACGCTTGATTATATGTTTGGCAAGATGCAGTGGATGCTTGATGGTTTGCAAACCTATCCCGCGAAGATGGAAGCAAATCTCAATCGCTGCCGTGGCCTCATTTTCTCATCGAAGGTGCTGCTGGCCTTGGTGGATACCGGTATTTCGCGCGAAGATGCCTATGTTATCGTGCAGCGCAACGCGATGAGCGTGTGGGAAGATATTCAAAATGCTGTGGCTGGCCCCAGCTACAGAGAACGCCTGGAAGCCGACCCTGAAGCGCGTTTATCAGCAGAAACACTCGACACCATTTTTGATCCCTGGGATTTTTTGGCACGCAAAGATGTTGTGTTCGACAAGTTGGAAAAACTGACGTTTTAGGCTTGTGGCCAGGCAGGGGGTGATGTCTGGATCACCGGGCGGACACCCCTTGCCTGGGGTTTTGGTTGCACCTGGCTGCGCCTAGGCCAAAGGAGCCCAGGTGCGCACGCGGCAGAGTTTCTTCGCTTCACCGGCGGTGGTGGTCATGTTGATATTCATGAAGGTGATGATGTGCGTGTTTGTGCCGGTCGAGGCCAGGTAATCGCCCCAATCTTCACAACCGCTTTCGGTGCCGCAGGAAAAATAGGTCTTATTCGCCAGGTCAACGCCGCTTACTGCGCGCGTCGATTTTACCATGAAGAAATTGCCGCACCACGCCGGGGGCGCTGAGGGCACCTTGTCGAAGTGAAACCACGGCAGGCCCTGGTAGTTGTTAGGGTCGTGGGCGGTTTGGGGGGCATAGGTGCCCAGGTTGGCAATACCGTCGCCATAATTGTAGCGGCCTTCAAAAGAAAACGTGAAGCCCGTTGCGCCATAGCCCGCTTCCAGCGGCTTCATGGCCGGGGGCAGCACCAGCGCATCCATCGTGCTGCCATCGCTGGCTTTTATGCGTGTGAGCTGGTGATACACGTTGCTTGTATCAACGCGCGGCGTGATGACGACGCTATCGGCCAGCGGATAGATAGGGGTGGACATGCGCCCCGAAGACGTGTAGAGCACGCTGGCCTGTCCGCCGCCAAAATCGGCTCGCTTCAAAAGGGAGTTTTCCGTGGCAGCCCTGCCCTTCACCTTGGGAAGGCATTGCCAGAAGGCCGCTGCACCCACCGCGGCAATCGAAGGCGCTTCCCACTGATCATCGCCCTGGTCAAGCAAGGTGGGCGCACCCAGCGCAAGGCCCGCAAGCGGCGCGGCGTAGATGCGCCATAGACCTTCCAATATATTGGCTTCGGTCCACACTAAGCCCGCTTCACTTGCGCGCACATCGTAAACCTCAAAGCCTTCGGCCTGCCCCACGGCGGCTTCCAGCACCGTGGTGGCTTCGCCGCTGGCAAGGGTGATGATGCCCACCTGCACCAGGGGCTTTGCTGTTTCGGTGGGCAGAAGGCAGGCGGCATTTGTGTCGTTGTTGGACCAGATGAGGGTTCCGTAAGGGAATTCGTAGCTGCCCGTTAATTGCAGCGCCTGATCAAGGGGTATTTCGCTGCAGTCGGCAAGCGAGAAAACCGCCTGTTCGGGCACTTCAAGATACGTGATGGTGTCGCGCTTTTCGGCGGCGCTTTGCAGGGCGCTTCCCCCTGCAGCGGCCGCAGCAAGGGCTCCGACGCCCAAGGCGCCGTACAAAAAGTGGCGCCGCGTCAGTAGAATTTCACCATTGCTGGTGGGGATGTGGATGCCCGTCTGCGATGTGCCCTTTGGCGCATGGGCAGTGGCCGTGCGTTTTGCGACGGGCCTTGTGTGCTTATGGGGCGGGCGACGCTGTGTCAAAGGGGTGCTTCCTCCGGTATTTCCAGGGCCAATTTCTTGTTGGGTACCGATTGTAAGGGATTGCGCCACCCTGCGGCAATCATCCCCACGCAGGACACATGATTGTAGCGAATCGGTTGCTTGGCCGCCGCAAAGGTGCCCGTGTGGCACATAAGTTGTGGAGGCCTCCACAACTCGCGTTTCCCCCGCATACAGGCCTATACCACCTGCGGCTTACTTTGCTGCGTTTATTGTGTCATTTCACCTTCAAATTTCAAGCACTTCGCCCTCACTTGCTACAATAGGCGCAAACGCGAAGACCCACAGCGGTCCGCACAACGAAGTTTCGCCCATACGGGCGGGCTACGACACGACAAGCTTGAGGAGATTTCCATGAGCAATGAAACACGACGGATTTTGTTGGTTGAAGATGAAAAGGCCATCCGCGATGCGGTAGCGGCCTATCTTGAACGTGAAAATTATTGGGTCACCGCCGTTGGTGACGGTCAAGAAGCGCTTGAGGAATTTTCGAAGCACCATTTCGATTTGGTTATTCTCGACCTTATGTTGCCGCGCGTTCCGGGCGAACGCGTCTGCCGCGCCATCCGCGATAATTCCGATGTGCCCATCATTATGTTAACGGCCAAAGGCGAAGTGGAAGATCGCATTATCGGCCTGGAACTGGGCGCCGATGACTATTTGGTCAAGCCCTTTTCCCCGCGCGAACTGGTTGCCCGCGTGCGTGCTCTGCTGCGCCGCGTGCATGCCGATTCCGAACCGCAGCGCGAAGTACTTGAATTTGGCGAGCTTACCATCGATGTTTCTGGCCACAAAGTGCTGGTCAACGGTGAAGAAATCGATTTAACCGCAAGCGAATTCAAGCTGCTTACCACGCTTTCTCGCTATCCTGGCCGTGTGTATTCGCGTATGGAACTGGTGGAAAAAGTGCTGGGCTACGATTTTGAAGGCTACGAGCGCACCATCGATTCTCACGTGAAAAATCTGCGAGCCAAAATCGGCGACAATCCGCGTAGCCCCAAGTGGCTTCACACGGTGCATGGCGTGGGCTATCGTTTTGAAGATCCCACGAAGGTGCCGCAGCAGTAATAATGCGGGTACCCGCGCGCCTAGTCGAAGGGGATCTGCGTGAGCTCAAAAAAGCCTAAAGAAACCGAACCAGAGGTATATGGAGAAGCATCAGGAACCAGGAAGCGCAAGCATGCCTGGTTCAACTTTTCCTATACCACGCGCGTCACCGCATCGTTTGCCCTGATCGCGGCCATGACCGCCCTGGTGGCTATCGGCGTGCTTTCCTTCGTGTGGGAACAGCACTTCCAGGCCTACACACGCGACAACCTGCAAAAGCAGGCCGACAACGTGGCGACATCCATCGCCACAAAATACGTCAACAACGGTGGCGATCTGCGCCGTGATGGCGTGCTTACCCCGGCTGAATCGGCCACAAGCCTCAACCCTGGCCTGGGCATTCAGGTTATGGCGGCGGGTACCGATGGTGTGAACGAGAGCATTCTTTACGACAACACGCGTTCGGCCAATGGCGAAGGCGGCGTTTCGCTGGCTCCTTCCAACCGCTCAAATATCGTGTCTTCTTCCATTGTGGTGGAAGGTAAGGTGGTGGGCACCGTGCGCATGTGGGTGCCCGGGTCCGAGCTGATGTTAAGCAAGGGCGATGTGCTGTTCCGAGAACAATCCTACCAGGCGATGATTTTTGCGGCGGCGCTGGCTATTGTGCTGGCCTTGGGCATCGGCTTCTTGTTCGCGCGCGGCCTGGTCAACCCTATAAACCGCATGACAAGCACCGCAAAAGACATCAAGAAGGGCGATCTTTCTGCCCGCACGGGGCTTACGGGCGACGACGAAGTGTCGCGTCTGGGCGAAACCTTTGACGAAATGGCCGAATCCATCGAAAAGGATCGTGAGCTTGAACGCCGCCTTACCACCGATGTGGCGCACGAACTGCGCACGCCGCTTATGGCCATCCAATCCACCGTCGAAGCGATGGTCGATGGCGTATTTGAGCCCAACGCCGAACGCTTAGAAACGGTCAATTCCGAAGTGCAACGCCTTGGACGCCTGGTGGAAGCGTTGTTGAAACTTTCCCGCTTAGAAAACCGCTCTTCCCCTATGAGCAAGGAAGTCATCAACGTCGGCGATCTTATTTCGGGCATCGTCGCCACCCATGAAGCCTTTGTGGCCGATTCGGGGCTGTCGCTGCGCTACGAACGGGAAAACGATGTGTTCGTGTGCGGCGATGCCGATATGCTGCGCCAGGCTACGGCCAACCTTATTTCCAATGCGGTGCGCTACACGCCCGAAGGCGGCGTTATCACGGTGAAGGTGACCAAGGGCGACCTGATGGCGCGCATTATGGTGCAAGATACGGGCATTGGCCTTTCGCCCGAAGATATCAAGATGGTGTTCTCGCGTTTCTGGCGCGCCGACGCCGGACGCGACAGGGCAAGCGGCGGTTTGGGCATCGGCCTTGCCGTGGTCAAAGAAATCGTCGATCGCCATGGTGGATGGGTGCGCGTGGAAGGCAAGCTTGATGAAGGTGCCTGTTTCACCATCTATGTGCCGCTTTATAATGAAGAAACGGCTAAGAACCGCGAAAAGATGAAGTTCAAGAACAAAAATGCTTCATAATACCCAGTGATGAGTAAATGAACCCCTCGCACCCGACATTTCGGCGGGTGCGAGGGGCTTGTGTGGTAATAACCAAGGAGGAATCGCAATGGCAGGAATCGATATCAAGCCTGATGCTCAGGGAAAAGTGCGCGATTTGTATGATTTGGGGGACAAGCTGCTGTTAGTCGCCACCGACCGCATTTCAGCATTCGACTTTATTTTGGAAGACGAAATACCCTACAAGGGTCAGGTGCTCACGCAGCTTTCGTGCTTCTGGTTCGACCTTTTGTCCGATGTGGTGGAAAATCACCTGATTTCGGCCGACGTGGAAGATTTGCCGGAACAGTTCAAGCCCCATGCTCAATATCTTGCCGGGCGTTTTATGCTGGTGAAAAAGGCTGAAATGTACCCGGTTGAATGCATCGTGCGCGGCTATCTTGCCGGCAGCGGTTTGAAGGAATACAACAAGCAGGGTACCGTGTGCGGCATTCAGCTTCCCGCTGGTTTGCAAAATTCTTCCAAACTTCCCCAGCCCATTTTCACACCTTCCACCAAGGCCGCCATTGGCGATCACGATGAAAATATTAGCTTTGAGCGTTGTTCCGAGCTCATTGGCGCAAGCGATGCGAAAACTATCAGCGACCTGACGCTGGCCGTGTATACGAAGGCGAGCGAACACGCTGCAGCCCAGGGCATCATCATTGCCGATACAAAGTTCGAGTTTGGGCGTTTGGGCACCACCACTATTTTGGCCGACGAAGTTTTGACGCCGGATTCTTCTCGCTTTTGGGCGGTTGATGATTACAGCGAAGGGCGCGACCAGCCCAGCTTCGACAAGCAATTTGTGCGCGACTGGCTGGATGCCAATTGGGATCGCCAGGGCACGCCGCCGCGCCTGCCGCAAGACATCATCGACAAGACCAGCGCCAAATATATCCAGGCCTACGAAAAGATTACCGGGAAACCGTTCGTGAAAGCTCACGCATAATCGCCCGCAAGGGCCGCCCGTACGCAACAACGCAAGGAGACAAGCATGACCCAGCGCAACCCCATGAACGATCGATACCAAAGTGACGAAATAAAAGGTCAGACGCGCAAAAGCGCCGCATCCGCCAAACCGAAAACCAAGGCTGCTTCCAGCGTGCATGTGGAAGAGTTGCATCCGCCCAAGAAAAAAGGATTGTTTTCCAAAGCGGCTGCTCCGGCAAAATCTGACGGCAAAAAAAGCAGTTCCTCGGGCAATGCGGGTTCTTCAAACGGACGCATAAAAAGCGAGTACTACAATCCTCCCACGGCGGAATACAAGCGCATGCGCCGCATTTGGTGGGTGCTGCTTGTGGGTGCCATTGCCATGACGGCAGCTTCTTGGGCTTTGCGCTCGCTGCTGCCTTCGGCCGAAACAGTCAGCATGGTCACGCTGGTGCTGGCCTATGCCATGATTATCGGTGCACTCTATGTTGATTTCAGCAAAATCCGCAAGATTCGTCGCGCGTATCAAAATGAAATGGAATCCAAAAAAACGAAGGCATCCAAGGCAGAAGCGAAGAAGCTTGCCGCCGAAGAAGAAGAAGCCGCTGCCGCACGGGCTGCCGCTGCCGCCGCCAAGAAGGGCGAGAAGAGCTCTATCCTGTCGCGCATTACCGGAGGCAAGAACAAAACGGCAAGTGAACAGGCCGAAGAAGTTGTGGACAGCACGGTGGAGGCCGATGCTGCCGCCAAACCAGCTGCCGATGCCGCTGCCAAACCAGCCATGAGCGAAGAAAAGGGGAAGTAGATGAAACGCTACGATATTTTCGTCACCAACAAAGAAGGTATTTTTGATCCTGCGGGCGAAACGTCTAAAAAGGCGCTGGCCAATCTGGGCTACACCGGCATTGTCGATGTGAGCATCGGCAAGTTTATCCAGGTCGAAGTCGAAGACAGCGTGCCGCGCGCGCAGGTTGAAGAAATGTGCGAAAAGCTGTTGGCTAATCCCGTCATCGAAGATTACGAAATCAAAGAGTAGGGGATCTTATGAAATTCGGTGTTATCAGGTTCCCCGGCACCAATTGCGAACAGGATGCCGTGCACGCTTTGACCCACATGGGCTACGAGGCCGCTTACGTGTGGCATCAAGAATCCAGCTTGGAAGGGTTTGACGCCATCGTGTTGCCGGGCGGTTTTTCCTACGGCGATTATCTGCGCAGTGGGGCTATCGCGCGTTTTTCTCCCGTCATGAACGCCGTGGTGCACTTCGCCGAAGCGGGCAATCCCGTTATCGGCATCTGCAACGGCTTTCAGGTGTTAACCGAAGCACACTTGCTTCCCGGTGCGCTTATTCGCAATGCGAAGCTGAAGTTTTTGTGTCAGACGGTGCATGTGCAGGTGCAAGATTCGGTGTGCCAGTGGCTTGATGCCCCCGCGGGCGCCACCTTTGACATTCCGATTTCGCACCACGACGGCAACTATACCTGCAGCGCCGATGATCTGTGCCGCCTGCAAGAGGGCAACCAGATTGTGCTGCGTTATTGTGACGCTGATGGGCAGGTGCGCCCCGGCAGCGCCCCGAATGGATCGCTTGAAAATATTGCGGGCATTTGCAACGCTGCAGGCAACGTATTTGGCCTGATGCCGCACCCCGAACGCGTGGTTGATGGCGTATCCGGCACCACCCAGGGCCAGGCATTTTTCCAGGCCATCGCCCAGCGGTTTGAATAAAGCTATCGAAAGGCAACCGACATGACTGATATTGCAAAACCGGTATGCGATAACGTGGAAATGCTTGATCCGCAGCTTGCCGCCCAGGTGGCGGGCGAACTGGGCCTGGCTTCCGACGAATACGAAAACGTGGTCAAAACGCAGGGTCGCGTGCCCTCTTTGACCGAACTCTATATTTACTCGCTTATGTGGTCCGAACACTGTTCTTACAAGCATTCTAAAGAACAGCTGCGCAAGTTTTCTAGCGAAGGCGCATGCGTGTTGCAGGGTCCCGGCGAAAACGCGGGCGTTATTTCGGTGGGCGACGGCTGGGCGGTGGCCTTTAAAATGGAAAGCCACAACCATCCTTCCGCCATCGAGCCCTACGAAGGCGCAGCCACCGGTGTGGGCGGCATCATCCGCGACATCTTCACCATGGGCGCGCGCCCCATTGCTTCCATGAACAGTTTGCGTTTCGGCACGCTTGATAAACCGCGACAGCGCTATCTGCTTGACGGCGCGGTGGCGGGCATTGGCGGCTACGGCAATTGCCTGGGCGTACCCACCGTGGGTGGCGAAATTTATTTCGACAAGGCCTATGAAGGCAACTGCCTGATCAACGCGTTTTCGTTGGGTATTATGCGCGAAAAAAACCTGACGCGCGCCGTGGGCAGCGGACCGGGCAACCCCGTTGTGCTTATCGGCAATTCAACCGGGCGCGATGGCATCGGTGGCGCCAGTGTTTTGGCCAGCCAAGAATTTGACGAAGCCGCAGAAAACAAGCGCCCCGCCGTACAGGTGGGCGATCCATTTGAAGAAAAGTTGCTGATCGAAGTGTGCCTTGAGCTGCTTGAACGTGGCAAATTTGTGGCCTTGGGCGATTTGGGCGCAGCGGGTTTGACCAGTTCGGCCAGCGAAATGGCAAGCCGTGGCGGCGTGGGCATCGACATTGATGTGCGTCAGGTGCCGCAGCGCGAAACGGCGATGAAGCCCTTTGAGATTATGGTGTCCGAAAGCCAGGAACGCATGTTGGCCGTCGTGACGCCGCAAGATGTGGCCGACGTGGCCGAAGCCTGCGAGCGCTGGGGCGTGAAGTGTTCGGTTATCGGGCAGATTACCGATACCGGTCGTTTCGTGGTGCGCGATACTGATTTGCCCGAAGGCCACCAAATCGTGGCCGATATGCCCGCCGAACAGCTGGCCGAAGATGCGCCGCTGTATCATCCTGAAAGCCGTCGACCGGCCTATTTGGATGAAGCCGCCGCCTTTGACCCCTACAGCCTGGGGCTTCCGACCGATCGTGCAGCTTGGTCGCGCAACCTGATTGACCTGCTGGCAAGCCCGAATATCTGCTCGCGTGCATGGGTGTGGCGCCAGTACGACCATCAGGTGCAGGCTTCCACGGCCTTGCTGCCGGGCGGCGATGCAGCGGTGGTGCGCGTGGGCATGCCCGGGCGCGACGATATTAGCCAGCGCGGCATTGCGATGACGACGGATTGCAATGGGCGTTACTGTTGGCTTAACCCAGAACAGGGCGCAAAAATCGCCGTTGCGGAAAGCGTGCGCAATTTGGCCTGCGTGGGGGCAACCCCGGCTGCGGCCACGGATTGCCTGAACTTTGGCAACCCTGAAAAGCCCGAGGTGTTCTACACCTTTGAGCACGCCATCGACGGTATGGCGCAGGCCTGCAAATATTTCGGCATCCCTGTAATTTCTGGCAACGTCAGCTTCTACAACGAAAGCTTTGGCAGCGCCATTTATCCCACGCCCGCAATCGGCACGGTCGGCGTGATGGAAGATTACACGAAATACGCTACCCCCGCGTTCAAACACGAGGGCGACACCATTTTCCTTATTGGCGAAACCGCTGATGAATTGGGTGGCAGCGAATACATCCACGTATTTTACGACGAAAACCGTGGCGCGTGCCCCGCGTGCGATTTAGAGCTGGAACGCGATACGAGCGCGCTGGTGCGCGATGCCGTGCGCGATGGCGTGCTTGCCAGTGCCCACGACATCAGCGAAGGTGGTGCCGCGGTGGCTTTGGCTGAATGCTGCATCGCCGGCGCGCTGGGTGCGGCCGTTGCCTTTGATGACGATTTGCCCGCAGTGGCAAGCCTGTTTGCCGAAACGCAGGCGCGCTTCATCGTCAGCGTTGAAAACTCTCAGGCGCAGCACCTGATCGAACGCCTGATTGCCGCAGAAGTTCCCTATGCCGTTATCGGTGAAGTTGTAAGTGCTGCCGAAGGCATCACTATTGAAGACAAGATTCAGGTGAGCCTGGACCAGGCAAGCAGTGCCCATCGTGATGGTTTGGAGATTGCTCAGGCAGGCTAAGCGTCCGCCGCTTTGCGAGCGGCTTCCACCAGATCGATAACCTCTTGTTTGCTATGCACGTCAAGCTTCGTATACAGATGCTTGACGTGCATTTTTATGGTGTTGCGCGAAAGCATGAACTTTGTTTCCATAAAGCTTAAATCGCGCCCGCGCGCCAGCTGTTCTAACACTTCGGTTTCGCGCGGGGTTAGCTGATAGGTTTGTGCCACATAGGCGCAGGGCTGTTCCCAATACGGTGAGCTGCTGGGTTCTTCCTCCCGCGTTTGTGCCGCCTGATCTGCGGGGGAAGGCGCCTGCTCGGGTGGCGTCAAAGGGGCATTTTCCGCATTCTCAAAAACTTCTTGGGTGGCGACCGCAGAATCTTCAAGATCGTCGAAAGTCTGCGGAAAGAAGGGCAAGTGAAGCGAATTGTTCCTGAACAAGAATACCAGCATGACGATATAGAGGAAAACGATGATGAGCGAGCTTTCCTGGAAGGCCAGTTGTGCGCCGAAAACCATCAGTGATGCTTGCGCCATCAGGGCACCGCATAAATGGCCGGTAATCACGGCAAGTAGTCCGCCGGCGGCGCCACGCAAGGGGTCGCTGCCGTTGCGGGTGACCCACACCACCAAGGTGAGCATCACCGTTTCAAACAGGGTGGACCCGATGCCGCACAGCACGGCGGGCGCATCGTAGATGATAAGGGCAAGGCTTGGCCCAAGTAGGAATCCTGCAGCCGTAAACAGTGCCGCCCCATTGAAAATCCAAGGGATACTCACACGCAGCCGCGACCCTAAAATGATAATAATGACCAAGGTGAATACGACCAAGCGCAAGGCGTGGGGATCTTGCCCGGCAATGCCGCTGCGCAGATATCCTAGCAGCATACTGGCAGCAATCATGCCGAATATCAGGCTGGGAGTGAGCAATTGTTTGGTGGGACGCAAGATGGAGCCCAGGGGCAGATTTTCTTGTTCGGTTTGCTGTGTTCCGAAAAATGTTTCATTGGCATAGTTGAAGGGAAGAATGCATACAAAGAAGGAAACGACCACCAGTGTGCAGGAAACAAGAAGGATGCCCGAAGGTTCAGCGAACCCTTTGCTGATGGTCCACAACAAAAACGCCTTGAGAACAAAGGCGCACAAAAGCCCCAACAGCGCCACGCGCGGGAAATCGTCGCGGTTGATAGCCGCGCATAGGCACATGAGGCCAACGCTTAAGGGGGCGCCCAAAGTTTTGGTTAACACCAGGCCGATGATCAGGGTGGATGGGGCACCGCTTAAAAGCAAGACGATGCCGGTACCGTAAAGGGCAAGAACTATCAGGCAGGAAACCATAATAAAACGCCGGTCATTGCGGTGAGCCCGTCGGCTAAAAAGCACGACGATGCCGAAAAAGAGCAGGTAGAACACAAAGGTGATAATGCGCATGTCGAAGTCGGTCGCGGGCTGCTGGGGAAGGGCAAGTGCCAGGGAATCGCCCGCCCAAAGGCCACCGAAGAGGCAGGCAATGCCAAACCCCGCATAAAGGCGCATAGTTGATTGAATCATGTTCCTCCCTGTTCTCGTTGCCCCAATTATAGGCGATATCGCAGCAAAACGCCCTCCGTGAGTGTAGGCAATACAAAGCGCGATTTCTAACCTGAAAAGGCTGTTTGTGCTTTTCCAGGAGGGGGAAGCGCGCAAAATTATCTTTGCAAGCATAGGCGTGCAAAGAACGGAAGGACAAATATGACCGAAAAGAACATAATTAGTGAGCCCCTGCACATTTCACGCCTATCTGACGCAGCACAGACCGCCTGACTTTGTTGTTGTTGAATTCCACCTGCAACCCCGGGCGCGTGCCTGGGGTTGCGATTCGTTGGTGGCGGATTGGTGACAAAGGTCAGGGTTTCTTTCCCTCTTGCGGTACAATAAAATAACTGCGAAAACATAATCCCGCGCTGCGTGCGGGGGAATAGAGGCTGGGATGAATTACACCGAACTGCATGAAGAAATTAAAACGGCCATGAGGGCGCACGACAAAATTCGTTTGTCTATCTTGCGTCAGGTGCACGGCGAAATCAAAAACATTGAAGTCAACGAACGGCGTGATGTTACCGATCAAGATGTCGATGATATGCTTAAGCGCACCATCAAGCAAACGCGCGAAACGCTTGAAGGCTCAATCAAGGCGGGCAACAATCAAGAACGCACTGATTTGTTGACCGAACAGGTTGCCATTTTGGAAGGCTATCTGCCCCAGCAGGTTTCAGGGGATGCCCTGGTGGCTTTAATCGACCAGGTTGTTGCCGAAACGGGCGCAGCAACGAAGAAGGATATGGGACGCGTTATGGGCGCGCTTACGAAGGCGACCGGCGGCAATTTCGATAAGGCGGCTGCGGCCAAAGAAGTGGGCGCACGCCTGGTATAAGGGCACCTCAGCGCAAGGCGAAAAGGATGTGTATGAAAGAATTACCAAAGAATCAATTGAATCCCAAGGTTAAAAATGTATGGCGCATCAATGATGCTGTGTGGATTACCGTCACGTTTTTGTGCTGCTTTGTGCCCTTCGTTATTATGTCGGTGGTCAATCCTGCACCGTGGTACGTCATTGTGCTTGTGGGCGAAGCGGTCGTGTTCGTGTTGGCGCTTATCCTGTGGCTGGTTGTGCTGCCGCCGATTCGCTTTGCCCGCTGGCGCTACGAACTCACGCAAGATTATCTGGACATCGCGCGCGGTATCGTGTGGCGCAAGCGCATCATCATTCCGTTTATTCGCGTGCAAAACACCGACACGCGCCAAGGGCCGATTCTGCGCGCTTTTGCCCTTGCCAGCGTAACGGTTTCTACGGCTGCGGGTGAACATGCAATCCCTGGTCTTGAGGCTGAAGTTGCCGAATCTCTGCGCGATAGGGCAGCGGAATTGGCGCGCATGGCTCAAGAGGACGTGTAGGCCATGATGTCAGAAACGCAAAAAGAAGCACAAGCGGAAGCAAAAGACCCGGCTACGGACCTTGTAAAGCACCAGGTCAACCATAGCTATATCTGGCTGGGAGCCATTCGCCTTGTCTTCCCTATTCTAGCCGTCATGCTGATAACTACGGCGGGATCGTTTATGCGGGCTGCCAACGCCGCCGCAGCGGGCGAAGCATTTAGTATTGCCACCCTTGCCACCGGGGGCATTCTGTTCGCCTACCTTATCTGCGCGACGATTTACCAGATTATTTCCTACAAGCACCTGTATTACGAACTGGGACCACAAGAATTCAACCTGTATTCGGGTATTCTTAATAAAAAGCGCGTGCACGTGCCTTATCAGCGCGTGCAATCCGTCAACGAACAGGCCAGCGTGCTGCAGCGCCTTGCCGGCGTGTGCACGGTGCATATCGACACGGCGGGTGGCGCAGACAACAAGGCCATCGTCGTGCCCTACCTGCGCAACACCGATGCCGAAATATTGCGCCACGAACTCTACGCGCGCAAGCAAACTATTTTGGGGCAAGAAAATGTCGCGGCGGCGACGCCGCAGGCAACGGCAGCGACATCGGCAACGGCAACGGGTGCCTCCAATATTTTGGACGCACCGGCCGAAATCATGGGTGATATGCGCGGCATCTTCGGTGGGCAGCAGGTCGATACCGGCCAGGTAAGCTACGAATATGGCCTGACCAATAAAGAATTGCTTTTAGCGGGGGCTTCCAATAACACCGCTTTCGTCATCATCGTGATTTCCTTGGTGGCCGGCGTGGCGCAGATTGCGGGGCAGCTGGCACCCCTGCTGCTTGGTGCCGCCCAGCCCGTTGCCACGCGCGTGGTGCAATCCGGCGCGCAACTGTTTGGCGGCAACGTATTTGCTGCCGGCGCGGCGTTCGCGCTTGGCTTGCTTTTCGTGCTGTGGGTGGGGTCCATCATCGGTTCGTGCATTTCCTACGGCGGCTTTCATGCGTGTCGCCGCGACAGGCGCATCGAAGTCGAACAAGGTCTGCTGCAACGGCGTTTTCATGGGGTCGATATCGATCGCGTGCAATCCATCATCATCAAGCAGGGCTTCATTCGCCGCTGTTTTGGCTACTGCGAACTTTCCTTGGGCAAAATAGATTCGACATCGGAAGAATCTTCCGAAGCGCAGGAAAGTTCCACGCAAAATCACGGCCTGATCGTTCACCCTTTTGTAAAGCTTGCGCGCGTGCCTTCCCTTTTGGAAGGCCTTGTGCCCGAATACGCCGCTATGCCCACCAAAGCCATTCCCGTTGCACCGGTGGCTTTGCGCCGGGCGCTTATTCGCCGCTGCACGTGGCAGGGCTTTGGCATGTGGCTCATACTTTTTGTGGCTATCGTACAAATCGTGTTTAACATGATGGTGCCCGTCGGCGATGCGTTCGTTTTTTTGAACCCACAACAAGAGGGTATTTCGGTCAGTGTGGGAAGTGCTGCGGCGCTGGTAGCAGCGGATCCTGGCATATCTGCCACTATTGATGGGCACAGCGTGCTCAACGGAGCCTGTTTTGTGCTCTATGCTATCGGCGTGCTGTTCGTTATCATCGATGCCGTGGGTGCCGTGCTGTGGTATAAGGGTTCAAGTTTTGCCTACAACGCGCACTTCATGCAGGTGACAAACGGGGGTCTTTCGCGTGAGAGCATCAGCTTTCCGCGCAAGAAAATCCAGTATGGCAGTCTGCGCACCAATCCCTTCCAGCGCGCCGCCAAAGTGGCGACAATCGATGCGCGCACGGCGGCGGGTGTGGGTGGCACCACGATGCGCCTCATGGATGTTTGTGATGAAGATGCCCGAAACTGGCTGGAATGGGTGCGCCCCAAGGGAAATGTGGTACAGTAGGCCATTATGAAACAACCCAACACATCCGATTCAAAGGGCGGTCGAAGTACGAATTTGGTACCTCGGGCCTGGACGCCTTCGCAATTCAAGCCGAAAACGCTTGCCCATGCCCGTGCGCTGGCGGATGAACCCGCCGCAACGCAGGCCAATGCCGAAAACAAAAAACATAAGGTGCGCGAATACACGCTGGGCGAAGAAATCGCCAACTCCGTCACGCACGGTGTGGGCGCTCTGCTTTCCGTGGCGGCCATCCCTGTTCTTGCGGTAAAAGCGCTTGATGATGGCGGTGGCATATACCTGTTTGCGGCGCTTATCTACACCATTTCGATGTTGATGGAATACGTCATGTCAACGCTGTATCACGCCATCGCCGCCGAAAAGGCCAAGCGCGTGTTCAAGGTGCTTGACCACAGCT
>JAVVPE010000003.1:0-2676 GCA_036655915.1 Raoultibacter sp.
CAGGGGGCAGCCGGGGAAAAAGAGGGTATCGGGGGCGGCCGCAGGATTGCCTGCGGTGCCGGCTGCGGCGCTGCCCTCGACGGCGGAATCGGTGGCAGCCACGGCTGCGGCGGCACCCTCTTCGCCCGACTGCTCGGGTGCCGCGCCCAAGTGCGGCAAGTCAAGATAGTTGATGCCGTAGACCGCGCGATACACCGAAAATATATGCCATTCGGTATCGACCTGCGTCGATTCAAAGCCGTCTGTTGTGGTAACACCCGCCAACGCCAGCACTTCGCGCACCGCCGCAAACAGGCTGCGCGCATCGACGCCCGCCGCGCACTCTTGCGTGCAAAAGGCACACATGCAGCAGCGCCGCACGGCAAAAATCAAAGCTGGCCTATCGTGTGCCAATGCCGCCACGTGTGCGCCGCACAACGCGCGGCCCTGATCGGTGGCAAGATCGCAGCCTTGGGCGCACGCAGCAAAAGCGGCGGCAATTTCACCCACGGTGGTCATGCCTTCTTCCAGCACAAGGCAGCGCGGCCTACACGCTTGGCAGCCGTTGCAGGTATTGGCAGCGGAGCTTATCAGCGAAAAGGCAGATTGCATCGACATGGTTTCAACGCTCGCTTTCTTGTGAACCTTTACTCATCGGCACCGGATTGCACTCATCGTAGAGTTCGCATTGGCTACATTCCGCAACAATTTCGGGCTTGATAGCTTCCCAGGAAGTGGGGGCAAAGCCCAGCGCTTCGTAAAATGCCAAGCTGCTCCCCCGCGAAACCAGACGCAGCTCGCCGTAGTGCTGGGCGGCGTAATCCATCAAGGCATAGCCGACGCCGAAACCGCGCCAGGAAGGATACACCACAACAGGATTGACGTGGCAGGTGCCCGCGTCGTTGAAAACCAGCCGAATGAACCCGACTATTTCCTTATCTTCCCTGCTCACTGCCACAAATACGCAATCAATGCGGGGGATGGAACCCATGCCCTCTGCCGCCGCGAAGGCGTCAAGAACAACAAGGTCCTCCTCTTTGGCGGGTCGTAGAAAAAACAGTGCGTCGCTCATAGCAACTCCTAGAAAGGGGGCAGATATATTTTATTGCGCGACTGCGGAATGGCTTTTTTACCTAATTCCGCCAAACCGGTGACGATGGTAGGCATCAGATCAACGGGAATGCCCATCATCATCAGGTTGTCGCCCACATCCGATGAAGCGCGGCAGCCATAGCAGCCAAATGAAACATTAAGTTCGCCGTTCAGATAAGGCAGCAGCGTCGTTTCCACACATTGCGCATTGTAGCCACTCGCGTGGAAATCATGGCGATGCCCCGTGTAATACGATGCCGACATGCACAGCCACATGATTTGTTCAGGTTCGGCAATAACCGCAATCACATCGGCGGGGCATTTGGCCTGTGCCAGCGGGGTGACCACCGTGGCGTCGATAGTGCGCGGCGGCAAGCTGGGGCGTTCGGCCACCATGTGCTTGGCCGCTTCAACGGAATGCAGTTTGTGGAACAGCACATACAATTCGCCACTGGCCAACTTATCCGGTATTTCCGTCAACCCCAAAATTGCCGTACCATCGGGGCAGGCGTGACGGTTTGCCGGCATCATGATTGAGCGGCCACGCCGTGCAGCCATCAGCGATTGGCAATAGCGCAGGCGTTCTTCGGGCACGGGCACATCGGGCAGCGGATCGCCCGCCGCAATAAGCGCGATAGCCACCGGATTCCAGCGCAGGCCCAACACCTCTTGCAGCGTGTGCGACCACTGCTGATACAGGTCCAACACCGCAGGGTCAAGCGGGGGTGCAGCGGCGCGTTGCGCGCGGGCGGCCACCACATCTGTTGAAGCCTCTATGCGCAGGGCGTGTTCGGGGCATTGACCCGCGCAGGTTTCGCAACCCCAGCAATCCTGCGGGCGCGCAACCACAGGGGCGCCTTGCATCACAAATACATTGACCGGGCAAAACGCCTCGCACAAGCCGCAGTTCGTGCATAGCGCCGCATCGATATGGATGGCGTAGGCCACAGCATCATCTGTTTGTTTAGTCATGGGTTATCCCTTTCCTCGTCTTAGACCTAGCGCGCCAATTCCGGCTTACACCAGGGAGGATACACACGCATGCCCGCCGTATTCGTTAAGTGATACGAACAAAACGGAATGGTGCGACCGTCGGGCGTGGCCACCAACATGCTGCATTCGCGCAGGCGTTGCGTGTCCATCGAAGCGGCATCCATGTAATTCATAATGATAAGCGAAAGCCCCGACTTCACTTCCACACCCTGCTTCGCCAAAATATCGAGGAAGACCGAACCCTGCGGCGATGCGGGGTTATAGCCACTCATATAGGCTTCGCGCGTTAAATTGCGCGTTGCGGGGAAAAACCCTGAGGAATGGGTGGCGGCTTCACTTTTTACCAAAAATGTACCCGCATCGCACAGTGGATGCGAACAACCCAGCGGCCAGATGTCGTAGGGTTCAATCAGGCCTTCGCTTTGCTGCGCCAGTTCAAATATGACATCGCCCATCGTAAGCGGGATGACGCGCGACGCTTCAAAGCGGCCGGAGGTAAACGCTGGCTGCAGGGCCACGCCCGCCACCACATCGGCGTTTTCCAAGGCAAAGCGCAAAAGAGCACCCAGCTGGTCATCGTTGACGCCGGAAACAATCGTGGCGGCCAACACG
>JAVVPE010000003.1:2776-51942 GCA_036655915.1 Raoultibacter sp.
AAGAGCACCCAGCTGGTCATCGTTGACGCCGGAAACAATCGTGGCGGCCAACACGCATTGCACGCCCGCCGCACGGCAGCGCTCGATCACCTTGAGTTTGACATCTAAGATACGCGAACCACAGGTGGCTTCATATACTTCGTTGGTCAGCCCGTCAAAGGATAGGTACACGCCCGTTAACCCTGCGGCCACAAGCGTTTCCAGGTAGCCCTCACGCGCGGCGATGACCAGGCCATTCGTGTTGATTTCGATGCCCCAGAAGCCACGGGTGCGGCCGCGCGCAATAATGTCGGCCAAATCGTGGCGGCAGGTGGGCTCCCCTCCCGTTATCTGCACGGCGCCATCGATACCCACCGCAGCGGCAATAGTGTCGTACATCGCGTCGATTTCTGCCAGCGTCGGATCACCCTCGCCATCTTCGGCGCTCATAAAGCACACGGGGCAATGCAGATTACACTGCTGCGTCACCTCTATTTCTAGCAGCGTGCCGCGGCGCTGATGGCGCGCGCAGACCCCGCACCCCGAAGGACAAGCGGCCGTTGCGGGGCGCGCATGCGCGGGTGCCACCGCAGGAAACGCCAGCGACCTAAGCCAGGTATAATGTGCGGCATCCGGCCATATGCGCGTGGTAATGTAGCCGTGATCGGGGCAAGTGCGCTCCATCCACACTGCCCCTTCCCCATCTTCATACACCTGGGCGTTCAGTTCTGCCAAGCACTGCGGGCACAGCGCCGTTGTGGTGTGAAGGGTTTGCTTGAGTTCTTCGGTGGCCATGGCGGCTTACCCGTTTCTCTGTGCGTCGGCTGGGCACCCGGTGCCTGCGACTGGTGGTTAAGTGGTGGCTACTTCGTGCTTACTTGTCGATATACTGGCGCGGATCGTGTTCGTCGTTGGGTGGCGTGCTTACGTGAAAGCCCATGAAATCTATCCAGGCAAGCACGCGGCGGGCAACGTAAAGATCGGGTTGCGATGCGGAAGCCTGCTCGATGGCGCGCAAGCACGAAATGGCATGCGCCAAATCCGTCGCTTCATCAATGTCGGAAACAGGAGACAAAAAGGCGGAAGGAATAGTGGCTTCCTGCAACTTTTCCACATAGGCATCAAGGGCTGGCCTGCCGTCAAGATTGTAGTAAACGCCCTGGTTATTAAGGGGGGTATTGTGGCTAAAACCCACAAGCGACGTGCCGCATTCCTGGCAGGGCGCCTGCACAAAACCCGGCGTTTTCAGCGATTGAAAATAGTCGAGCCACGCAAAGGCCTGCGAAATATGCGTTTTGGGCATGGTGGGAATGTCGCCGCCCACCGACACGATGCTTTCATAGCCCAGCGCAAATATCTGGGAAAACGCGTCGTCGAAGTGGTCATCGAAGGTGGCACCCGCATCGGAAAGGAAGTGAATTTCCATCGGCCAATCGCCCAGCGCGGCGTAGGTTTCTTTCATGATGTCCACGTTTTGCGCGGGCGTGGTGGATACGAAGAAATCGTAGGTGATAGCGCAGGCTTCAGCATCGGATGCCACCAGCGCATCATTTTCTGCCTGCAAGCCCAAAAGCGCATGCATGGCCATTTCGCTGACATCGTAGAGGCTGCGCTTAAAAAACTCCGCAGCTTGTTCTTCGGTAAGCGAACCGCCCCGCTGCTTGGTCAGGCGCGTTTTCACCATACCGGGCACAGGCGGTTTGCTGAATAGAAGAAGGGCGTGCTTTTTGCTGGACATAGTTTCTCCTTTATAAGCTAAGCTGTGCCGGTGCTTGCTGCGCCGACACGGCATCCGTTTCGTTTTCCTGTGCCCACACCACGCAAGCGATGGCGTTATAGGACCAGGTGCCAATCATCGCTTCGCCCGCGGCAAGGGAGCAATCCGTCAAAACATTAACATTTGACTGCCACATGCCGCCAAATTCGGGTGCTGCAGGCTTGCGTTCGGGAAACCACCAGCCGTAATCGACGCTTATCACCCCATCACGCATGGGGGCGGTTTCCAGTATAAAACAAGCCTGCCCCTTATCGGTTGCCACAACGATGCGATCTTTGTCGCACAGCCCCAAATCGCGTGCGGTGTTGGGGCTGACCTGCGCTAAGGGGTCAGGGTAATGCGCGCGAAAATCGGCGTTGTTCAAAAACATGGAAGCATTGTAGGGCTGTTTGCGCGCCCCGGTTATCATGGTAAGCGCAGTGCCGCAGGCCAAAAGCTCCGCCGAAAGCCCCCCTGCGGCCGCATGCGGTGCGCACACAGGCGTGGGCGTGGGCAAGCGCTGGCCGCCCATTTCGTCAAGCAGTTCGCTGGCCAATTCAATCTTGCCCGTTTTTGTGGCAAATCCCACAGGGTTTCCCTGTTCATCGCAGGCTTCCTGCTTGTTGAAGGCGGGCGCTCGGCAATACCGGCCAGTCGCACAAAATTCTTCCCAAGTCACCTGAGCCGGTGCAAGGGTGGCCGCAAACGCTTCTTCAAGCGTGGTCTGTGGCCAAAATTCCTCCTGCCCGAAGCGCAGCCCCAAATCGCGGAAGAAATCGTAATCACAGCGGCGTTCAAAATAGGGTGCCACCGCCGCCGCACCGCCGTAGGCAATGTTGGCAACACCCCCGTGTGCCTGAAACAGCGGGCGTTCCATAGCCCCAGCGGCAGGCAGCACGTAATCGGCCATACTTGCCGTGGGCGTCATGTAATATTCCAGCACGACCATCAGGTCAAGCGATGAAAGCGCCTCAAAAACGCGATGGGTGTCGGCATAGGTTAAAAGCGGATTGGTGGCCTGCACGATCAGTGCGCGCACCGGGTAGGGCGTGCCCGCAAGCATGGCATCCCACACCTTGTCGGGGTGCGCCGATGTCATATAGCGCGCGGGAAGTGTGCGGCCCTGCTTTTCGGTCAGCGCACACACGCGCTTATAGCCCTCGTAAGATTGCAGCGGCGTAAAAGCTGTGTTCAAGCACTTTGCCTGCGCTTCTTCACCAAGCGCGCCGCTCATTTCCAAGGTAACTTCAGGTATGAAATCACTGACTTCCGTAAGCACGCAGGCCCCCGGCTTATCCACGTTGCCCGTGATGGCGCGCAGGCAGGTAAGGGCGCGATGGGTGGGGGCAACATTGGCACCCACCTGGTCAATGCCGCGCCCCGACACAAGGGCAGCGGCACCCGCCGTGGCAAACATGCGTGCGGCACGCACAATGTCGGTGGCCGACACGCCGCAGGTGGCGCCAACCGCTGCGGGGGTGTAGCCCGCCACATGCTGGGCAAGTTCATCGAAGCCGTGGCACCAATCCCGCACAAAATCGTGATCGTAGAGGTCTTCGGCAATAATGACGTGTATCAGCCCCAAGGCAAGGCTGCAATCCGTCGCCGGGCGCGGTGCCAACCACAGGCTTGCGCGCGCGGCCGTTTGAGTGTAGCGAGGATCAATCACCACCAGGTCAATGCCCGCTTTTGAAAAATCGACCAAAGAACGCCAGAAGGCGGAATTATCCGATTGCGCCGGATTTGTGCCCCATAGAAACAAGGCCTCGGTGCGCGCTGGATCAATATCGGCCTCGACGGTCCACCCAAACGTGACCACATCCATCCAGATGCGCGGATTCCAGCAAATCTGCCCGATGCCCATATTATTGGGCGAACCCAGTAAGTTCATGAAACGATGCAGGGGCCAAAATGAGGTATGGGGACCCCCGATGGCGCTTGCCAAGGTTTCAGGACCATACTGGGCAATAAGCGTGTGCAGTTTTTCAGAAATATCCTCAAGGGCTTCATCCCAAGTAATGCGTTCCCACTGACCCGCACCCCGCGCGCCGCGGCGGCGCAGAGGATAATTTATGCGGTCGGGTGCTTCAAGCACGTCAAGATTCATTGCCCAACGCCGGCAGCGGCGGGTGGTCGCCTCATCGTAGGGGTAACGCGTGGTATCGGGTGCGATAGATTGAATGCGGCCGTGTTCCACCGTGGCGTTAAAGGCGCACAAATACCCGCAAAAATGGCAGTTTGTCGGGGCTATCGTTGCTGCCATTACGCGCCGCACTCGCACGCGGCAGCTGCACCGTGGTAATCGCGTGCGCCATGCAGTTCTTCAAACAGAAAACGCGTTTTCATATAAGTTGGCAGCTGCGCCCAGTCTATTTCTTCGTTGAACAGCAGTTCAAGATAGTGGCACACCGCCGCATCGCTTTGCGCATGAGCCAGTTGAAAGGCGCAGCTCATGCATGAGGTCACCATAACTTGCGCCCCTGCAGCATGCGCCTCTTCACCGTGCTTGCGTGCCGCAGCGTCCGCGGCATGATCATTTCCCGCCGCGCGGGCAAGCGATCCGCAACAAAGCGAGTTTTCGCGATTGTGCGCCATCTCAACCAATGCTTCAGCAGGAAACAGCGCGCGTAGCGCTGCGGCAAATTCCCCCGTTTTTCTGTCGGGGCACGAATCGTGCACGGCACCATGCGCCGCGTGCGGCCAGCGCTGCTCAAGCGCTTGGGGTTCGATGCGCAGGCCTTCTTCCACCAAAACCTGTGGCAACCCGACCACTGCCACCGCCTGCGTTGTGGGGTCTTTCGCCAAAATCTCCCGCAGCGTTTCAACGCAATTCGGGCACATGGCCACGATGCGCCCTACGCCGTGTTCGGCAACACTTTGCACCAAGCGGCGTTCAAAAGCGGGCCGCACCGTTGCCGCGTCGGGCTCGAAATCTAAAATTTTTCCGCAACATAACAGGGAAATGCCATCGACTGCGCCCAACGTAAAAAGGCGATCGTAGGCCTTCTGCATCAGCGGCGCGGCAAAGTTGAGTGCCGAACAGCCAGGAAAAAAGAGAGAGGCGCACCGCTGGGACGCGCGGCGCTGCTCAAGCGGCCGCCGCGTAGAGGCGTCACCTTCAAGCACAACCATGCTATCAGCTAAAACGTCGATAAAAACCTGATCGCCCACAACGGCCTCCTTACGCATTGTTCAACTGCTGCTACCTTATTACCCACGGCAGGGGCGCTTAGTTGCACACCCCTGCCGCTTTTGCCTGTTGCTCGTGTAAGCTTATTAGTACAGGTTTTCTTTATCTTTCCACGCAGTCAAGAAAGCTTCATCGCCCTTGGGCAGGCGCTCGTAGAACGCTTTTTCGCCCGGAACAAGCCGGCGATCGTCGGCATAGATTACCAGGAAGCGCAGCAGCAAACCACCCGCCAAAACCAGCACCGGCGCAATCACCGTGGCCAAGACGCCGCCAAGGTTGTAGCAAATAAGCGGAATGAGCAAGCCGCAGCACACCATGCCGCCCCAAAATGCCGGAGCAACGCTGCCGGTAAGCCAACGGCGCGCCACTTCTTTGGCGCACACGTTGCCCGCGCCCATCAGCAACAACACGTAGAGCATCAGTACAATAATTTCAATCACAATTAAAATCATATCAAGCGAATGCACCAGTCCATGGGCAATAAGCAGCGCCATGGCCGGCTGTGCCGAAGGCCACATGCCCGCCGTTACGGCCAGCGCCGCACAACCGGTAGAAAGCGCCGACACCGTAAACAATACGGGCAGCGCGGGGGTATTCCAAAAAGAATGCGCCTTCAAGCTTGAAAGCAATACGCCGGTGTAAATCATGATGCAGGCACCTGCAACACCAGCAACGGCCAGGCAAAACGCACGAACTCCTATAAAGATCGCGCACCATTCCCAGGGCATATACGAAAGAAAATACACAAAGGCGAAAATCATGGCGAAGGAAAGCAGCACGGCACCCCACTTTATGATGGCTGTGGCCGATTGGAATACCCGCCAAAACACCAAAGGTTGCCCCAGTTCAAACACGAGAAAAAAGCAACCGATTCCCAAGCAGGCAACCGCCACAAATACGGCGAAGATAAATGTTTCGCCCAGCCCGAAGCCAAATTCGAAAAGGGCAACCAAAGTAAGAATGCCGCCGCCCAAACCGCCCAAGAACAGATACAGAGCAATAGGCCATGTCCAGTAGTGATTTTTCATCGACGGCCTCCTAACGCGGGGATGTAGTAGACCTGGGGTTCGGTGCCGTATTCCTCAAACAATCGGTAGGTCTCAACCGAATTAATCAGTTTTGAAACTTCGCTTTCCGGATCATCCAGGTCGCCGAAAATACGCGCCTTCTGGTGGCAGGTTTGCACGCAGTAGGGCTGGTCGCCCTCGGCCACGCGGTCGCGGCAAAACGTGCATTTGCGGGCATAACCTTCCATGCGCGCCACCATATGCGATACATCGCGCGCGCCATAGGGGCAGGCATTCACGCACACCTTGCAGCCCATGCATTTCGCGGAATCTATCCACACGATGCCGTTATCGTCTTGTTGGCTGGCACCGGTCGGGCAGCAGGGCACACAGGCGGGGTTTTCGCAATGCATGCAAATCATCGGCGTCCAGTTGCGGTGCACATCGGGGAATCTGCCCTTCACACCTTCGGTCACCACCGGGTTGTAAATAATATCCATCGGCAAATCGTTCCAGGTTCGGCAGGCAACCGTGCACGATTGACAGCCGATGCAGCGACGCTGATCCATTACCATCGCATAACGTGTCATGATTACTCCTCTCCTTTTTCGGCCGCAGGGCTTGCTTGCTCCGTGGCTTCGGGCACCACTTCTTCGACTTCCCGGGTTTCGGGCACGGCCTGTTCCGCGACGATTTCTTCGCGTGTTTCCATGTCGTAACGCTTGCCCGTTTCCATATCCACCAGGTTGTTTTCGGTCGGATCATAGGCATAGCCCGTCACCAAATCGTAGTACACCTGGCTTTCCTGATCGATCAGCCAACCGGAATCCGGGTCATAGACCTGTCCCGTCGCTTCCTGGTAGGCAACCTTGTTCGTTTTGCACCAGGTCAAGCCTTCCGGCACCTCAAACGTGGGTTTGGGGTCGTAGGGAATCGGCTCGTAGGCAAGCTTGGAATCACGCGGCATCACGCTTACGCCTGGCTGCGAAGACGATCCCGGGATGGAATACTGCGTGTCGGATTTCTTATCCTTGTCCAGGTAGGCCACTTTGTACACCTTGCACAAAAGGCCACGGTTTGCCCAGCTGCCACCGATGGGGTCGCAGTGTTCATCATCGACCGACGTCAGCACGTTCACGTTTGATTCCAGGCAGCCAAAGGGCGCTTCGGGGTCGCCCACGCCACGTTCGGGGTACCACCAACCGCGCTGTGCATAAATCACGCGCTCAGCCACGGAGGGTTCCACGCTTGCACGCTGCTTGATGCGGCCACGGCGCGTTTCAATCCAGCACCAGTCGCCCTCTTTGATGCCCAACTCGGAAGCTTTTTGCGGATTGATCGAGAAGTAGGGGTCGTGATACAGATAGCGCACCGATTCGATTTGGAACTGTTCTGAATGGTGATAGGGCATAAAGCCGCCGCCCGTGGTAAGCACCAAGGGGAATTCCTCGGCCAGTTCGGGGTTGTCGGTTTCGTTTTCCGCACACCCGATGTAGGTTGGCAGCGCCGGATAACCCAGCTCTTCCAAAATGGAAGATTTCAGTTCGACGCGTCGCGACGGCGTGTTGAATCCGCTGTCACCATACTTGTAATAGCGCAGCGGCGGATAGTACATGCGATAGTTTTCGACGAATTCATCGTAGTTTTCCACGGGATAATTCAGCGGGGAAATGATGTAGTAGAACGCTTCTTCTTCGTTATCCCACGGCCATTGATCGGCCGGCTGACCGGTGGCAAGCGCCAAATCGTGCCAGAAAATGTAGTCGGTATGGCGATCATAGAGCGGCTGAATGGCACGCTGCGAAGCAACGATGGAATCGGTTACACCGTAGTTGGTGTGGATGGTCGGACGTTCAAGCGCGCCGGCAATAGGCATGACGTAATCGGAATACAGCGCGGCCGGTGTCATCCAATAATCGCAGGTGACCAGGAATTCCACCTCTTTGAGCGCCTGCAAGGTCATCTTGGCATCGCCGTAAGAATTAACCGGATTGGTGGCTGAAACGATAAGCGCGCGCACCTTGTAAGGGTCGCCCGTCAAAATGGCCTTGAATACGGAAGGCCCGTGCGCTTCGCACATCCACTCTGCCGTGGGAGCCTTGCCCCAGGTTTCTTTGGCCACATCGGCAATGCGCTGATAGCCCGGCCACGATGTCAGCTTAAACTTGTCAGACCCAATCTGCTTGGCCTTTTGTTCTTCGGGCAACCAATCGTTGGCTTCAATTTCTTCATCGGTTAAATAGCCAAAACTCGGTCCGGGCATAAGGTCGCCGCCGGGGCGATCGAGGTTGCCGGTGATGGCGCGCATGATGGCGCGCGCATGCATACCCGCACCCGATGCGGTGCCCAGCTGGTCGGCCGTGCAACCCCACTGGATGTTGCTGGGCGCGCTTTTGGCATACAGGCGTGCTGCGGCACGAATTTGCTCGGGTTCAAGCCAGGTGAGGGGTGCTGCCCACTCGGGCGTATATTGCCCCATATGTTCGACCAGTTCATCCCAGCCAACACACCAGTTCTGCACGAAATCGGCGTCGTAGAGGCCTTCGTAGATGATGACGTTGACCATGGCCAACGACAACGCAGTGTCAGAACCGGGACGCAGCGGCAGCCACAGATCGGCCTTCGAAGCGGTTTCTGAATAGCGCGGATCCACCACGATCAGCTTGAGGCCGTTTTTCTGCAGGTCGGTATAGCCCTTCATGCCGGGCATACCCGATGCACCGGGATTAAAGCCCCACAAAATGACGCAGTTGCTGTCGCCCAAATCGGTTTCAAACGGACTCCAGCCAGAAATAGCCGTTTCCATCATGAATGTGGGAATCCAGCACAAAAGCGCATTATGAAACGAGTTGGGGGAACCGAAAATGTTCATGAAGCGGCGGCGTGCCCAGTCTTCCGTGCGCAGCGTACCGCCCGCTGTGGCGATAGCTTCCGCACCGCTTTCTTCCTTGATTTCGTTGAGCTTGGCAGCAATTTCGGTGATTGCTTGATCCCAAGGAATTTTTTCCCAGTTGTTATCGCCGCGTTTGCCCACACGCTTGAGCGCATGGTTGAGGCGCGCCGGATGATCGAGGTGCTTGAGCGCGATGTTGCCTCGGCAGCACAGCCCCCCCGTGTTGGTAGGGTGATTGGGGTCGCCCTCGATTTTGAGAACCTTGCCATCCTTCACGTAGGCAAGCACTCCGCAGTTTTGGTGGCAGAAATAACAGCATGATTTCTTAACCTCAACGCCCGGAGCATGGATATCGATTTCTTCGGCCATCTACCTTCCCTCTCTCGTCTTGTTCGTAGCAAGCATTACGACACGCAATCGCGCGCGTTAAACCCTTGATCGGGCTACACTCTGCGAGCCATACCGTAAAGTGTATAAAAAGGCGCCCCCAACCACATCACACCAGAAGCTTTATTTAGGCACTCCGGCTAAACCTTTCTGCATTAAATATCAGCCCTCCTGCATGACTGACCCTTAATTAATGGAGCAAGACCACTACTGGCTCTTGTCATCTAATTGATTATAGCCAATAAATAGTCCGGGCGCGAGAGGGATGTGAAAAATGGCTTAATTGCGGTGCCGAACAGAGCGGGTGATGCGGCGCGGGGCAAAAACCACGCTGCCTATTTTCAAAAAGTTTAGGAAAGTGCTTAACCACACATGCGCGCAGGGGTATCCTAACCAGATACGGCAAGCACCCCTCAAGCAGCAAAGGATACCCCCATGCAGCCCACCACTCACACATTTACCTTCATGGGAACAGGAGCCGGTTGCGGCGTTCCTGCTTTTTTCTGCGACTGCCCCGCCTGCCAGGAAGCAACAGTCAACCCGCGCGCGCGGCGAGGGTGCTGCGGCGTTATGGTCGAGGGCGCACAACGCCTGCTTATCGACACGCCCCCCGACCTGCGCCATCAACTGCTGCGCGAAGGGGTAGCCTCCCTTGACAAGCTGCTCTACACCCACGCACACTTTGACCACTTGGGCGGCTTAGGCGAACTGGAATACCTTGTGCGGCTCAAACGCCAAGAAGCGCTGCCCACTTCAGCCAGCGCCGCTGCCCTAGAAGGCATCAAGCGGGAATTTGGCTACCTGGTTGACTGCCTTGCCTTGGAAACGCTGGAGCCCTTTGCTCAGTTTTCCTTCGATGGTGCCACCTACAGCGCACTCCCCGTCACCCATGCACCGGGCACATTTGGTTACCTGATTCAAACGCCCGCAACAAAGCTATTTTACGCATCCGACACCGGCCGTCTGCTTCCCGAAGTTGCCGAGCGCGTGCAAAATGCCGACATCATCGCCTTAGATGCCACATTCTGGAAAAACAACTGGTCACCCGCCGCCCACCACAGCATCCAAGAAACCATCGAGGAAGGCTTGGAACTAGGGGCAGGCACGCTCTACCTGACCCACCTTGCGATGCACTATGATGAACCCATAACACTAGCCCAACTTGAAACCTACTTGGAGCAATACAAAGGCCGCGTAAAAGTAGCCTCCGACGGCCTAAAACTTGCTTTATAGCGAGCAGGGTCATGCCTGAGTTTCAAAAAATAAGGCATCTTAAGCGCGAGGAATCATTCATTCGCAAGGCATTGGCAAGTCACGCGCACAAGTAGGCGGTGTTAGTCTTCGCTTAAGCCAGCGGGGGCGAGGCGGCCTTTTTGGGCGGTGGGCATGCGTATCACGTAGTAGTTCCATACGTCCATGGTGGCGGGATGCATGAGGCGGTTGTGTTCCACCAAAAAGGCGATGATCTGCTTGAGGGCAAGAAAGAATAGCTCTTCCAAGCTTACCTGCCCTACCGCTGCGCGCACGACGCCAATATCTTGGAATACACGACCCGGTTCAATCAGGTCGGCGATGTAGACAATCATGTCCAGAGGAGCCATGTCTGTTGAGGCCGAGGTATGACGGGCGGCCGCCTGACACACGCGCGGGCCCAGTTCGGGATAATCGCGCGCAAGAACGGCGGCGGCGGTAGGGCCGTGCAACAACCAGGGCATCTGATCGAGAACGACCGCATCAACAGACAGGCCAAATGCGGCTACCTGCGCCCGTTCTTCCTGATGGGTGCACGCCTTGTTCCAATCGTGCACCAAACCAGCCATGCGCGCTTCACCAAGGTCATAGTTATATAGTTCGGCCAGTTGGGCAGCTGTTTTTGCCACCCCAACACTGTGCTTGTAGCGCGCTGCGCCCACACGCTGTTGCAGCAACTTTTTCATGCGATGATAGTTTTCATCACCGAATGGTTCTTCTATCGCATTCATGCCCACCTGCCTTTATCCGTTTGCCTTTTGGGAACATCCCCGCTTCAGTTTCCCGAAAGATACAGCCCCTTTTCATGGATGTAGTCAAAAACGCTTTGCATGGTAAGATAGCGAATCGACCGCTTTTCGCGCACCCGTTGGCGTATGTCGCTCGAAGAAAGCGCAAGCGCGGTCACCTCGGCATACGTCACCGAAAACGCTGAGTTTTGAGCAAGATAATCACGCTTTTCTTGCGAAAGCGCATAGCCGGGCCGCGTGACGGCAATCAGGCGTGCCAGACCAGCAATGGCCGCACTTTCGCGCCAACGCACGATACTGAAAACAGCATCCGCGCCCGTAATGAAGTAAAGTTCAACATTGGGTGGATAGTACGCCCGCAGCTCGCGCAGCGTGTCGACGGTATAGGTGTCGCCCGGGCGTCTGATTTCGATGTCGCTCACGTCGAAGGCGGGATTGCTGCGCACGGCCAACCGGCACATTTCCAGACGCTGCGCCGCAGGGGTGATTATCTGGTTTTTCTTAAACACGGGATTGCCCGCAGGAACAAAGATGACGGCATCGAGGTCAAAGGTATCGCGCGCCTGTTCGGCGCAGGCCAAATGTCCAATGTGGATAGGGTCAAAGGTGCCACCCATAATACCCAGACGATACGTTTTAGTGGGGTCGCCCGCCCCCAGCTTGGCAAAGCGCTCACAAACGGGGATCACGGACGCACCTGCCCTGTGCCGTGCACCACATATTTATACGAGGTGAGCGCCGCCGCAGCAAACGGGCCACGCGCATGAAGTTTCTGGGTTGAAATACCGATTTCTGCACCTAAGCCGAACTGGGCGCCGTCGGTGAAACGCGTGGACGCATTCACATACACGGCCGCCGCGTCAACAGCTGTCAAAAAGCACTGGGCAGCAGCGGCATCTTCGGTGATGATGGCTTCGGAATGCCCCGTGCCAAACGCATCTATGTGCGCCAGCGCCGCTTCAAGATTCTCCACGACGTGCGCGCTTATTTCCGGCGCCAAATACTCGGTCGCCCAATCGGCTTGCGTGGCCGCGATAACGTCCACGCCACAGGCAGACCCCGCCGCCTGCACGGCCGCATCGCCATGCACGGCCACGCCAGCCGCAGCCAGCGCGGGCAGAATGCTCGCGAGTGCTTCGGCGGCAACAGCAGCATCGACCAGCAGCGATTCAGCCGCATTGCACACGCCAGGGCGCTGGCATTTCGCGTTGAGCACGATAGCTGTGGCCTGCGCCAGGTTAGCCGCGGCATGCACATAGATATGGCAATTGCCCACCCCCGTTTCGATAACGGGAACCTTTGCGGTTTCAACGCAGTGGCGAATAAGCCCCGCACCACCGCGGGGCACCAGCACGTCGACAACGCCATGCAAACCCATCAGTTCGTCGGTTGCGGCACGATCGGTGGTTTCAATGATGCGAATGCAGTTTTCGGGCATACCGGCATCCACTGCCGCCGCGTGAAGCACCTGGGCAATTTTCACGCAAGAATGCGCCGCGAGTGAGCCCCCGCGCAACACAACAGCATTGCCTGTTTTGATGCAGATGCCCGCCGCGTCGGCCGTCACATTCGGGCGCGCTTCATACACCATGGCCACCAAGCCCAAAGGTACGCTTATGCGCTGGATGTGCAGCCCATTTTCAAGCCTGCGGTCAAGCTGCACGCACCCCAACGGATCATCGGCCGCAGCCAGGGTTTCTAGAGCCTGCGCCATTTCATCTATGCGCCCCTCGGTCAGCAGCAGCCGATCAAGCAGCGCTTCGCTTGTAGCCGCCCCGCGCGCCGCCTGCATGTCGCGGGCGTTGCAGGCCAAAATATCTGCCGTTTGATCCCGCAAAGCGTGCGCCATGGCGCACAATGCCTGCGCGCGCGCCGCGCCCGATGTTGTTGCAAGCGTTTTGGAAGCGCGCTTGGCCGCCTGGGCTATTGCGGTTACCGTACTCATTCAAACACCACCAATTCATCCCGATGAACCACCGATTTATGTGCCATGTGAGCAAGCAAGCGATTATCCTGCACTTCGGCCTGCGAAAGGCCGCGCGCCAGCTTCACTTCGTCACTTGATGCCCCCACTTTACCCCGGGCAAATACGTGCCCCGCCACATCTTTAATATCGATCACATCGCCGGTTTCAAAATCTCCTTCGACGGCAACAACACCCACACACAGTAGGGACGACCCTTTCGCCGTCAGCGCCGTTTTCGCGCCCGCATCCACGACAATGGACCCCTTGACGCTATCGCCCAAGGCAATCCAGAGCTTCTTCGGCGTAATTTCATGGGGCTTTTCGTAGGCCGCAAAACGCGTTCCCACCGACTGCCCCGCCACAAGGCGCTGCAAAACATGGGGGGCGCGCCCGTGACAGATAACAAGCGGAATGCCGGCCACCATCAGTACGCGCGCAGCTTTGATCTTCGTTATCATGCCGCCGCTGCCTATTTTTGAAAGCGCGCCACCTGCCGAGGCCAGCGTTTCTTCCGAAACAAAATCGATGAAGGGAATCAGAGTGGCTTCAGGATTGGTGTGCGGGTTGGCAGTATAAAGGCCTTCGATATCTGAAAATATGACACACAGATCGGCCTGTATCAGGCAGGCGACAAGAGCAGCAAGCGTATCGTTGTCGCCAAAGCGAATCTGTTCGACGGACACGGTGTCGTTTTCGTTGACGATGGGCACCACATCAAGTTCGAGCAAGCGGCGCAAGGTGTCGCGTGCGTGCAGGTAGGCGTGGCGATTGGCCGTATCGTGGCGCGTCAGCAGCACGACCGAGGTCAGCAGATTGTGACGGGCAAACACTTCGGCATAGGCCGTCGAAAGCGCGCTTTGCCCCACCGATGCTGCCGCTTGCAGGCTGGGCATATCGGTGGGACGCTGATTGATTCCCAAGGCCTCAAGACCACAGGCGATGGCGGCCGATGTGACGATGATCGGATGCCAGCCCGCCGCGCGCACAGCGGCAACCTGGGCGGCCAAGCTTTCAAGGTAGCTGGTGTCAACCTTACTCTGGGCATCGACCAACGTTGAAGAACCAATCTTGATTACGAGCGTTTTCACGGCCTGCACCTTATCTTATATTTCAAGTCCTTTATAGATGTCCTCATTATAAGCCGTCGATTCAAATTCAAAGGCACGTCCGACAATGCGCACTTCATCGCCGTCGACGGCTCCCGCACGCACAAGCGCCTTTTCAACACCTAAATGCTTGAGGCGATGCTGCAAAAAGGCAAGCGCCTCTTCGTTTTCCCAATCGGTTTGCACAATCATGCGTTCGACCTGGGCACCCGTGATACGGAATATCCCTTCGGAAAGCTTCGTTACCGCAAAGCGGCGATCACGCTCTTCGCGCTTGTGTTCCCACACGTGATCGTATTGCACGTTGGCTTCCTGCTGCGTGCGCAAGGCTTCGCGCAGTTCGTGCACCTTTGTGGCCGTGGCCGCCATCAAAGAATCGACACCCAAGCCGGTGAGCGCGCTGACGCAATAGAGCTTGGGATCGATGGGGCTCGGTGCGAATTCGTCGCCGCCTGCCGCTGCGATGGAATCGGCTCGTACCGCTTCGGCCAGGCGCGCAACCGCCTCTTCAATCCCCGGTTCGTCCACTTTGTTGGCGATAACGATACGCGGGCGGTCGGCCAAATCGTGCGCATAAAGTTCCAGCTCACGGTTGATGGTGCGATAATCTTCCACCGGATCGCGCCCTTCATAGCCGCCCGTCATATCGACGACGTGCAAAATAAGCGCCGTGCGTTCGATGTGGCGCAAAAACTCGTGCCCAAGGCCCCGGCCTTCGTGAGCACCCTCAATCAACCCCGGCACATCGGCGATGACAAAGTTGTAATCCTCCCCTTTCACAACACCCAAATTGGGAACAAGGGTGGTGAAGGGGTAATCGGCGATTTTCGGCTTGGCCGCACTGACGCGCGCTATCAGCGAAGACTTACCCGCCGAAGGCATGCCCACCAAAGCCGCATCGGCCATAAGCTTCATTTCCAGTTCTATCCAGCATTCAATTGCCGGTTCACCTAGCTCGGAAAAAGAAGGGGCACGCCGCGTGGGGGTAACGAAGTGGATATTGCCCCGCCCACCCATGCCGCCACGCGCCACAACGATGCTTTCGCCGTCATGGGTAAGATCGGCGATGACTTCGCCCACCTCACGCGTGTGTTCAAAATATTCACGCACAACGGTGCCGACGGGCACCTTCAAAATCATATCTTCGCCCACCGCGCCGTGCATTTTCGCACCTTTACCGTGCGTGCCGCGCGTCGCTTTGAAATGGTGCTTGAAGCGATAGTCAACCAGCGAAGAAACGCCAATATCGGCCACAACAATAACGTTACCGCCATGGCCGCCGTCGCCGCCATCAGGGCCGCCCTTAGGAACGTGAGCTTCCCGACGAAACGACATACATCCCGCGCCGCCATTGCCGCCCTGAACATAAATATGTACTTTATCTACAAACATAGTAACCTCAATTGTAATCGATAAGGGCAGCGACGCAGGCGCCGCGCAAGCATCAAAGCATCAAGCTGAAAGAAAAGGCCCCCTGCTTCTTGCAGAGGGCCTTGCGATTCCGAAGAAATCAGCCTGATTACGCTACAGGACGCACGTGCACCTTGCGGCGGTTGCCCTTGGTGAATTCCACCACGCCATCGCACAGAGCAAACAGGGTGTCATCTTTGCCGCGCCCCACATTGTCACCCGGGTGAAAGTGGGTACCGCGCTGGCGGACGAGAATGTTGCCCGTAATAACCGTTTCGCCACCGAAACGCTTAACACCCAAACGCTGAGCGTTTGAATCGCGACCGTTTCGGCTTGAACCGAGACCTTTTTTGTGTGCCATCTAAAATCCCTCCTTACGACTATTCAGCGTCTGCAGCTGGTGCAGCTACAGCCTTAGCAGCGGGCTTTTCAGTCGCAGCTTTGGATTGAGCGGCTTGCTTCTTGGCAGCCGGCGCCTTGGCGGAACCGACGGCTTCGATGCGAACACGCGTCAAATTTTGACGATGACCGCGCATTTTTTTGTAGTTCTTGCGCTTCTTGAACTTGAAGACCAACTGCTTTTCGCCCTTGAATTGATCAAGCACGATAGCTTCGACCTTGGTTTTGCCTGCCGCGGCCGGATCGGCCTCGACTTTTTCGCCGTCGACAATGCAGATAGCATCAAGCGCAACTTTAGTGCCGCACTCAACGTCAAGCTTCTCAATCTCCAAGATGTCTCCGGGAGCAACCTTGTATTGTTTGCCACCAGTTTTTACAATCGCATACATGAAATTCTCCTTGAAATGTGTCAAAACGCAAGGCGATATCTTATCAGCGTAGAAAGGCTAAGTCAATGAATTCGCCGCGTAATTTACCAAGTTACACAATATTTATTCACTACAGTCATGCGGGGCACTTATTGCAGGGCACAAGCCCTTTTAGTGTGCCTCGGCCCAGTTATCGCCAAATGAAATACTGACATTTAGCGGCACGTGCAATTTCACCACGTTTTCCATGACTTCTTTCACCATAGCAGAAACTTCCTCTATTTCGCCGGCGGGAACAGAAAAGTCCAGTTCGTCATGAACTTGCAACAAAAGTTTTGCCTTAAACCCGCGCGCAAGCAGCCGACGGGCCACTTCGGTCATGGCCAACTTGATGATATCGGCCGCGCTGCCCTGCATCGGATGGTTCATCGCCGTGCGCTCACCGAAGCCGCGTGTATTGCTGTTGGCCGATTTGAGTTCAGAAATATGACGCTTGCGCCCAAACATCGTCATCGCAAAACCGGTTTGCCGCGCCGTAGCAATGGTGTCATCAAGATAGCTGCGCACGCCGGGATACGCGGCGAAATAGCGCTCGATCATATCTTTGGCTTCGGCAAAAGGAATGCCCAAACTTTGCGATAAACCGTAGGCTTGCTGGCCATACACGATGCCGAAGTTGACCGCCTTGGCGCGCGAACGCAGCTGCGGCGTGATTTCTTCAACGGGCAATCCAAACACGCGGGCGGCAGTTTGGGCGTGGAAATCGGCACCGGAACAAAAGGCAGCAACAAGTTCTTTATCTTCGGAAAGATGCGCCAAAAGACGCAGCTCTATCTGGGAATAATCCGCAGAAAGAAACACATCGCCTTCGCGCAGCGGCACGAAGCATTCCCTGATCTGCCGGCCAAAATCCGTGCGTACAGGAATGTTTTGCAAATTGGGTTCAGACGACGAAAGGCGCCCCGTTGTCGTAACCGTTTCATTGAAAGTGGTGTGCACGCGGCCATCTTCGGCGCGCATCCGCGGCAGCGCATCAAGATAGGTTGATTTCATCTTCGCCAGTTCACGATAGCGCAGGGCAAGAGCGGGCAATTCGTGGCGGCTTGAAAGTTCGCGCAAAACGCTGGCATCGGTGGAATACCCCCGCTGATTTTTCTTCAACGGCGCCAATCCGATAACTTCAAAAAGAATGCGACCCAACTGGCGCGGCGAATCGATATTGAACTCTTCGCCCGCCAGTTCATACACCTTAAGACGGGTGCTTTCAAGCTGCTCATTGGTAAGAGTGCTCAGTTGATCCAAGCGCGCCATATCAAGGGCGGTACCCGTTCGTTCGATATTCACCAACACGGCCGCAAGCGGCATGTCGATGCGCTCGTAGGCTTCAAGCGTCCCATCTTCGCGCAGGGCATCGCGCAGGGGCGCAGCGAGCATACTGGTGGCCGTAGCCTGCAACACCACTTCATCCTGGCCTTCGGCAACCGGAGGCAAACAGCCGCCATAGTATTCATCAAGCAGCACGTCGAGCGTATATTCGCTCACCGACGAATTGAGGGCGTAGCCAGCAAGGCCCAGATCGAAAAAACGCGCATCCATGAGCTCTTGCTCCGTCACAAGCGCCGCCGTGGCGATATCAGGAGGAAAGACGGCTTTGAGCAGACGCTTCACTCCCAGCGTGACAAACGACCCCTCACGCACGATACGCGCCAGCACCTGAAGGGCTTCTTCACCTTCGAAAAGAGCCGTTGTCGCATCCGCATTGACCGCAAGGCGCAGGGAGGGCTCGAAGAGGGACGCCTGTGCGTTTTCGCCACACACAATACCCAGCGCACGATCTGCCGCCAGCTGTTCGGCAAGCCAATCAGCCGCTGCCGCCCCTTCGACAACGACGCCTTCCTCAAGACACGCGGCGCTCTTCACCACTTCTTTTCCGATAAAGCCAAGCACCTTGCCAAGGTGCGTATTGAAGCGCAAGTTTTGGAAATGTTCGCTTACCCGCTGCTCGTCGAAATCGGGGAAATGCAGCGCCTCTAAATCAAGGGGGAAATCAAGATCACAAACAATGGTTGCAACCCGACGACTGGCAAAAGCCGCTTCTTTGTTGTCGCGCAGGTTTTCAAGCTGTTTGCCTTTAAGCTTGTCGAGGTTTTCATAGATTCCCTCCAGCGTGTCAAAACTCTGCAAAAGCTTCGCGGCGCCTTTTTCTCCCACGCCGGGAACGCCGGGGATATTATCGGAAGGATCCCCTTTCAGGCCCAGAAAATCAGGCACTTGGTCAGGCCTGATACCATAGCGTTCCACAACCTGTTCGGGGCCGTAGATGGCCACGTCGGTGATGCCCTTCTTTGTGGTGACGATGCGCGTTAGATCGCTTGCCAGCTGATAGGCATCTTTATCACCGGTGACCAGCAGCGTTTCATAACCCAAGACATCGTTGCGCGCAGCAACCGTGCCCAAAATGTCATCGCCTTCCCAACCCTTGATGCGAATAACAGGAATATTCATCGCTTCCAGCAAATCTTCAATTAAGGGAAACTGAACCTTTAATTCTTCATCCATCGGTGGGCGCTGCGCCTTATATTCCTTGAGCGCCTCCATACGAAACGCCGGTCGACCCGCATCGAAGGCGCATACGATTGCCTGAGGCTGAAGCGTTTCGATAAACTTTATAAGCATGGACATGAAGCCGAAAACGGCGTTGGTCGGCGTGCCATCAGGGGCATTCATGGCCGGTGGCACCGCATGATAGGCGCGATGCAAAAGCGAATTTCCGTCAAGAACAGCTATCTTTTTAGACATCGAGCAAACGCCCTTTCAGCCGAGGGTTTTAAGATCGCGCGCACAGCAGCACAGCGATGGCTAACACGACGTACACGTACACGAAAGTTGAAGGTTTTCTACCGCGTTTGAAATAATCTCACGGGGAAGGTAGGTGCCTTTGAGCTAGAGGTATTAGTATAGTCTGTTTTTCCGAGGGTCTTGGCGTGGACACAAAAAACCGCACCATCTCGATGGGGTTCAAAGAACCCGGTTGAGATGGTGCGGTAAGGCGTGCGGCACAAGCGCACAGCAGGATTGCCTAGAACAGGGCAACCACGGCATCGCCGTAGGTTTTTTCGATATACGCTTTCACGGCATCGGATTGGATGGCCGCAACAAGCGCCTTCGTTTTTTCTGAATCCACATCGGCCGCGCGCACAACAACCACGTTCGGATAGGTTTTCGCCGCTTCGGAATCTGCCGATTCGCTGGCGATAGCAAGCTTGGAATCAAGGCCAGCAGACAGCGCGTAGTTGCCATTGATGACCGCTAAATCGACATCTTCAAGCGTGCGGGGCAGAGCAGCAGCTTCCGCTTCAACAATCTTGATATTTTTCGGGTTGTCGATGATGTCGTTGGCCGTTGCCGTTAAGCCCACGCCTTCTTTAAGCTTGATGATGCCCTGGTCCTGCAAAAGCAGCAGCGCACGCGCTTCGTTGGTGGTGTCGGAAGGCACAGCAATCTGAGCGCCATCCTTCAAGGCAGCGACACTGGCGGTTTTGCCCGCATACAGGCGCATCGCTTCAAAGTGCACTTCGCCTGCCGGTTTCAGATCGGTTTTGTTTTCAGCGTTGTATTCTTCCAAATAGGGCGTGTGCTGGAAGTAATTGGCATCCAGCTCCCCTTCGCTCAAGGCAACATTGGGCTGAATGTAATCGGAATATTCCACGATTTCAAGGGTATAGCCCTGGTCGGCAAGCACGGATTTCGCCTGGGCCAGTATTTCAGCGTGGGGCGAAGGCGAGGCTCCTACCTTGATGGTTTTTCCGTCCGTCTTCGACGGAGCTGCCCCGTCGCTTGCGGGGGCACCGCAGCCCACCAAAGCACCTGCCACAACGCCAACCAACGCAAGCGTGGCCACTGCCTTCACTATATTTTTGCTCTTCATATTGTTCTCCCTTTAGTTTTTCTCAATTTTTACGTGCCGATTGTGCGTTTTCAGTTCTATGGATGCACACTGCAGCAGTTGCCCGCCGCAGCCGCGTCCCGGTTTCGTTTAGCGCTTGTCGATTTTGCGTGCAATCATATCGCCGGCGCTTTGAATAAGCTGCACCAAGATGATACACAAGATAACAGCGGCAATCATGACATCTCCGTTGAAGCGCTGGTAGCCGTAGCGAATGGCGATATCTCCCAGGCCTCCTGCGCCCACCGTGCCCGCAATGGCCGAATAGCCAAACAGCGTGATGAACGTGATTGATGCGCCGCGCACCAGCGAAGGCAAGCTTTCCTTCAGCAGCACCTTGACAACGATCTGCCACACCGATGCCCCAAAACTGTGCGCCGCTTCAACAAGACCGCCGTCAACTTCTGCCAAACTTTGTTCCACCATGCGCCCCACAAACGGTGCCGAAGCGATAACCAGCGGCACCACTGCCCCCGGAACGCCCAGCGACGTGCCCACGATAAGCCGCGTGAAGGGGATGAGCGCCACAAGCAAAATGATGAAGGGGATGGAACGCCCGATGTTAATGATCCAGCCCAGCACCGCATTAAACGCGCGGTGGGGGCGCAAGCCGCCCGGTGCGGTCACGGAAACGAGCACGCCCAGGGGGATGCCCAAAATATAGGCGAACAGAGTGGACACGCCCGTCATGACGATGGTGTCCCAAGTGCCCTGAGCCAAAAGCAGGCCATACTGGTCGAAAAATGCCTGGAAAGCTTCCATTAGCGCACCCCTTCCCCGGCAAGCGCAACGTCAACAGCAGCGCCAACAGCAACGCCGGCAGCCTTGGGCGGCAAGCGGTCTGCGTCCGCATACGACTTGTGATCTTGCCCGATCAGTTCGCGGGTGACCGCGCTGCGGGGATTGCCCAGCACCTGTGCCACATCGCCGCATTCGACAATGCAACCTTCATCGATGACGGCCACTTTGTTGCAGATTTTTTCCGCAACAACAAGCGAGTGGGTGATGACGACCATCGTAACGCCAAGCGTGGCATTGATGTCGCGTAAAAGCTGCAAGATGGAAGTGGTCGTGCGCGTGTCAAGCGCGCTGGTCGCTTCGTCGCACAGCATGATTTTGGGGCTGTTGGCCAAGGCGCGCGCAATGGCGACACGCTGCTGCTGACCACCGGAAAGCTGGCTGGGATAACTGGCCGCCTTTTCGCTCAAACCCACCAGATCCAGCAGCTCGCGTGCACGCGCTTGCGCAGCGCCCTTGCTTTCATGGCGAACTTCCAGCGGAAACATCACGTTGCGCAGCACGGTACGCTGTTGAAACAGACTGAAGTTTTGGAAGATCATCCCTATGCCCCCGCGCAAATCAAGCAACTTCTTGCCGGAATAAGCGGTGATGTCGCAGCCATCTATCAGGATGGACCCCGCAGTGGGGCGCTCAAGCAGATTGATACAGCGCACCAGCGTTGACTTGCCTGCGCCGGATTGCCCGATAATGCCGAATATATCCCCGTCTTCGATGGTGAGGGAAACATCGCGCAGCGCAGCATGAGCATGCTCGGTTTGGGAAGCGTATGTTTTAGACAGATGTTGTATCTGGATCATTATTATCGACTACCTCGTACGAAACCAACATGACAATGCGGCCATATAAGCCGCCTGATAGCTATGCCTGAGTGTCGGCGCACACGCCAACAAGCCCAGGCTTGGGCATGCGCATCATCATGGTATGTACGAATTGAAAACTCATCGCGATTCATCTTAAATGAAGTTCGCCTCTTGTCAAGCGCTCACCTTGCCAGGAGTGCCCCAAAAGAAGCTCCGCCACAGCACAAACAGAAAAGCCCCCAGTTTTTACCGAAGGCTTTTTGGAAGAGGGGCTGTCGGTCCTGATCCGAATCCCTACTAATAGGTTAATTCCCCTCTTCAATGCAGGTAAATAGTACCAAAGGAAATATAAAAATATCAGTCGTGACTTTATTTTTTTTCAGGCAGAAAATGAAGGTTCATGCGCGATTGCGCGAAAAAGCACAAAAAGGCCCTCTTCGAAGAATTTTCTTCAAGAAAAATAGCTTTTTCGCATACCACACGCTTATACGCGGGGTACATTTCCTGTCTTCTTCCAAACAAGAGCAGTCCTCAACGGTTTTGTGAGCCCGTCCCAACGATTAAGGCGGTATAATTCGTGGGATGAAAACACCGACAACACCTTCCGCGGCTTCCCCCCGCCCCACCAAACGCCTTGCCGTAGTTACTATGGGCGTAAAACTGGGCGATGAAACACGCGGCTATACACGATTTCGCTTTCTTTCCGAACTGCTGGCGCAAAGTGGCTTCGAGGTTGATTTGATAACCTCAAGTTTCCAGCATTGGGAAAAAGCGGCGCGCGACACCCAGAAAGCGTGCTATCGCGACCTTCCCTATAATGTGGTGTTCATAGATGAACCCGGCTACAAAAAAAATCTGGACCTGGGGCGCATCCGCAGCCACCACATTGCTGCCAAGAACATGCGCGCGTATTTTGCGCAACACCCCGACACCTACGATTTGATCTATGCAGAAATCCCCCCCAACGATGTGGCGCGCGTCTGCGCTGAAGCGGCGGCGGCGGCACACATCCCCTTTGTTGCGGATATCAACGATCTGTGGCCTGAAGCCATGCGCATGGTGGTCGACATTCCTCTGGTAAGCGACATTCTTTTTCATCCCTTCGCCCGTGATGCTGAAAAGGTATACGACCTGCTAAGCGCCGCCGTGGGAACTTCCGACGAATACGCTGCACGGCCGGCAGAAAAGCGCAGCGCGCCCTACCTGCGCGCAACGGTCTATGTGGGCAACGACCTTGCCGCCTTCGATGCGGGGGCAGCGCGTTATGCGCACACGATAACGAAGCCCTCAGACGAGCTGTGGGTTACCTATGCGGGAACGCTGGGTGCCAGCTACGACCTTTACACCCTCATAGCAGCCGCCGCGCAGCTAGGAGAAAGCGTGCCGGGGCTGCGGGTAAAGATATTGGGCGACGGTCCGGATAAAGCGAATTTGGCGCAACAGGCTGCAACCCTGGGCGCTCCAGTCGATTTTTTGGGATATCTGGATTATGAACATATGGCTGCCTACCTGGTAAAATCCGATATAACAATCAACTCGCTGGTGAAGGATGCGCCGCAATCCATCGTCACAAAAATCGGCGATTACCTGGCAAGCGGGCATCCGATGATAAACACGGGATCAAGCCCTGAATTTCGCCGCAAGGTAACAGAAGGTGGTTTCGGCCTTAACGTCGAGGCTGAAGATGCGAGGGCGTTGACCGAGGCCATCGCGCATCTCGCGAACAATCCGAGCACATGCAAAATCATGGGAACGCGCGGACGACACATAGCCGAAACGGAATTTGATCAACCGACGGCTTATCAAAAAATCGTGGATTTAATCCAAACACTGGTCTAATCGAGGAAAATAGCAGGGTACTCAAGACGGTTGTGCTCGTCCAAGGTTTCCTTTGGGCACAAGGAGGTAGGCAAGACACGTGGATACACACAAAACGATAAGCTTTTCGCCGCCCGATATCACCGAAGACGAAATAGAAGCGGTGGCTGCGGTGCTGCGGTCGGGGTGGATCACCACCGGCCCGCGCACCAAAGAACTTGAAGGCCGCCTGCGCGCGTTTACGCACAGCGATGGCTTTGCCTGCTTTTCTTCTGCCACCGCTGCCGAGGAATGCATTTTGCGCGCCTTGGGAATTGGGCCGGGCGACGAAGTTATCACCAGTGCCTACACCTACACCGCCACCGCTTCCGTCATTTGCCACGTGGGCGCAACGCCGGTATTGTGCGACACCGCGCCGGGATCCTTCGAGATGGATTACGCTGCGCTGCCTGGCCTTATCAACGAACGCACAAAGGCGATTATCCCCATCGATATCGCCGGGCGCATGTGCGATTACGACGCATTGTTCGACGCCATACACGCCACCCGTGCGCCGTGGAGCCCCCGCACGGCTTTGCAAAAGTGCTTTGACCGCCCGATTGTGATCACCGACGGTGCGCACAGCTTGGGTGCTACCCGCCACGGGGCAAGCGCGGGGTCGGTGGCGGATTTCACCACCTTTTCCTTTCATGCCGTAAAAAACTTCACTACGGCCGAAGGCGGCGGCCTTGCCTGGCTCGCGGGCAGCTTTGATTCCGACGAGCTCTACCAGCAAATGATGCTTTTTAGCTTACACGGACAAACGAAGGATGCCCTTTCCAAAAGCTGCGCGGGTGCCTGGGAATACGATGTTGCTTTCCCCGGATGGAAATACAACATGACCGATATTCAGGCGGCCATCGGCCTGGTGCAGCTTGACCGCTACCCCGCGCTGCTTGCGCGCCGCCGGGAACTGATTGAACGCTATAGTGCCAACTTGGCCACAGCGCCACTCACCCTGCTTGCCCACTACGGCGACACCTTCGCTTCAAGCGGGCACCTGATGCTCACGCGCATAAACGGAGCTTCTGCAGAAGTGCGCAATGCCTTAATTGAACACCTTGGGGCAGCAGGCGTTGCCGCAAACGTACACTACAAGCCGCTACCGATGATGACAGCCTACAAGGCACTCGGTTTCGACATCGCAGATTTTCCTCACGCCTATGCACAGTATGCAAACGAGATCACCCTGCCGCTGCATACCCTTCTGAGCGATGAAGATGTCGATTACGTATGCGACGCGCTGCAAAAGGCTCTGGCCGTATGTATGTAGGATTTTTCAAACGCGTGCTCGATATTGTGATAGGGATTATCGCCCTGCCCTTTGTGCTGCTGCTGATTATTCTGGTGACCCCTTTTGTCTGGCGCGAAGATAAAGGCCCCGTATTCTACAACGCACCGCGCGTGGGCAAAAACGGTAAAGAATTCAAGATGTACAAATTCCGCTCGATGAAGGTAAATGCGCCTGACCTGACCATGCCGGACGGATCAACCTACAACGGCACCGATGACCCCCGCATGACACGCGTAGGTACGTTCATGCGCAAGACGAGTCTCGATGAAATGCCGCAGTTTCTCAACGTGCTGAAGGGCGACATGAGCGTTGTGGGCCCGCGCCCCGACCTTGCGCGGGAAACACAGCTCTACACAGGCAACGAGGGCGACAAGCTGCTGGTGAAGCCCGGCATTACCGGCTATGCCGCCGTCTACGGCCGCAACGCGCTACCCTGGCACGACCGCCTGAAGCTTGACATTTTCTACGTGCACAACCTTTCGTTTGCGCTTGACGTAAAAGTGTTCTTCAAAACATTTGCAACCGTCTTTAAGCAAGAGGGCGTGTTTGTTGAGGAAGACTAGAAAACCCTCTTCAAGCTTAAATGATCACCCGACTTCCGCCTTAAAACTTAAGGCTTAAGCCTTAAGTTTTCTCTTCCCCCTGTGAAACAACTCATCCCAATCCGATGCAGCCAGAACCGTCCCACACATAATCACGATACAGCATCCCACCTCAACAATCCCCGGAGCGTTTCCGAGGAGAACAAAACCAAACACCACCGCCCATGCCGAATACGTAATATTGACCGCCATGCCGCGAGCAGCACCGATGGATGCAATACCCTTGTAATAAAATAAATAGGACGCGGCTCCCGCCAAGCCAGCTATGGCAACAACTCCTGTAGCAAAATTCGGAATAGCCGATGCCGTAAATGCCCATGCGCCCAATAGTGGCAGGATTACCAAACCATACACTAACGCGGAAGTTGTTTCTCGAATCTGAAGTGCTGTTTCATTATCAACAGCATCATCACGCATGCCATAGGCACAAATAACAGCTTCCGAACCCCACCCAAACACACAGAGAAGTGCACCCGCTAAGCCAATGGGAGCATTTGCCACCTCGGCCGATCCGGAGGTAGCATACCCCATAACCATGACACCGCACAAAGCCGCGAGCAGTGCGATAAATTGACGAGGAGCCATCCGTTCCTTCAAAAAGAGAAATGCCATAAGCGCACCAACCGCAGGATAGAATGCCGAGATAATAGCGGTGTATGCTGAACCAATGTTATTGATAGCGACCACATATCCCGTCATACCAAGAGGTCCCCCGAGCAAAGCACCCAAAATAATAAACTTCCCGCTTCGGGTTTTCAAAGCCTTAATGGTGTCGCCTAGACGCTTTCGAACTCCCATGTAAAAGAATAGCCAAATCGCACAGCAGGCATCATGAAGAAATGCTCCCGCTATGGCAGCAAAAGCAAGGGCTTCAACCGTCCCGACAAAAGGAATCATTGCTAACCCGATACCGAGAATGACGGTATCGAGGCCCCACAAAAAACCACTCATTAATCCGTACTTCATGCCCGACTCCCCTTCACTCGCTCATCGCAATCATAAAGTGCAAGAGCCTTATCAATGTATTCTTTAGCATAGCTATAGTAGATATAAAGCCATTCCCCTACGAGCTCCCCCTCCGCCTCTTTAAATAGAGCCCAGACATACCAACACCAACCGGCCAGTCCAACGTAGGCAAAATTATGACGTACATCTGCAAAGGTCGGCTCCTGTCCAAAATAGAAAGACAGCGCCTGGCGCGCTTCTTGTTCGGACAGCTGGCAGCAAACCACAAACGTTCCAAAGTCGCTTGCATAATCAGACATTCCAGCGTACTCCCAGTCAATAAGGTACATCTTGTCTCTCTCATCGATAAGAAAGTTGAGCATAAAAAAATCGTTATGCGTAAGACATACAGGTGCCCTATCGCCGTCGGCCAAGCTTTTAAGTCTTTCTGCCTTACGAGCAAGTTCATAAAAGCCAGTCACATCAATAGAACCCTCATCACCTAAGAGCTCTTCATAGTGCTTGCTTTCAAGAAAAAAATCAAAACGTTGATCTAGAGAAACCTTTTCTCCGTGTAGCTTTCTCGCCATCTGCATAGCACGTTGTACTTGATTGGTATTTTTCGGATCTAATTGTCTACAATTTGGAATAAAATGAGAAATTTTCCATCCCTTTTCAGGGTCCTCGTAAATAAAAGTTTCGTCCAACCCTAACTCTTTTGCTACTTTTTGAGCAGCAACCTCACCATGTCTATTGATGATTTTCTCAGTACCGACCCCCGGATGGCGATAGACATACTCAGAATCATTCACGCTAAAGTGGCAAGAAAGATTAGTTAGACCCTGCTTTAAAGGAAAAATATTACAGATATCCTTTTTGTCACAGTGCAGCGTCGTTGCGATGTTATTAAATATTTCAGAATCAACATTCGATAGGAACTCAGGATCGAACTTACGCAGTTCGTCAAGCGTATCGAACTCGTAAATAATACCCGGATCGTAAGGGCGCACAACCATATTGAACTCTTTGATATGGTCAACATACAGCTCTTCCCAAAGTTTGTCCGCTGTCAGAGGTAAGGCGTATTCATCCGTCAGCACCTTGACGAACAGCTGAGAGAAAGCATGATCGAAATACGCATGTCCAATCATAACCAAAGAATCGCGTCCTCCGACTTCGACACCGACGATGCGACCGCCAGAACCTGTCGTCAAGCACCATTCTGCGGTTGAGCCCTCACGATATTCTGCGGCATAATAAGGTTGGAACACATACTGTTCAAACGGGTTTTCGGTGAAATAATCATCCGATGAACAGATATAGGTATTTCCTAATTTCTCGCTTACTGCCATAAGTGAGGAGTTGTTATTACGAAAAGCAAATTCACTATTCACCGCAATCTGCACACCCAGTTCGTCTTCCAGGTAGAAGAAGTGTTCTTTCTTATAGCCCACCACTACCGTGATGTCGGAAATCCCCGCCTCCTGAAGTTGGCGGATCTGGCGCTCAATCAAGACCTCACCACGAACACGAAAAAGACCTTTGGGCTTCTCGTAGGATATTGGAGCGAAGCGCGAAGATAAGCCCGCAGCCATAACAATGGCATTTTTGACCCGATACCTATCAAGCATCTTGCAACCGCTTAACGTAATTTTACCGTTTTCAATAAAACCGTTTTTCTCTAGATTTTTCTTTGCAGCATTCACCGACCCAAGAGATAGACCCGTTTCTGCAGCAAGCTTACGTTGTCGGTTATCACCATAAAGCATGAGTGCGTGCAGAAACTCAAATTCAATTCTAGTAAGATGCATCTATCTCATCCTTTCAGCTTTATTCTTTATTCCAAAAGAGTATCACGATTAAAGGTAATGTTCAATTTTCTATATTATTCATACTATTTGAACGCAAGTGAACCGGATCAATTCCAAGCTGGCTGAATTGCGAGGCTTCCTAACTATGGGCTATTCCGTCCCGGGAGATAGAGGGCCTTACCTTTTTGAGCAAAATGAGTTCCCAAAGGAAAGAAACACACTCCGCTTTTTCCGCAACACTACGAGCTGCAAGATAAGACAAGCTTATCAGGAATGCTTCTTACAGCGCGGGCGCGCCTTTTCATAGAACGCGCAAAGCCACGCTGCTGCGTCATCGATAGCAAAACCGGCTGCACGCACTTCATCTGTGCAGTCGTGACGCACACTACCGGCCTGGTAAGCCGCCACACACGTTTGAGCCCACAGATCAGCTCCCGCCTCCAACGCTAAACGCTGCGCATGTTGCGTTATGACAGCAGCTTCGGGAACTCCCGTAGAAAGGATGCAGGGAAGCCCCACCGCCTGCGCTTCGATAGAGGCCATCGACAACCCTTCAATAATTGAGGGGAATACAAACACATCCAGAGCTTTGAGAATTTCAGGAACATCATCTCGGATAGAGAAAAAGAAAACGGACTCCTCAAGACCCTGATGCGCAACGCGACCCTTTAAGTCCTCCTCTAAAGGACCGCGCCCCACCAGCACAAGCACAGCAGAAGGAAGCTGCTTTTTTATTTGCTGAAACACCTGCAGTAAAAAGACATGGTTTTTTTCTACCGCCAGCCTTCCCACATGCCCAAAAACAGGCACATCCCCCCAACCCAAGGCATTTTTTGCCTGCCTATGGCTTACCTCATCGCAGGTATAACACCCCAAATCAATCCCATTTTTGAGAACCTTAAACCGATCACCCGCAACCACTGCTTTACCAAAGCGATCGCGCCCTGCCTCCAACGAACACGCCATGAAATAATCTGCGATATAACGCGTAGGAAACGAAAGTGCTCTGAAACCGAGCTGGCTCAAAGAAAGGGGAAAGTTTTGCGCATGGCTATGAGCGATGGTGTAGCACCCCGCCCGTTTTGCTTCGGCAAGATACAGCGCCGCGCAACTGCCGATATGCCCCTGCACTACGCTGTATTCGGGATGCTGCGCAAAAAAATCCCGACACGCTTTACGATAGCTGAAATAGTTGTATCCCACAAAGCGATCAAGTCGATACAGGCGCCCTCCCAAGCGCTCTATTTCTTCATCATAATCGCAGGTGCGCGTAGGCTCATGGACAAGAAAATCAAACTGAACTCGGTTGCGATCAATGCAGCGATACAGATTCATCAAAATAGTCTCGGCACCGCCGCGATCCATCGCACCTATAACATGCAGGATTCTTTGCATATACTCCCTCTCGCTACACCTTGCCTTTATTCTTTATCGTCCTCAACAAAAGTACGCGTTTTTTCACGCGGCGCCTTGACCATGGCGATCAAAGAGACTAAAAGGCACCCGACACCGCAGAGGCAGGCTAGGGCACCGGCAAAACTGACACCGTTCATGCCCCACGCATTCACGCAGATAAAACTGAAGGGAATAACAAGAACAAACGCGACAACATTACCTATAAAATTGGCTTTAAAATTGCGCAAAGCTATAAGGATGTCTCCGAAAAACCACAGATAGGCCGTTAGTGCCGTTGAAAAAATAATCGGCTGTAACAAATAAATATAGGGAGCAATGCTCATTCCGAATAAAAGTTGCAGAGCCCATGAACCGATCAGCTCAAGCACCATCGAGCACACAAGTGTTACCACCAAAATGCCGCCCACCGTCTTAAGCATAAGGGTGCGGAATTTTTTTATCTCCCCATCAAAAAAAAGCTGCGGAAAAATATCAAGAAGCGGTCCATAGAGATACACCGCTCCCATTTGAATCACCAAGGCCGGAGCGGCCACCGAAGCATAAATACCTAGGGAGGCATCACCCATAACAGAGCACAGGTACTGCTTGGGAATGGCAAAAATAGCGCTTGCCGCAAGGGCTGCCAGCACAGCAGGCAAAGATGTCTTGAAAAAGAAGAAGGCCTTTTTTCCGCTTATGTGTACTTTCAACGCTTCAAACTGGGCAGCCCTAGGAGTGTCGAAGAACACAAGCACTCCCAAAGCAGCAACCGTCATAGCGATGATGGCAGCGTTTAAATCCGCAGAAAAATAGAATACGATAGCAAACGCAAGCAGGGACAAAACGCCTTGAGCAATAAAGGATTTCCCGATGTAATCCATGCGCCGATTTTGCTGGTCGAGGCCATGGAGAATATCAATAAGAAGCCCAACCCCCTTGTACACAAAAAATAAGCCCACTGTTACAATGGCATAATCGGGGCAGGTAAACGCGGCATACACCAGGCAAGCAGCGCAAGCTAAGGCAAGCGTGATGCAGCGAAAGCCCAAGTATTCCCCCACGGTATTTTCATGCCGAATATCAGAAATTTGGTAGGTTCCCATTTTGTAATTGGCGAAGGTACCAAAAATACCGACGATTGACATAGCCAAAGCGAGAAGGCCTGCGGCATCGTAGCCCGAAGAAAGACGAACCACTAAAATAGTCGTCAGCCATTGACACGCAAGATAGACAAGGGAACCCGCAGAATTCCAGAGCATGTTGGCCTTGATGGAAAGAGGCTTGCTATCCATGATGCGATCGCTTAACGCATAGGCAATCGGAGGCGAAACAAAAAAGCAAAGCGCTCACAATCGATGCGCCTCACATACATGCACTTCCCTTTCAGAAACAGGAAGGGGGGTTCGCCAGTCCCCATAGAGAGCCGTAAGATAGCGCTCGTAACCCGCTGGGATAAAAAAGGTATGTCCCTCAAAAAGAGCTTCCTTCGGTTCGAATATGCTTTGGGAAAGACACTGATCAGGCCTTCCTTCCCCCACAATATCGGCAAGGGTTTCGCACCCTTCAGAAGATGCTCCTGCAGCATTTTCATCTATTCTGCGCGCGTAGTCGTAGGGATTCATGCGAGACGCAAAGGGGTGCGTCAATCGCTTGACCACCTTCACAAACAGACTGGATCCAACGTGAGGGTCGGCAACAATAAGGCTGCGCATAAGAGCGAGGTACTTGTTGCGCCGAAAGACGGCACTATCGCTGGGATCAACCTTGTCCAGGGGAAAAATATCCACCCAAACCCCCGTAGAAAACCGCTTGTCGGCAAAATTTTCAAGCACGTGCGTTGTGGTATCAATCAGTTTAACAAAAGGATATATAGCTTTATTCTTACGATAAGATACCAGTTCGTAATGAGATTTTGATTTCAATTGATCAAATGAATCAATCAGGCGTTCGTAATCGGCGCGGGGCATAGCAACATCCATATCATCATCCCACGGGATAAACCCCTTATGACGCACAGCACCCAAGCAGCTGCCATACGCTAAAACATACGACAGATTATTTTCGCGGCAAACGCGATCAAGCTCGCTCATAAGCTCAAGCTCAATCTGCTTCATTTCATCTATTGACAACTTTTCCATATAACTCCCTTTGCCGTATTTTTTGCGCGCACGCTAAAACAACCCTACCGCAGAGCCACGTTTATTGTAGCCCCAAGTACTGCCGCCAAAACTCATGCGAAGTCAGGCAGGGGAAGGCTGCACGGTATTCTTGTGCCAGCGCTTCTTTTCTGTGCGCATACTCGTGTGTTAACTGCTTATAGCGGCGGCGCAACTGTTGATAGCGCGCTTTATCCATGATACGCACGTGAGCGTTTTCGCCCGTCGCATCAAGGGCAACCAAAACCTTGCAGCGCATCGTTTTACTGCCAGGATAAGCCCCCCTGCTGTAATAGACCGCCTCAGGTTTCGCTTTCAGTAAGATTTCGGGAAGCACATGCTTATTGTGGGGTGCAAGCTCAAGAAGTTTTAGAAAGAGACTTCTATCATCTTCGGCACCCAAGAAGTGATAATCGATTTCAAGAGCTTCACGCAGACGGGGATCAAGTTGTTCAATGGGCACAAGCTTCTCATTTTTTTGCCCTTTGAGGCGCATCAGCTCTTCCCCACTGGCTGTCTTGATGAATGCAGGGCCTTTAAGGTAATCTTCCAGTCCATCCAAAAGCAGTTCAGCACTTTCGTAATTCAACGAGCGCGTATAAGCAGTAAAGGTGCGCAACAAACGCAGCATAAAAAGCTTTTCGGAAGTTTTCTGACTTACAACGGTGGTGATCAAGAAATTTCGCACGTATTGATAACAATCCACCGATGCGCGAAAACGCCCTTCAAAACTGGCGTGCCATACACAAATGCCATTCATGGTCATAATGGTTGGCTGACAGCGCAAGCCATATTCGACATCATCGCAGCGAACAAAAAGGGGTAAAGGAAGACCGTGGGTTTTTATAGCGGAAACCGGTATGCAGCAATACCACCACGCCCCATAGGCATTTTCCACTTCGACATCAAGAGATTCGTTGGTGACAAGATCGGCAACTTTATCAACCGATAAATCAGGCTTGACCTTATCGTAGAGGCCATCTTTGCGCACAAAGCCGACATCTTCATATTGCTTATGCGGTTGCTCAAGGGAAAGCATGGCACCACTTAAAAAAGCGTCTTTATATTTTTGCGCCGCAAGAGAAAGCAGGTTAAAGGTGCGCTTGAAACTTTCAGGCGAAACCCGCACATCATCGTCCATCAATGCCACATGGGTCACCGCAGCATCTGAAGCCATAGCCTCCATCATGCCCCGCGCAAAGCCACCGGCGCCCCCCACGTTTGCATTGGGACACACCGACACACCCAAATCGCTGAGTGCTTCGGCATCAAGAGTTTGGCCATTGTCCACAACATACATATGAAAACCTTGCGCAATAGGTTCATCACTGTTCAGTACTTCACGCTTCACGGCTTCGATATTGGGGACGATATATTCTTCCTTTTTGAATGTTGTTGTGCACAGCGCCAGGTTGATAGGGCGCACACAATGCTCTTCCACTTTTGTGTAGTAATAGGCGTTGCGCATGCGCGTGGTGCCCGGACAGGCAAGCAAAAAGGCTGTCAATACCGCCGAGCTTTGGGGCAGCTCAATATCGTACGATGCGAAGGACGCACTCGCTGCACAGGAAGTACTAAACTCATGTGCTGCCGCTGCGGCATCCCCCCGGTGCGCTTCAAGGAAAGAAAGGGTACAGGCATCCCCTGCTAATTCAAGATGAAGCCAGACCGTGTCAACGACGGTATATTGCCGCCACTTTTTGTTTGAAAATGCATTGAAATAAGTGAGGAAATCCACATCGCCTTTAAGGGACAGCGATTGTTCCGCTTCATTAAAAGCAAGTGATGACTGTGCGCGAAAATAGAGCTCAGGGTGCTGTGTCGTGAAATCATCTTGCTTGATAAGCACGTTTGCTAGTCTAAAAAGTTGCATTTCTTCCTTTTCCTTAATACAGACGTAAACCCTTATTATAAGACACGGGATGCATAAGCCCCCACTTCGGCGCTAAAACCATCTAAAAAGAAAGCTATCGTCTATAATGGACAAGGCCGTAAAAACAACCTATAAGATAAGCAGCTCATGAAAACACTTATTATTATCCCCGCTTATAACGAAGAAAAAAACATCCTCGCCGTGGTTCGCTCGGTTATTGATGCGGGGTATGACTATCTTGTCGTCAACGATGGTTCAACCGACGCGACGCTTCAGCTGTGTCAAGACCACAATATCAAGGTCTTAAATCTCAGCGAAAACCTGGGCATTGGGGGCGCGATACAGGCGGGGCACAAATATGCGCACGACCACAACTACGCTATCGATATTCAATTTGATGGGGATGGTCAGCATGATGCCGCCCACATCCCCTCCCTTATTGCCGCGATTGAGCAGGGGGCTGATCTTGCTATCGGGTCGCGCTTTTTGGGCGAAGAAAGCGGCTTTCGCTCTTCCTTCATGAGGCGCATGGGTATTCGCTGGCTTTCTTTCTGGATCAAGCTGGTCTCCCACAAAAAAGTGACCGACCCCACTTCGGGTTTTCGTGCGTGCAACCAGGCGACCATCGCCCTTTTTTGCAGGGATTATCCCACCGACTACCCCGAACCCGAATCCATCGTAACCGCCCTGAAGCATCGGCTTAGTGTAACAGAAGTACCGGTTGTCATGCACGAGCGGCAATCGGGTGCCTCATCGATTAATGCCCTTGGAAGCATCTATTATATGGTAAAGGTATCCCTTGCTATTGCCATCCTTGGCCTGTCAAAACAGAAAGAAGCGTAAGCCCTATGATTATTCCCCTTGGCCTTGTCGTCGCGCTTGCCTGCCTCATATTTCTTATCCTTGTTGTGCGGCAAGTGGCGCACGGAAGACTCCTTCTGAAGTATTCGCTGCTCTGGATGATGCTCGCCCTTGTCTCAATCTTAGCCGCACTCTTCCCTGAACCCCTTTATGCTCTTTCGTCTTTGCTCGGCTTTGAAAACCCTTCAAACTTCATCTTTTTTGCAGGTCTTTTCTTCCTGCTTGCCCTTTGCCTTTCTCTCAGTATCATCGTCAGCAAGCAAGCTTTGCGCATCAAAAACCTCATACAGCAAACGGCGCTTATCCAAAAGCGCTTAGAGGAACAGGACAGCCGCGAAAAAGCGTGATGACGGCAGCTCTTTCCTCGAAGGGTGCCGCGATCTTCCTATAGATCTTCCCCAAAATCAATACTGAGAGGTGCATGATTTTTTCGTTGCTCAAGTGGCGGCAGTTCGCGCCATGTTGCGCCGTATAGAATTTCTAAATACGCTTCAATATTGGCCGGTACAGGAAAAAACTCCTGCTCAAACTCCCCTTTTTGCGTAGGCATCAACATATCCATCTTAAAGCCCGAGGGGATGGGGTAGGCCATGGCCATGCAGCAATCGCTTGGGTTTTCTGCGCCCTTGCGCGCGGCTTTATCGAAGGATTGAGCAATCTGCTCGCGCGAAAAAAATATGCGCGCAACACCATGGGCCACCCGGCATAAAGCCTTTTCTGCGCAACCAAGAATTCCTTTATGGGGAACAATGATGCTTTGAGCATGGTATACATAGGAAATGCGTTGCCAGAAACGGCACGTTTTCACCTGTTTTTTTGCCGTCTCAGCATGCGCATGAAGGGGATCGTAAGGGAAAACATCAATAAAAATACCCTGGTCAAAGCCCGCTTCTATCGTTTCTTGCGTTGAAAACCGCGTGCCACCTTTCCATACTTTGGCAAACATTGGGGCATAGTGGGGTGTTGCCTGGGGGCTGCCGACAAGGTATTTTCCCGCAAGTTCGGCGGGCGCAAGCGCAAGGAATCGATCGTAGTCGTGGCGAAGCATGCCGATGTCGATATCATCATCCCAGGGAATAAATCCTTTGTGGCGCGCCGCCCCTAGAGCTGTGCCCGAATCAAGAAAATAGGGTATGGCGTGTTTTGCGCATAAGGCGTCGACGGCTTTAAGAACCTCGACTTCGGTAAGCTGTAGTTTGCGCAGTACCGCCGCTTCATACTCCATCATCCGCCCCTTCCCTAAAACCTCTTCAAGCTTTCCTGTTTCCTCTTTGAATCACGGCGCCTATGCAGTTTAGCTTTTCATGCGCCATGATATAATTGGGCACATGACCAAAACATATTGCATGTTTTCAGCGAATTATCTTCCCAATATTGGGGGCGTAGAAAAGTATACCCAGAATCTTGCTGCGCAGTTGGCGCAACAGGGAAATAGAGTGATTATCGTCACCACCAATGTATTCAATTTACCCGTACAAGAAGTGCTTGCAGAAAATATCGAAATAGTCCGACTGCCTTGCTACAACATAATGAAGGGACGCTACCCGATTCCCCACCGCAATACAGCCTTTGGCGAAGCCTGGCGCTGGTTGATGGAGTGTGTGGTCGATTACGTTATTGTGAACACCCGATTTTACTTTCATTCGTTGCTGGGCATCACCTATGCCCAATCTAAAAACATTCGGCCGATTATTATCGATCATGGCTCGGCGCACCTTACGGTGGGCAACGGGGTTCTTGATGCCTTTGTAGGCGGGTATGAACATATTTTTACTCACTTTGTGAAAGCGCACGATGCTGACTACTATGCCGTTTCCGCCGCAAGCGCACGCTGGCTTAATCATTTTGGGATCACCGCTTTGGGGGTGCTGCACAATTCCATCGATGCCGAGCGCTTTTATAAAGATGCTTCTTCGCGCGACTTTAAAGATGAACTAAACCTGCAACAAGATGCCTTTATCGTTTCCTTTTTTGGACGTTTTATTCCCGAAAAAGGCATCTATCCGCTCATGGAAGCTGCTCGGCAGCTGACAGCCTGTAAAGATATTCATTTTCTTTTGGCAGGAGCTGGCTCTTTACAGCCTTTCATTGAAGAGCAGCACCTTGAAAACGTGCACCTTTTAGGCAAACTGGAGGAAAAAGATGTAGGCGCTCTTCTTAAATCATCGGATACATTTTGCCTTCCCAGTCGCTCGGAGGGATTTTCGACTTCCCTGCTTGAAGCTGCAGCCTGCGCCACCGCGCCCATTATCACCGACGTAGGAGGCGTGTCTGAGCTTATGCCTGATGAAAATTTTGGCATACTTCTGAAGTATGCCACCGGTGAAGAGGTGGCAAAAGCTATTCTTTCCCTTTACTACAACAAGGAGCATGCCGTGGAGCTTGGCCACAACATACAGCAAAGAGTCATAGCGGATTTTTCATGGGAAAAAACGGCACGCAAGGCAGAACAAGCCTGCGAACAGGCGAATGCGTGCAAGCGATGAGCTTCAAAAAATCTCTGCTCAGGTACGCGCGGCGCCCCTTTGATATCTTCGCATTGATTCCCGCACTGCTTTTTTCGCTTTTTACTGTGGTGGGCTACGCCTTTCAAACAAGCGATTCCTTTTCACCCCTTACCCACAGCGCACAGGCTATCGCTCTCAGCATTTTGACTGCGTGCGCCCTTAGCGTGGTTGCTTATTTCGGCCTCAAAATACTTTTTTCTTGGCTCGATAAAAAACTGGGCACTGACACCGGTGAAATATCCTTCCGCGCCATTTTGAAGCGACGCTTTTTTATCTATTTTCTTATCATCTTCGTATGCTGGCTTCCCTGGATTCTTACCAACTATCCGGGAACTCTGCGCGATGACTCCATTCGTCAGATGCTGCAAACCTACGCAATCGAACCCTACTCAAACGGGAACCCCCTGCTTGATACCTGGATTTTCGGTTTATTTTGGCAGCTAGGAGATCTACTAGGAAATCGGGCACTCGGTCTTTATATCTACGGGTTTACTCAAGCGTTGTGCACGGCCGCCAGTTTTTCTTTTATGCTGTGCTATCTGCACAAACTGCGCGCGCCACAGGCTATCATCTATCTAAGCGTAGCTGCCCTTGCACTTATCGCCCTTTTCCCCTTGGCGGCCATGAGCATGTCAAAAGATAGCATCAACGGATGGCTCTATGTGTTGTTCTTCGTTTTATTTGTCGAAGCCTGCAGAAGCAAGGGTGCCATTTTTAAACGGAAAGACTTTGTGTGTGCACTTATCGTGGTGACCATCCTTGTTGTAGCCACCAAAAAAACTATGCTTTACGTAGTGTTATTGGCCTTTGCTGCCTTTTTCATTTTCAATAAAGCCTTCCGCAAGCGAAGCCTTGCTCTTTTTGTTTCCACCCTTTTTGTTTCTGTTCTTATATGCGATTCACTCATGCCTATGGCAATGCATAACAGCGCCAAGCCCAAACCTGCCACGCCCCCTTCCGCAGGCACCACCTTTATACTGATCCCCCTACAGCAAACGGGACGCCTGCTTGCAAGCGGAAAAGAAATACCTCCCGAAGAATATCAAGCACTGGAACGGCTCATCGATTGCGAGCTTACCGCACACCTATATAACCCGCGTCGTGCCGACGAAGTGGTGTGGGCCACCAAGGAAGGAACCGACAACGAAGATAGAGCAGCCTACCTGGGTGCCTGGGCAAAGCTGGGGCTACAAAACCCCGACACCTACACGGCAGCTTTAATAAATCAGACCTATGGATGGTTTTGCCCTTTCTGGAAAATAGAATTTGGCTACAACCTTACCAACGACGTGTTTGATGAAGGCCACATGCAGTTATGGGCACAGTATTTCCCCGGGGGCATCCAAGACGCTGAAAAGTTTTTGGCACCGCTGCAGGAACAAATGCAAGACCGCAGTCCCGTGCGCTTCGGCCTTGAGCGCTGGGCTCAGCTACAAGGGAAAATACCCCTTTTGACCAGCTTCGGACTTTGGTGCACCTGGATTTTGCTGGTTGGCTTGTTCTATGCTTTAAGGAAGCACAATACACAGGCGCTTATTGCCTTTGTTGTGCCCGTTGCTGTTGTGGCTTCAAATCTAATTGGTCCTATGGTGCTCTACTGGTATGCCATACCGATGTTTTATGCGGCACCACTTATACTGTGCCTCGGATGCCTGAAGACGGATTCTGAAACTAATCCCGGGTTAAGGAGTTAACATGCCCGCCATATCCATTATCACCCCCGTATATAACGCAGAAGCCTACCTTGAACAGTGCCTCAAAAGCGTCTTAGGACAAACTTTCACCGATTTTGAATTTCTTTGTATCGATGACGGCTCAACCGACGCTTCGTTATCCTTGCTAAGGGCATATGCCGCAAGCGATGCACGCATTATCGTTGAGACGCAGAAAAATGCTGGGGCAGCAGCCGCACGAAACCGCGCCCTTAAACAGGCGCGCGGAACCTACCTTGCCTTCATTGATGCTGATGATTTTGTTAAGCCGCAATGGCTTGAAAAACTCCACGGTAGCGCTGTGGATGCCGATGCCGACATCGTTATTCACCCTCTGGCCACCTACGACATGAAAACCGAAACCCACCACAGCCTGCCCTGGAGCTGTATGAGTGAAAACTTTCCACCCGTATTTTCCTGGCGCGATAACCCTGACAAGATTTTTAGCTCTTTTCACAATTGGGCCTGCAATAAATTTTTTCGCACGGCTCTTATTCAGGAAAACAATCTTAGCTTTCAACGGGTAGCCCATACCGAAGATTTGCTTTTCACGTGCAGTGCTCTTATTTTTGCACATCGTATTACAACGATTGATGATGCACTTTACTCTTACCGCGTGGGCAACCCCGCAAGCAACCTTTCAACCAACGACCGCGCACCGCTCGACTTCTTTAAAGCCCACACCGCGCTCAAGGGGTTTCTTGAAAAAGAGGGAATCTATGATCTGGTGGGGAAAAGTTATAGGGATTGGACTGCCGATGGCTTAAGCTATCAATTATCAACTTACAAAAATCCGGACACCTATAGGCATGTTTTTAAATTTGCACAGACCCAGGGACTGCGCGACCTTGATCTAAAAGACCAACCCGCCGCAAGCTTTGCTAACCCCCAACATTATCAACTTATCGAATCAATCAGCAAGGATTCCTTGGAGGAAAATTTGTTTTTCCAATACAAAAGAGCTCTTGCAAGTGTGAGCGAACGCGAACAGACCATAGATGCCCTCGTAGATGAAATTCAAGCATACGAACAATCGCCCACTTGGAAGTTAGGAAATTTCTTCCTGGCAATCCCCAAGGGCGTCAGAAGAGTTGTGAGACATGTGCGCTAGTGCGCGCCGACACTTAAAACCCGTCGCCATACTTACTTGCGAAAGCTTGACTGTCCCCCAGTAAATTCTGTAAAAGAGCCCAACTATCCTCGCCAAAAAGCGAACGTTTAAGTTCGCCTTTTTTCTGTGCCTGAGCAAAATCTTCCGCCATACGCTTAGCAAGGGGCTCGTGAAACTCACGCGAAACACGATTGTAATTCCACCGGTAAGTGTTAAACATATGCACAAAGAAAATATCCGTAAAGCGCGCCCGCCGTGGCGGATCGCTCCGCATGAAGTGATCCGCCGCCTCAAATTCATCGCATACCTCAAATATTTTCGTGCTTGACTTCACTGACGAGTCGGGGTTGTCAATACGATAGTGGAGCAATGCCTGGGGCAACAAGAGCACCCGTCGGGCACAAAACCAGCACTTCAAAACAAAGGCGGTGTCCTGAAATGACGCCCCGGGAGTTTCACGAAACTTCACACCATAGGACTCAAGCAAAGAACGCCTATAAATTGCCGCCCAAATTGTTGGAACCGTGCAGAGGGCATCGGGATAGCACGCAGGATCAAACACCTTGCGGTAGGGCTTCCCGGCAAAAGTTTTCTTGCGATGATCCCTACCCGCTTCATACTCAAAGTAGTTCGATTTAACCAGATCACAATCCTTTTTGTGCGCCCATGAGTAAAGCGTTTTGAACATGGAGCGCGAAGCGAAATCGTCTGATTCGGTTATGCCTACATACTCACCTTTGGCGCAGGCAAGACCCGCATTCATAGAGGCTCCATACCCTGAATTTTGCTTATCAATAACGACAATCCGAGCATCTTGGGCAGCATAGTTTTGGATAATCGCAAGGGTGCTATCGGTTGAACCATCGTTGATGCAGATGATTTCAATTTCCTTCAACGTTTGGTTTATCAGGCTTTCCAAGCATTGCGGCAAGAAGCGCTCGACATTAAAACAAGGAACCAAAATGGATACCTTGGGGGCTGTGTTTACGCCAGAAATAGTTGCAGCACCAAAACCCATAGTTATTAAACCCTCCCCTTTGCGTGACAACAAAACTTTCCGCTATGAATAACGGGGCACCGAGAAATTCAAACCCGTATTAATCGTGGTGATGCCATTGTAGCTATAGCAGTTATCCATGACCCTTGCGATGCCCGTCGCCCAGGTGCGGCTTGTTGCATACTGCTTCCAAACAGCATTATCTCTAGCAGCCTGCTCAAAGTTCCAGCGCATCTTGTAGAGCGTGTTTTGATGCCAGGCATTCTTGAAGTAGCAACCACTGCCGTTGCTGCCTTCCGCAATCCATTGCGCCGCACCTATGATAGCTTTTTCAGGCGTATCCCAATTCTGTTGATAAGCCATCAGACGACCACCCGACAAAGGACTGGAATCGTAGGCACCTATGCCAAAGAAATTGTAATAGGTTTTCCCCGTCGCCTTATAAAGCACCTTGCCCTCGCTATCAAGCACATCGCTGGTAAAGGCCCAGCCACGAGCCAAGGCCGACTTCCCCCAGCCGCTTTCCAAAATAGCATGCGACAAAAGATACACTTCATTGGTGCCGTATTGTCGTGCGGCAGCAATAAACGCTGCCCCCTGACCGGCAAGCATGCCATTAGCGCCCTGGGTTGCAATAAAGCCATTCAGCTGATCAGCCGTAACAACACCCGAATAGCCTTGATCGACAAGGGCAAATTGATAAAACCCTGCTTCTCCATATTGAAAGTTGGAGGGGTCAAGGCTTTCAAGGATTTGATCTTTGGTGTAGGTGGGCTGAGAGCTATGAACGGCGTTGTATTCTATATCGAGCATGTGCGAAAGGCTGATGCCCGTATCCTGAACACTCAGTTGATCGGTTAACCCCGCAATAATAGTATTGCGCGTATCATTGGAAACGACACCCGTACCGCCAAAGAAACGAATTTGAGATATTGCATTTTTGTGATCGATGGCAGTCTGGATTGTCGAGGAAGAAGAGTCGCTTACCAAGAGTAAGACAGATTTTGAGGAACCCTGCAAAACACTACCCGCCAGGGCATCCCAAGGCGAAAGGCCTGTTGTGAAAGCTAGGTTATTCCAGGAAAAACCCTGCGTATCAACCGCCCATTGGGCAATAGCTGAACTGGTTTCGTATTGAGTGTCGCCGGAAAGACGGTTATAAGAACCGTGGGAAGCGTAGGTTAAGCCCGAAACAAACCCCTCGGTTCTTTCCGAAACAGCATTCAGGCCACCTGTAAGGATAACCTTACTAAACATTCCTGCCACCGCCCCTTGGGCAAGGGTATCTTTTTGATTCTTCTGTAAATTGCCCAACCCGTCCGTCAAAAAAATGGGCGCTTTTTTGGCATACGCTATCGGTGAAATGGAAAGGGCATCACCAAAGCTTGTTCCTGTAGACACAATCGCCGTATCCCCTGACCAATAACTATTTTTTACGCCATAGTCATAAATGGCCAATTGAGTATCAAAACAGCTGTTCCCCCACAAACGCGTTTCAACAGATACGCCAGCCTCTTGAAGTTGAGACTCCACCGCCCCAGACACTGCCGCGACACCTCCGATAATCACAACGCTCGTAACACCCATGTCGAGCAAGGTCTGTTTGGTGGCCACATTGAGGGAATCCTGCCAGGTAAACAAAATGGGGCCCTTTGTTGCGGCAAGCCCCGACGCCGAAAGAGCATCGACCCAAGAACCCCCTGGCCCGCCCACAATAATGGCTGATGTCGACCCCTGAGGATATGCTGCCCTCGCCTCTAAAATGGCTGTTTCAAACATGGAATCTCCCGCATAGGTTGTAACGGAATCGCTACCACCCCCGCTCAAAGAATACGTGTCTACAGCCAGATCGCCTGAAACGCCAACAACTTGCTCGATTTCTTCATCGGTAAGGGTGCTTGGAGTTTGCGCATACGCACCAAGCGGGAAAGCGAAAGCACTCACCACCGCAAGGGAAAGCAGAAGTGAAAACGGTCTTTTGAGAACTTGGATCATTTTGGCCTCCTAGGCAACAATGCCTTCAGCAATTTTATAAGCAATTTCCACTTTACGGCTTGCGTAGGTATCCATGTCATATCCGCTATCAATGAAGCATATTTCCAGCAATGTTGCCGGTAAATAGCCTCCCAAAATTGCAACTTCTTGTGCCTTCTGGCCGCGATCCCTCAGGCCAATACCTTCTATAAGGCGAGGGTGTATCTGACCTTGCCATGGCGGTGAAAGAAAAGAAGCATTGTAATCGTGAATAAGCGATTCGGTTCCCGAGCCCCCACCTGAATTAAAGTGAATTGAAACAAGAGCATCGCAACCCTGAGCAACGGCTTCGGCATGCCTTAACTTATACCATCCACCATCATCATTGACGAAGGTCTCAACCCCGTAGGTGTTCCGCAGAATATTACCCACCATACCGGCCAGTTCTCTGTTAAGAGCCGCTTCCTCATATCCATTGCCGCAGGCACCCGGGTCATACGAACCGGCATTGTTATCATTCCACCCATGCCCGGCATCGACATACACCTTAAACCCAGGCAACGCCGCATAGGGAAACCCAAATGCATCGGCTACACCCATGCGCACCCGCGTGGGCAAAGCAGCCTTGCCGCCGAAGAACCGAACAGAATTAATAGAGCTAGCATGCTGCGCCGCAGCAGTAATTGTTGATGTCGCATAATCTGAAGCAAGCAGTAAAACTGACTTTGAAGACCCTTGTAAAACACTACCCGCCAAAGCATCCCAAGGCGAAAGTCCCGTCGCAAAAGCCAGGTTGTTCCAGGAAAAGCCCTGCGTATCCACCGCCCACTGAGCGATGGCAGAACTGGTTTCGTATTGCGTTTGCCCCGCAAGGCGCGTAGCCACGCCGTCCCCTTTGGCAAGGATGCTGATAAAATCAAGAAATCCCAGTGTTGTTTCTGCGACGGCATCTTTGCCGCCCACGGCTACCACAGTGCCAAAATAGCCTAGCTGAGTGGATGCCGCAATAAGAGCATCTTTCTGCGCGTTGGGCAAACTCTTTGTTGAATCCGTTAAAAAAATGGGTGCTTTTCGGGCATAGGCCACCGGAGAGATAGAAAGAGCATCGCCATAATTTCCAGCGGTGGCCACAAAGGCAATATCGCCCGCCCAGCAGCTGTTTTTTACACCATACTCATAAATTTTAATCTGCGTTTCAAAACAATCAGCGCCCGCCAAACGCGACTCAACAGCAATACCCGCCTCTTGGAGCTGAGGCACCACCGCCTCCGACACCGCTGCAGTACCGCCGATAATAATCACGCTTTTAACGCCTAAATCAAGAAGTGCCTGCTTTGTCGCTTCATTAAGTGAAGTTTTCCACGTAAAAAGAATGGGACCTTTGGTTGCAGCAAGCCCTGCAACCGAAAGAGCATCGATCCAGGAATCGCCCGGGCCACTGACCAAAATAGCTGATCGAGCCCCCTGAGGATAGGCCGCCTTTGCTTCGGCAATCGCCGTCTCAAACAGTGAATCTCCTGCATATTCCGTTGCCGTTACCGCACCAATTTTTGCCGTAGCAGCTTTAGGGGAAGAACCATCAGAGGAAGTCTCTTTCACCTCCAGAGAAAGAGTTCCTTCTTCAAAGGCTTTGCTTATCTCTTCTTCGGAAGCAGGCGACTGATCACTTTCAAGCGTTGCCCAGGCTGAAGAAGGAAAGACAACGAGAGAAAGCGCAACGCATAGAATTAAAGTTTTTGGATAGTGTTTTTGCACGATATCTCCTGAACTTCGATGGAAAAACCAGCGACCCCACAAGGCCTCTAGCTAAGTCTGCTATCTTACAATAGCGTTTCATTTTAACACTTTAGCTACAACGCCTTGTCAGAAGCGCTGACCACCTTGAAATAAATGCGAAAACCAAGGTATCTACTTGGAACAATAAAGCTTCCAGGAAGTGCAGCCACACAATAGCCCTACGCGCTTGCCCCATTTGCGCAGAAATCAACATGTTATACTTGAAATGTTGTAGACGAAAACACTCCGCCAATTGCACCCTTTAACCAACGGGGATAAGGTAATTGATTGAGCACAATCGATGCTGCGCACGTAAGCGGCTGCGTGAAGATAAAAGAAACAAGTCTACCGTTGGTTCTACGATAGGAGACACATGAGCAGTAAAATTTTGGTCACGGGGGCAGACGGATTCATCGGAAGCCACTTAACAGAACTCTTAGTTTCCCAAGGCTTCGATGTTCGTGCCTTCGTCTGTTACAACTCCTTCAATTCATGGGGCTGGCTTGATTCCATCCCAAAAGAAACGCTACAAAAAATAGAAATATTTCAAGGAGACATCCGTGATCCCCATGGCGTAACTACCGCCATGAAGGGATGCGATGCGGTGTTTCATTTGGCAGCGCTTATCGCCATTCCCTTTAGCTATCACTCCCCAGATGCCTATGTTGACACCAATATCAAGGGAACACTCAACGTACTACAGGCGGCACGTGACCTTGACTGTTCGCGCATTTTAGTGACCTCAACATCGGAAGTTTACGGAACGGCGCGCTATGTGCCCATAGACGAAAACCATCCCTTTCAAGGTCAATCCCCCTATTCCGCTACAAAAATTGCTGCGGATCGCTTAGCGGAATCTTTTTACCGAAGCTTCGAACTTCCTGTAAGCATAGTGCGCCCCTTCAACACCTTTGGTCCGCGGCAATCAGCGCGAGCCATTATTCCCACCATCATCACACAGCTTTTAGCGGGGTCTGAATCAATCCAGCTAGGCTCCCTTACCCCCACGCGCGACTTCAGCTACGTCAGCGACACCATCAATGGCTTTCTTCGAATTTTCCTTTCCGATGCAACAATCGGAGAGGAAATAAACATCGCCACCCAACGAGAAGTTTCGATGGGTGAACTAGCTGATGAGCTTATTCGGCAGATCAATCCTTCGGCACACATTGTCTGTGATGAGCAAAGACTTCGCCCTGAAAAAAGCGAAGTGAACCAACTTTTGGGATCAAATGAAAAAATTAAGCGACTCACTAACTGGGAGCCTCGTTATACACTTGAGCAGGGCCTTGAGGAGACTATAGAATTTTTCCGGGGAAACTTAAGCCGCTATAAAACCGATATATACAATCTTTAAGAAAGGTTGCCAAACGTGAGCAACGCATCCCTAAACAAAGTATCAACTACGGCAGAACCAATCGAAACTATCCCCGTCGTTATTATGGCGGGTGGCAAGGGAACACGCCTTGACCCCTATACGCGCATTTTACCTAAACCGCTTATCCCTATAGGAAACTTGCCCATCATCGAACACATCATAAATAGCTTTCATGCATACGGATTGCGCTCCTATCATATTATTGTTAACTATAAAAAGCAGCTGATTCGTGCCTATTTTGCCGAACAGCAAAATGCGCAGCATATCACCTTTTACGACGAGGAAGAACCTTTAAATACCGGTGGTGGCCTATCGCTTCTTAAGGGACGTATTGAAACAACGTTCTTTCTTACCAACTGCGATGTTGTCATCAAAGAAAACTACCAAGATATTCTCAAATTTCACCAAGATCACCGCAATGTCATAACCATTATTTGCGCAAAAAAAGAAATTGTCATACCTTACGGGGTTATAGAGCTCGACGAAACGAGTGCCGTGACCTCCATGCAAGAAAAGCCCAGCTTTTCGTTCACGACTAATACGGGAGTCTATGTAGTAGAGCCCAGCGTGCTCAACACCATACAAGACGGTGTTGCCATTAGCTTCCCCGATATCATCGACCAGCAGCGAGCGTGCGGGAAACGCGTTGGAGCCTACATCGTCAATGAGGAACAGTGGTTCGATATGGGGCAAATGAACGAACTTGAGGCTATGCAAAGAACGTTTGTTGCGGAACCAGACAAAAAAGCTTAGGATTTTGCGGGGTGCATAAGATTGCCTAAGTTCCAGATTGCCCGCTTTATCGGGTTTGATTTTACGTAAGCAATTTCTTTTTCGACAGTAACCTGGGTGCGGCACAGTCGATACATTTTTTCGTGACACAAGCGCGCACACAGCTCAAAGCGATCGGGGTCATTATAGAGACCTTCAATAATGTCTGCATAGGCTACAGGATTTTCCACATCAGCCAACAATCCGCAATCATTGGGAAGAAAATACTCGGCTGCATCTATGGCAGAACTTACCACAGCAAGACCCGACATGGCAGCTTCCCCCATCGACACACCCTGAGTGTCAAAGCGCGTTGCAAACAAACCGATGCCGTTTTGAGCATGAATCTTCGGCAAATCTTTTCGCGCAAGAAAATAGGGGTGGAGGTGAACATTCTCAAAATGGCTGATGGGATCCGTAAGCTCATGATAGAACCCGCCAGTACCATAAATATTGAATTCCATATCCTTAAAGCAGGGTCGTTTACTTAATTCGAGGATAGTAGCCGCAGCAATATCATTAGCATAGGTGGCTATATTATCGAATTTTCGATTAAAAAAAATGTTCCGCCGCAAATCAGGGCTTTTGGGGTGGTAGGCGAAAAGCTTTTCATCAACGACATCGGGAATAAGGAGGTAACGATTAAAGCGAATATCGATCAGCGCTTCGCTGCGCTCCTTAAGTTTTTCGGAAGGAAAAAACCAGACAACATTCTGCATTTCATTGTAGCGTTTAATTACCGCGTCACGCGCTTCGAATTCCTGCACCTGCGCTTCGGTAAGCGCTCGCTTCTCTTCAAAGTAGGGTGTCGCAAACTCAGGGTAATCCCAGTATCTCGTTTCGGGGCAATGCGTCTTAATGATAAGAGTGGTTCGGTCGAGATTGCAGGCATCAAAGACGGCGGCATAGCGCAGGTCAAAAAAATGCGAGATAAGAACTCGGTAGCGATGCAAAGACAGTGCCGTCTGCAGCTTATCAAGTGGTAGACGCAAAACATGCACGCCCTCAAACTCGTAAGAACAGCAAGAATTGTAATCATGGGCACAAATAACCTCGCATTTTACTTTTGCAGCAAGGTAGGCCTTTACGCGAGAATGAACAAACGCACACAGGTATCTATTTTCCTGCGTAGGGTAGGTGGGCACAACAAAAACAACTGCACTCTTAAGAGAGCGTTTGCAGAATTCCTCAACAGGGTTCTCATAACTACAAGGAGCGGTATTGATAGCACTAACCCGTAACGACGAGTGCGAAAATACTTTTATGAGCAGGGCATGTTCTTGGCTGGCCGGCAGTTCAACAAGGGTTTCAGAGCCAAGAGATGCCTCGCCAAGAACCCTGTTATTTTCATCGACTTGATACAGGATGCCCGCATTTCCTGCAAGTGAAGCCCCCTCAAACGTCACAAGTATAAACCCTGCTGCACCACCATCGGGAAGTACGCATCTGAGCAGGCCGTCGGTGTCGCCGTTATTGGCAATGCATAGCCCCTGGGCATCAACCTCAAATGACACTTCCGGCGAAGAGATGACCCAACTGGCCTGTAGGAAACTTTGAGCATCCATGAGCTATCGCAACCATTCCTTTGCTTTGGATAAAGCTGACTTCACCGTATCCTGCATATCGTAGTATTTATATTCGCCCAAGCGTCCTCCGAAGTGCACCTTCGTTTCCTGCTGCGCCTTGAGGGCATAGCGAGCATAGCGATCGCGATTTGCCTGATCCTCCATGGGATAGTAGGGATCTATGCCAATGTGCCAATCAAGCGGGTATTCCCTGGAAATAACCGTTGTGGGCTGATTCCCAAACTCAAAATGCTTATGTTCGATAATGCGTGTATAGGGTGTTTCAAAATCGGTAAAATTCATTACCGCAACCCCTTGGTAATTCTTCTTATCCAAACATTCGTGTTCAAACTTGAGACTACGATATTCGAGGGGGTCAAAGCAGTAATCAAAATAGGCATCGATGGTACCTGTATAAATTACCTGGTCGGCTAGATCGTCGAGGGCATTTTTATCCTTCAGGTAATCGACCCCCAAGCGCACTTCGCTGCCCGCAAGCATCGATTCGATAACCTTTGTGTAGCCTCCAACGGGAATGCCCTGATACCTATCGTTAAAGTAATTATTGTCGTA
>JAVVPE010000004.1:0-50918 GCA_036655915.1 Raoultibacter sp.
GAGCTTCGGTGCTGGCGTGTCCTTGCGCGTCGGTTTTAATGCTCACGACAACTTCGCCGGTAGCAGCTTGGGTATTATCGGGACGCAGCACGCTTTGTTCCGAAAGATTAATAATGTCAAAGGCCACATTTTCCAACGGCACTTTAATCGTGGGTTGCCCTTCGGGGTCAGGTGTTTGCTCGCCAAACTTCATGATAGCAATGTCACCACGTTTGACCGGCTCAGGTGTAATCGGCATGTTGTAGGTATCGACTAGTTCGAGCACGCCATCTGATGTTATCTGCGACGCATAGATGGGATTGGGATCAGGCAAGAGATAGCCTTGGGGTGCCTTGATCTCTTGCAAGGTGACGGTGCCTAAGGGCAGAGTGATTCTGCCATCTGTCATACGATAAAAATCGTCGCCCGATACCTTATAGGGATGAGCCACCCCATCTTTAGTGACAAAGGTGCTATCTCCTGCAAGTAAATTGACTGTACCTTTTTCATCCGTTTGCATGATCCAGGAGCGCACCGGGGTGGCGCTTTGCGTCCAAGCGGTGTCGGTGGTGGAATGATAGTCACTGTAGTAGTTCAGCTGCCAATGCGAGAGCGCCAAGCTGGCAGAGCCTTGTGGTAGGTTGGCGGCATCGTAGGTTTTATCCCCATCGTATTTGGCCAACAGGGTACCGATAGGGTCATTTTGCGGCTTTTCCGTAACGTGTAGATCTACGTTGTCGGAGTTGATGGTTACTACGTAGAATTCTTTATCAAGTTCATAGCCCTTGCCGGGAGTGATTTCTTTTACCTGATAGGTAGACCCACGCGAAAGCTTGCCCGATTGCGCCCAACCATCGGCATTGCAAGTAAGCCGCCCGACTTCCGCCCACGCGAGGTCATAAATCCCGTAGACCGCACCGGTCATGTCATAGCAGGGGTTGCCCGCCGTGATTGCCGGGTTGCTCGATGTTTTGTGCAGCGTCACCGTTCCCCCGAAATCTTGATGCACGGTGACGGTGCCGCCTACGCGCTGGTAGCCATCGGCGTAGTCATGCGGAGTAAGCACCACGTAGTAGGACACGGTTTCAGCAGCAACATCAACCGATGTGACCGTAGCTTCGTAGGTGCCGCTATGCCCCTCGCTGGTGGCGTGAGTGAAAAGGTGTCGATGCACTCTAAACCCCACCTTAGACGGGCTTACAGCGCCTCGATGATCTAGGGTTTTACCAATCGCGATTATGGGCGACATTACGGGTTGTTCCGGGCTTATCGTGCGCAGCATTGTGAGCTTTTGCGCTTTTTCGTGCATCAGCGAATCGCTCTTTAGTCGAGGGTTCACGGCTTGTTAAAAACTGCTCTGCCTGCTTTGCGTGGTCAGGTTTATGTTCTAAGTATTTTTCAAAGTTTGGCAATAGGAGCTTCGCCGGGATAAGGCTGCTGTACGCTTCGAGATACTGATCTACCAATTCCTCGCAATAATTGATAAATATGTTTGGCTGCTCATTAAAAACTTGTAATCCCTGGTAATAGCGCTCTTTTGTCTCGTCGAGCACGATGAAGGGCACGAGGTCATTGGCTAGGCACTCACGAAACATAATCACACGGCCAACCCGCCCATTTCCATCCTGGAAGGGGTGAATGCGCTCGAAAAACGTGTGAAAGCCAACAATGTCTCGGTAGGTCTTGCCTAGCTTTGAGCCGTATGCACGCAAAAGCCGCTCTATCTCGCCATCAACGTCAGCGGGGGCGGTGGTCTGTATGCCGCCCACCCCGTTTTCAATTAACTTCCAACCGCCAACCACAAAATCGGAATTGTCTAAATCGTCGGCCGTGCCCGTCTTTAATATACGATGAAAATCTTGCATGAGTTTCTTTGTAAGGGGCTGGTCAAGCGTGTTAAGCATGAAGTCAAACATGCGGAAATGGTTTCTCGTTTCCGTGACATTATCATTGGGGATGGCTCGACCGGACACCGTGTTTGTCTCAAAAATGGAGCGCGTTTGTTCCTTGGTAAGCGGATTGCCCTCCATCTTTTCGGAGTTAAAAACAAAAGCAATTTGGTTTTCCCAGTAAAAACCTCGCTCTATGTGTCTGTCGCGCTGATCAACAAGTACTGCATGAATTGCACCGGCTTCACTTGCTACCATGTTCGCATCCCCCCAATGACCTCGTGCTGCGTTTTGCTTGATTGGTAATTTTACCATGCTTGCTTGCGGGTTTCGTGACGCGATATGAGCCACACCCCGATGGTACCCGCTGTCTCTATAAAGGTTCAAGCGTGTCGTCAAAACATGTCGGCGAAGCTCGTGCTGAATTCCTTGCCTCTCAAGTCGCTGAGGCAATGGGCCTTAACGCCGTTGAATACGACCTTGCGACGTGGGCCGAAACAAGCGCAGAGGCGTGCTCTACCTGCAAGCTGTTTTGCTCGAAAGATGTTTCTTATCTTCGATAACGGAAGATCGCTTTTCTTCGATTTGGGGTTCAGCCAATCGGGGGATTTCAGCCAGGAATCAAGGTTTAAGCTCCCTTCGTGGTCGCAAGTCACTTTCGAGGAACAAGCGGCACGATTTATCGGCCCGGTGCAGCAAGCGCAGCTTGAAAAGCTCCAAAGCTTCGAGTTTGTAAACAGTGCGAAGTTTGCTTTTCCGACACCCTACCTGAAAGATTTATCCTGTTTTATCCAGAAGAGAGCGGAACAACTTTTCTCCTTCCCTGCCCAATCAAGAGAAGCACTGCGTGAAACGGCGCAGGCAACAAGGAATAAAAACTCCCCACACATTTAATAAAAATACTGCCGAAAGAAATAGTGAATCAAGGGTTGAGGGCTGAAAAACCCCCGTGCAAAACGCTACCGTTTGCCAGCAAATAAGCACCTCTGGACAGATATTGGACAGCCAGCTTCACAACTTCCAAAAAATGAAAGCAGGTCAGAAGCTTTTAAGCCTCTGACCTGCGATGTTTGTGGTCGGGTTGACAGGATTTGAACCTGCGACCCCTTGACCCCCAGTCAAGTGCGCTACCAAACTGCGCCACAACCCGTTCATGCGCTTTTTGAAAGAAACGTTTCTCTCTCAAAAGCAGCGTTGACTATATTAACGGTAGTCGGCCTTCTTTTCAAGCCAGAAATGAAAGTGATTTATCTAAAATCACATCTGCCAGTTCATTTTTTGACATAACGGGCAAATCAACGACGGTTTCAGGGGTAACGAAGCATACTTTATTGTCGTCGGTTCCAAAACCTTTGTTTTCCCCGACCTCATTGGCCACGATCATGTCCGCATTTTTCTTCAGCAATTTTTCGCGTGCGTTTTCGATAACATCATCGGTTTCGGCAGCAAAGCCTACCACCACTTGATGGTCCTTAGCCTTGCCCATGGCGGCTAGGATATCGGGGTTTTCAACCAGCTGAAGCTTGGAAAGCGCCCCTACGCCATCGCGCTTCTTCAACTTGTGGTCGCAGGCAGCTTCAGGGCGCATGTCGCTTACCGCCGCCGAGAATATAGCGATATCGGTGGAAGCAAACGCCTCCTGGCAGGCCTCAAACATTTCACGCGCCGTCTGCACCTGCACCAGGTGCACGCCTTCGGGGGCAGCAAGCATTACCGGCCCGGAAATAAGGGTCACTTGTGCACCCCGCCTGGCGGCGGCTCCCGCCAGCGCATAGCCGGTCTTCCCCGAAGAATGGTTGGTGATGTAGCGCACGGGGTCGATGGGTTCAATGGTGGGACCAGCGGTGATCATCACCTGCTTGTCGGCCAAATCAAGGCCAACTTTAAGTTGCAACAACACTTCGTTGATGATGCGGGAAACATCCGCCATGCGTCCACGGCCCGTGTCGCCGCAGGCCAAATAGCCCTCCCCCGCTTCGATAAAATGAGCGCCGCGATTAAAAAGCGTGCCCATGTTTGCGCGCGTCGCCGTATTTTCATACATGTTGACATTCATGGCAGGCGCAATAACGATAGGCGCCTTCGTTGCCAAGGCGGTGGTGGTAAGCAGATCATCGGCTATGCCACAGGCAATTTTTGCCATAACGTTGGCGGTACAGGGCGCAAGCAGGAAAAGGTCGGCTTCCTGTGCCAGCGATATGTGGTGAATGGGGTCGTTGGGATCATCAAAAAGCCCGATGGATACCGGTTCGCGCGTAAGGGCACGAAACGTTGTCGGGTCAACAAAATGTGTCGCATTCTGCGTCATAACCACCTTTACCCGCACACCCGCCTTTTGCAAGCCACGGATAATTTCTGCCGATTTATAGGCAGCAATACAGCCAGTTACCCCTAAAAGTACGGTTCGTTGCTGCTGTGATTCTTCCATTATTTTCTTACTCCTTCAATAGAGGGGCGCACGATGTCAAAAAGTACCTTCACGTGCGCCTTGCTTGCATCAAGACAGGGAACATACACAAATTTTCCCCGTTGACAGTGTGCACCTTCGGCCGATAATGCCTGGTAATACGCTGGTGCCAGTTCGGCTTTGACGTCGTAGAGCGTTTCAAGACAATCGACGGAAAACCCCGGGCACACAAAGTAAACGTCTTGCCCGCCCGCTTCACCCCAGCGCGCCAATATATCGGTCGAAAAGGGTTGCAGCCACTTGCGCGGATCGCCAAAAGGCGATTGATACCCCATGGTCCAGCGCTTGCGATCAAGGCCCAGTTCGTCGGTTATACCCAGCGCCGTTTCGCCCGCTTGCAATTCGTAGGTGTCGCCCGCCTCGATGTGCTCAAGCGGTATGGAATGAAATGAAAGCAGCAGCCTATCTTCGCCCTGCGGATCAAAGCCCGCATGACGCACCGCAGCCGCCAACGCCTTTATATAGGTAGGTGCCACGTGGTAGCCTTCGATGAAATCGCAGGGCAGCTTCCAACGCATCCGCTTGAGCACCCGACGCACGCAATCAAGCGACGCAGCCGTGGTGGAATGCGCCGTTTGCGGGTAGAGAGGCAACACCACCAAGCGCGTTACACCTGCTGCCTTAAGTTGCTTAAGAGCCGTAGAAACGCTGGGGTTGCCGTAGGTCATACCACAGCGCACTTCGACGGTGGGCGCTGTGGGGTCCCCCGCAAAAGCAGCGGTCAGCCCGCGCGCCAACTTTTCATGCGCGATAAGAAAGGGGGATCCTTCGGGCTTCCATATGCTGGCGTATTTTTCGGCGCTTGCACGACCGCGTTTGGGCAGGATGGCAAAGTGAAGAATAAACCACCAGATGAAATGGTTTACCGACACCACATGCTTGTCCATAAGAAACTGAGAAAGGTACTTGCGCACGGCACGCGGCGTCGGCTTGCTGGGCGTGCCCGTGTTGACCAGAAGGACTCCACATGACCCCGCTTCGTCGTTCACGTAAAACACCCTTTCTTAAGCTCTTTTGTGACCAATTCGTCAACAACCGCTTGGCGTACCTATCGTTTATCCTAAATGAAATCTGATATAGTTTATCCCACAGCTTGACCCAGAAAGGTAAAAATGGAGAAAGACCCTAAAAAATCAGGCTCTTTGGCGGCTTCGCACGCCGCAAGCGCAACAGGTGCCACCCCTGGCGCCCGCAATGCTGCTTCCGGCGACCTTGTTGCGCACAATGCAAGCTATGTCACCGCGGTCAAGGAAGTAAAATCCCTGTTTGGCCAAGGGTTTATCAAGCTCAACTTTTTTACTCTGTTCTGGCTTTTCGTTATAGGTTCCCTTATTGGCCTGGGTGTCGAAACCATTTTTCACGCCATCGTCTACGGCGGCTACGAAAGTCGCGCCGGGTTGGTGTGGGGGCCGTTTTCCCCCATCTATGGCGCGGGGGCGGCACTGCTGACACTTTTCCTTAACCGCTTTTATTATTCGCATAACGTGGTCATTTTTCTGGTTGCTATGGTTGTGGGGTCCACCATCGAATTTGTTACCAGTTGGGGCATGGAATTTTTCTGGGGGGCTATAGCCTGGGATTATTCGGGCACCTTCGGCAGCATTGCCGGGCGCACAAACTTTCTGTTCGGCGTGATGTGGGGCATGTTGGGTCTGGTATGGGTACGTGTGATATTGCCCCTGGTAAAAAAAGGCCTCAAGCTTATCAACCAGAAAAGCCGAGCGGTGCGCATTGTCACCCTTATTGTCACGCTGTTTATGCTGCTTAACATTACAGTTACCTGCCTTGCCATGGACCGCCAAGGGCAACGCGCTGCGGGCATTGCCCCCACAAACCCCATCGAACAGGCCATCGATGCCACCTTTACCGACGCCTGGATGCAGGCACGCTTTGAAAATATGACGGTTTCCGGCTAGGAGGCGCTACCCATGAAGCTGCGCAGCGAATATACCTGCCCCCTTGAACTGACCCACGATATGATTAAGGGAAAATGGAAATCTATCATCTTGTGGAGGCTGCGCCTGGGCCGCAGCTCTCTTGCCAAGTTGGAACACGACATAGAGGGCATCACACAAAAAATGCTGCTTGAACAGCTTAAAGAGCTGATGGAGTGCCGCTTGGTAGATAAGGAAGTGTTTGAGGGCTATCCTTTGCGGGTTGAATATTTCCTCACACAACCCCACGGCGAAAACATGCTTGCCGCCCTTACCATCATGCAGGAAGTGGGCATTGCCCTTCTGTGTGAAGACGGCAAAGAAGAGGTGTTGCGGGCAAAAGGGGTTATCGTCTAGCGCACACCAACAAGCAAGCCAACACTCCCCTCATCCAAAATTCCCTTACCCACAAAAAAGTGGGTAATTTCTTTAGGGGCGCAGACGTTTTATAGTGAACTCAACACAAACCGAGAGAAAGGGTTCACATGTTAGTAAGCAGCAGCGGTATCGTCAATGGCGTTTATGACGCGAAGTACGGCGCACGTGGCAGCCAGGTAAATGCCCAGGGCGTGCCCGACTATTCCATCCCCTTCACTATTGAAGAAGCACCTGCACAAACCCAATCCTATGCGATTGTTCTTGAAGACAAGGATGCCTATCCCGTAAGCGGTGGCTTTGCTTGGATACACTGGTTGGCAGCCAATATTACCCGCACAGACATTGCTGAAAACGAAAGCAGAACCGCAAGCGATTTTGTGCAGGGAGCCAACAGCTGGACAAGCCTGCAAGGAGGCCAGCAAAGCGCTGATCTTTCAAGCTTCTATGGCGGCATGTGCCCGCCCGATGCGCCCCACATCTACGAATTGCATGTGTATGCCCTTGATACCCTGCTTGACTTGGAGCGCGGCTTTCTTTTTAACGAACTGCATCGCAAGATGGACGGCCACATCTTGGATTCCTACACCTTGAAGGGTCTGTATAACCATGAGTAATTTCGTGCGGGTGAAAAAGGTGGATCACATCGTTATCACCACGGCCGAAATCACCGCCTGCATAAGCTTCTATGAAGCCCTGGGCTTTACCGCCCGCGATGCCGGGGGGCGCTGGGAACTTTTCGCGGGCGATTTTAAGATAAACGTGCACCTGAAGGGACACGAGCTTGAGCCAAAAGCCCAAAACGTGCAAACGGGCAGCGCTGATCTGTGCTTTGAGATAGAAGGCTCAGCCGAAGCCTGTCGCCAAACCCTTCTTGAAAGCGGAACCTTCCGCGAACTCGATATTGTGGTTCGTCATGGCGTGCGTGGCGAAATGCATTCACTCTATCTGCGCGACCCCGACGGAAACCTTGTTGAACTTTGCAGCTATGAGTAGTTTTTCTTTAGCCTTTAGTGTTGTATTTCCTCTGTTTTTGATGATGGCACTCGGTTATTTTTTGCGCAAAATAGGCCTGTTCGCACCCGATTTCCTACAACAGCTCAATCGGGTGTGTTTCCAGGTATTTTTACCGCTTATCCTGTTTTCTACGGTGTATAAAAGCGATTTTTCCACAGAATTCAACGCCGGCCTTCTGGGGTTTGCCCTCGCATGTATCGTGATAAGTTTTGCTGCCCTTATGGGACTGGTGCCCGTGTTTGAAAAGGACAACACGCGGTCCAGCGTATTGGTTCAGGGCATGTTTCGCAGCAATTATGTGCTTTTTGGCCTGCCCATAGCGTCCTCGCTTTTCGGTGCCGCCAACACGGGAACAACCGCCATCCTCATCGCGTTTGTTATACCGCTTTTCAACGTGCTTGCCGTTGTGGCTTTGGAAGTTTTTCGCAACGACACCATTAATCCCAAATCTATCGCGCAAAGCATTGCCACAAACCCCTTAATTTTAGGCGCTCTTGCCGCCCTCTTCTTCGTGGTCAGTGGCTTGCGTTTGCCGGGCGTAGTGGAAACAAGCATCGATTCTATTGCGGGCATTGCAACACCTTTAGCCTTAATAGCGCTGGGGGGATCGTTTTCCTTTACCCAGTTGCACGGTAACGGACGCGCGCTGGCCTGCGCGGTAAGTGGCAAGCTTGTGCTTGTGCCCCTTGTGGGTATTGCGGCTGCGCTTGCCTTTGGCTATCGCGGTATCGAGCTGGGGGCGCTTATGGCTTTGTTCGCAAGCCCCACGGCTGTGAGCAGCTTCACTATGGCTCAGCAAATGGAAGCCGATGATGAATTGGCCGCCCAAATTGTGGTAACCACCTCACTTTTTTCGGTGGGTACTATTTTTCTTTGGATAAGCGCCTTAGAAACGCTGGGGTTTTTAACGCCTTAATGGCTGTTGGGTTGCACGTCGGCAGGCTGCGCGGGGCTGGGGCACCCAGGCTGCGCTAAGGAAGCATACACTTCTGTGCCGGCGGGGGTGATGCCGGTGCTGCGCGGGGCCAGTTGGGCAAGAGCCTCTTGCAGGTCACAGGGCAGCGCGTCGACAAAATGCATAGCATCCCCTGTTATGGGGTGTGTAAAATCAAGGCTATAGGAATGCAAAAACTGCCTTCCCAAACCCAGCTGCGAAACAGCCCCTGTTGCGCCATAAGTTTGATCGCCCACGCAGGGGTGTTTGATATATTTCATGTGCACGCGAATCTGATGGGTGCGCCCCGTATACAGCTTGCATTCAAGCAGCGTATAGCCTTCATCACGCGGCCCGGCTTCAAAGCGTTCAAGCACGCGAAATGTTGTCACCGACGAACGGGCATTGGCCTTATCAGAAACTTGCATGTGCGTGCGGTCGCGTTCGCTGCGTGCAATAGGGGCATCAACCAAGCCCGTATCATGGGCAATCGAACCATGCACCAGTGCCAGATAACGACGATCCACCGTGCGCAGGCGAATAGCTTCCTGCAGCGCATAACCCACTTCATCATCTTTGGCGGCCAACATCAGCCCGCTGGTATCCCCATCAAGCCGATGCACGATGCCCGGACGGTCATCACCTTGCACGTGCGCCAAATTGTCGCGCCCGCAATAGTGAATAAGGGCATTGACCAAAGTTGACGTGGGGTGCCCGGGCGAAGGGTGGCAAATAAGCCCCGCCTGCTTAGATAGCACCAGCAGGTAATCATCTTCAAAGCGCACATCAAGATCGATGGCCTGGCCTTCCATGGGAATATGCGGGGATTCTTCCGCTTCTTCATAGACGATTGTGTCGCCGCTGCGTACGGCATATTTTTTTGCAGCAACAGCACCGTTGACAAACACAAGGCCATCATCGATGAAATGCGCCGCCTGCGAACGGCTAGCATACAGGTCGCGCGCGGCCAGGCAGGTGTCCAGGCGCGTGCCCTCATCTTCAGGCGTGGCGCTATAGCATAAAGAACGACCCATCAGATAGTGTGCTCCTGGCTGTCTTGAGCGGCTCGCTTTTTTTCATGCAAAAGTAAAAATACGATGAATATAACAAAGCCGCAGGTAACCCCTATATCGGCCACATTAAATACGGGGAAATCCATAAACGTGGTTTCGATGAAATCAACAACATAACCGCGCAGGAAGCGATCGATTGCATTGCCCAAACCGCCCGCAAACACCAGCGCCAAGCCTATCACTTCGGGCGTGCTTGAACGGGGAGCTAGCACAAACAGATACACTACCAGCAGAGCACATACTAGCAGCGAAAGTGCGCCCAGCAACCACGTTGCATTGCCAAACATGCCCCATGCCGCACCCGTGTTATGTACCAGCCTAAAATGGATCAGCCCCCATTCGCTTGCGGGCATCACCTGCCCCAGCGTTTGTGTGGTTTCGAAAAACGCCTTCGTTACCCCATCCAGCGTAAGCCAAATAAGGGCAACAACTGCAAACACCAAAGCGTTGCGCTGGCGCTTTGCACGCGTGTCCTTGTGCCCCGCAGGCTGCTTATCGTGCGTCACAAAATCCGCCTAATCCTCTTCGGAAAAACCGAGGGCATCGAGCGCATCGCCGCAGCGTTCGCACACGTGTTCGTGGGACGCGTTGCCGCCGAGTTCGCGATAGTTCCAGCAGCGGGGGCACTTTTCTCCTTCGGCAGCAGAAATGCTTACCGCAAGGCTTGCGCCTTCGTTAAAGGCTAGGCCCGAAACGATAAAGAGTTCTTCGTATACTGCCACCGGATAGTGCATCAGGGTTTCTAGCAGCGCTGCCGGTGCGGTAATGACAAGAGCGGCTTCCTGGCTTTTATTGATAAGCTTATCGCCGCGTGCCTGTTCAAGGGCCTTCATGACGGTTTCGCGCAGCTCAAGAATGGCTGCAAAATCATGCTGAATAGCCACAGCTTCAACGGCGGGCACCGAAGGGGTGAAGTCTTCCTTTTCAGGCCAGCCGGCCAGCTGCACGCTTTCGGGGTGGCCCTGCGCCGCGCGCAGGCCCGCAGGATAGGCTTCCCACACTTCTTCTGCGGTGAACGACAAAATGGGTGAAAGGGTACGAACCAGCAGTTCAAGTGCATGCATCAGCACCGTTTGCACCGCACGACGGCGCGGCGAATCGGGCGTTTCGGCATACAGACGATCCTTGGTGGCATCCATATAGACCGCCGACAGATCGTTGACGATGAAATCATAAATGGCACGATAGACCGCATGGAAGCGATATTCGGTGTAACCCGTATTTATTTCATCGAGCAAAACCTGCAAGCGCAGCATCATCCACTGATCAAGCGGCTCAAGATCAGCCCAGCTAGCCGTAGTGTTGGTGCGATAATCAAAATCGTTAAGGTTGCCCAGCAAAAACTTGAAGGTATTGCGAATACGGCGATAGGCTTCGCTCGTGCGCTGCAAAATCTCGTCGGAAATGTTCACATCCTGCGAATAATCGACGCTGGCCACCCACAGACGCAGCACGTCCGCGCCGCTTTTCTTCATGACTTCGTTGGGGTCGACACCGTTGCCCAGTGATTTTGACATCTTGCGGCCTTCGGCATCCATGGTAAAGCCGCAGTGCATGACCGATTTATAGGGCGCCACACCGTAGGCTCCCACGCTGGTAAGCAGCGAAGATTGGAACCAACCGCGATGCTGGTCGGATCCTTCCAAATACATATCAGCGGGAAAATGCAGGCCGGGGCGCTTTTTGCACACGCTGGTGTGGCTGACGCCACTTTCCCACCATACATCCAAAATATCGCGTTCGGGCAGCACTTCTGTGCACCCGCACACTTCACAGCTGGTGGCAGCGGGCAAATATTCGGCAGGTGCGTGCGTAAACCAGGCATCGGCACCTTCACGATTGAACAGATCGATCACAGCATCAAAGGTTTCGGCCGTGGCCACTGTGGCGCCGCATTGAGCGCACTTGAACACGGGGATGGGCACACCCCACGAACGCTGACGCGAAATACACCAGTCGGGGCGGTCGGCCACCATCGATCCAATGCGATTGGCAGCCCACTCAGGCACCCATTTCACCTGGTTGTTGATAGCTTCCAGCGCGGCGGTGCGCAGGCCCGTTTTGTCCATGGAAACAAACCACTGATCGGTGGCGCGGAAGATGACCGGCTGATGGCAGCGCCAGCAATGCGGATAGCTGTGCGAAATCTGCTTTGTGGCAACAAGGGTTCCCTGCTGTTTAAGCCACGCGATAATCTGCGGGTTGGCATCGTCGGTATCAAGCCCGGCAAAGCGCCCGGCTTCTTCGGTAAGCACGCCATTATCATCGACCGGCATCAAAATGGGGATATCAAACTTCATGGCAACCAGGTAGTCATCTTGGCCGTGACCAGGGGCGGTGTGCACACAACCGGTACCCGAATCCAGGGTGACGTGTTCGCCATAGATGATGCGACCCCTTAAATCTTGGCGGATGGGGCAGGTATAGGTGGTGCCCTCAAGAGCGATGCCCTTGCAGCTAAGAGGCTTGCCCGCGTCGTCGCACACGAAGGTGTAGGCATCCCATTCGGCAATTTCAGCGACAGATTCCACCAAGGCTTCGGCCAGCAGCATCGTGGTGCCCGCCACCACAACCATGCAATAATCGGCATCGGGTGCCAGGGTAACGGCGGTGTTTGCCGGCAGCGTCCAGGGCGTTGTGGTCCAGATAAGCACGTTGGCCGCCGCAACACCCGCAGCCGCAAAGGGCTCGGGCACGGTATCCAGCGCAAAGTTCACAAATACCGAAGGTGACATTTCATCGCTGTATTCAATTTCAGCTTCAGCCAACGCCGTGTGGCAGCGCTTGCACCAATGGATGGGCTTGCGTCCGCGATAGACCGAGCCATCCAAATACATCTTCTTGAACACTTCCACATTGCCCGCTTCGTATTCGGGCAAAAAGGTTAAGTAGGGGTTGGCCCAATCGGCGTTGACCCCCAAGCGCTTGAAACCATCGCGCTGCACATCGACGTATTTTTCTGCCCACTCACGGCACAGGCGGCGCAGGGTCACCTGGTCAATTTTGGCCATCTTTTCTGGCCCGAGCTTTTTTTCAACCATATGTTCAATGGGTTGGCCATGACAATCCCAGCCGGGAACATAGGGCGTGAAATAGCCCCTCTGAGCATGGCTTTTGATAACGAAATCCTTAAGAATCTTGTTGAAAGCGTGGCCGATATGAATAGGTCCGTTGGCATAGGGTGGGCCATCGTGCAAAACGAAAGGCTCCCCTTCCCTATTTTTATCGAGCACCTTGTGATAAATATCTTGTTCTTCCCACTTTGCCAGCCGCTTGGGCTCGTTTTCGGGCAAGTTGGCCCGCATGGCGAAATCCGTCTGGGGTAAATTCATCGTATTTTTATAGGTATTTCCCACGTGAATCCATACCTTTCTCAAAGTGTCGTCAGAACAATATGCCTATTATACGCGAATATGCGTGCATGAAATCTGTAAGGAAAGAGTTTCAGAAGTGCGACATATAGCAAAAAATGATGATACCGTATAAACTGATTGTTTGACACATCCCTACAAGTTTACCGCGAAACACGCATGTGCGCGCGGTTGGAGGACTCTTTATGAATTTTGAAATCGTCACCGATTCCAGTTGCAACTTGACCGAAGAAATGATCGATGAACTCGATTTACATATTCTGCCCTTAACGTTTATGATCGATGATGAACAGTTCCAAAGCTACCTTAAAGGAACCCATACCGATCTTCAGCAGTTCTATACCAAGATGCGCCAGGGCAAGCTTATCACCACTTCACTGCCCAATCTTGCCGATTCCGAAGCGCTGTTGCGCAGCCGCCTTCTTGCGGGAAAAGATGTGCTTTACCTGGGCTTTTCAAGCGCGCTTTCCGGCACCTACGAAGCTATTGAGCTTGTGTGTAAAGATTTACAGGCACAGTTTCCCCAACGAAGCATTCGTGCCGTTGAAACGCTGGCGGCTTCGGGGGGCCAGGGTCTTTTGGTGTACTACGCCGCCCAAATGGCGCGCGCGGGGTCAAGCCTTGACGAAGTTGCCACCTGGGTACAAAACAATCGCCTGAAGTTAGCACACTGGTTTACTGTCGATGACCTGATGTTTTTGCTGCGCGGCGGGCGCGTATCGAAAGTGGGTGCCTATGCGGGCACCATGCTTAACATCAAGCCGGTTTTGCATGTTGATAATGAAGGCCGTTTGATTCCGCAAGAAAAAGTACGCGGGCGCAAAAAATCGCTGCAAGCGCTGGTGGGACACATGGCGGATACAGGGATTGCACCCCTTGAAGATCAGACCATCTTTATCACGCACGGCGATTGTATTGAAGATGCCGAATATGTGGCCGATTTGGTGCGCCAACAATGCGGCGTGCAGACTATCCTTATAAACTACGTTGACCCCGTAATCGGTGCCCACTCAGGCCCGGGAACAATAGCGCTGTTCTTCTTGGCCGACCACCGCTAGCCTTCGGGGCGCTGCGGCCATGGTGCGGCGCTGTGACGTGGCACCACCAGCTTGCGCCAGTGCGGCTCTGTGGAATGGCTTAGTGCTGCCTAGGAACAGGAAATGATTTTTTTCAGCCCCGCCAAAAGGCGTTCGTTGTCGTGGCGGTTGCGAATACCCACGCAAAAATAACGGTCAGATTCAAAACCTTTGACGCCTTCTAGGTCGCGCACCAAAAAACCGGCAAGCTGCAGGCGCGCTATCAGTTCGGTCACGTTTGCCACGCCTAAATCCATCGAGGAAGCGCTATCGAAGGTGCACAGCACATAGTTTGCTTCGGCGGGAAACACCTGAATGCCCGGTATAAGGCTGAGCATACACTGCATCCAAGGGATTTCGGTATCAAGAAATTCATGGGTTTGATCCAAAAACTGTTCCTGTTCGCACAGCTGCCCCGCCAGCACTTCGGCAAACATGGAAATATTTGAACGGTCGAAAAACTGTTCGATATGGGCGATGGTTTGAGGGTGCGCCACGCAGTAGCTCATGGGAATACCCGCCATATTAAACGAAGACGAAAGCGAGCGCACCACGATAAGGTTGCGGTAGCGTTCCGTAAGCGAATAGCATGATTCTCCGCCCAGCGTCAGTTCGATATAGGATTCATCAACGATAACCCAATGGCAGGCTTCCAGATAATGCATAAGCGTGGTCTGCGGCAAAAGACGACTTGCTGGATAGCTGGGGTTGGACAACAACGCGGCATCATACACGACACCATCGCGCTTGGCGGCATAAGGATCGCGCGTTACAAATGATTGCGGGTTTGAAATACCGGCGACGGTATGCCCGGCATTCGTTAGCGCCAAACCGTATTCTGGCAGCGTCGGCAAAGAAACTCCCACCTTACACGGCTGAAACGACTGCGCAATGCTGCGGATCATTTCAGTTGTGGAAGCACAGCACAAAAAAGCTTCGGGGCACAGACCAAAATACTTGGAAAGCGCCTGGCGCAGCGCATAGGCATCGTTATCGGGCTTGTAGGCCGCTTCGCCATCGACAAAGGCTGTGTGAATGGCGTTGATAAATGAACGCGGTGTTCCCAAGGGATTGGTGACGCAGGAAAAATCAAGCCAATTGACTTCCGTGCGCATTTCGTAGGGCAAGGCCACCGGCTGTTCGGGCACGACGGTAGCGACGGGGCGCTGATCGAGGTGAAGATTCAAACCACGTAAAACTTGCATCGCGCCACCTCCCTTGCCTTAGCATTGCCTAGAACTGATAATCCTAGCATATTTTCCCCTGCTACAAGCGAACATGTTAGACTAGTTGCCATGGAAAACGGTGACCCCACATATTTTAAATGGGAAGGTTCTGCCGTTGCGCTGGTCGATCTTGATGCGTTTTTCGCTTCAGTAGAACAGCACGACCACCCCGCCTGGAAAGGGCTGCCCGTCATCGTGGGCGGCGACCCCGACAAACACGGCGTGGTATCAACGGCATCCTATGAAGCGCGCACTTTCGGCGTGCGCAGCGCCATGCCCTCTTCTATGGCACAGCGGCTGTGCCCCGATGCCATCTGGACACACGGGCACTTCGACCGCTACCGCGATATGTCGCAGCAGGTGATGGATATTCTTGCCAGCGAAAGCCCACACATGCAACGCGTCAGCGTCGATGAAGCCTTCCTTGACATCAGTCCCACACCCCACAGCTGCGAACACCCCATAGCGGTGGCCCAACGCATTCAGGCGCGTGTTGCCAAGCTGGGCATCACCTGTTCCATCGGTTTGGGAACAAGCAAAACTATTGCTAAAATTGCTTCTGATCAGGATAAACCGCGCGGTCTTACCATTGTATACCCCGGGCGTGAACTTGAGTTTTTAAGCCCGCTGCCCCTGCGGGATATGAGCGGCATCGGGCCTGCTGCCGAAAAGGAACTGCACCGCCATAGCATTTTCACCCTGGGCGATGTGGCACAGGCCGAAGAGGTGGTGCTCAAGCGCGTGTTCGGGAAAAACACAGACATGATGCGGCTGCGTTGCCAGGGCAAGGATATGACCCCCGTAACAGCGGATGACACGATGAAATCCATTTCCAATGAAATGACCTTTGCCCATGATTTGCGTGAGCGCTCAGACATTGAAGCGGGCATAGCCACGGCGGCCGCCAAAGTTGCGCGGCGTATGCGCATGAAGGGCGTGCGCGGACGCACGATAAACTTGCGCGTGCGCTTCGATGACCGCAGCTGCCGCAATGTGCAACGCACGCTTGCCTGCCCCCTCGACGACGAATATGCCCTTATCCCCCTGCTCTACCAGATGCTCGACGATGTGTGGAGCCCCGGCATGGCGCTGCGGCTGGTGGGAGTAGGCGCCAGCGGGTTTGACGAAGTGCAGGCGGTGCAAGAATCGCTGTTTGCCGGCACCGACCAGGTGGCTGCGGCCGGTGATGCCGCACCGCTCATTGCTGATGCCAACAAGCGACACGGCCTGGTGACGGCCACCGACAAGGTGAAGGATCGCTTTGGCGAAGGAGCGCTGCAGTTCGGGCGCGAACTGCGCAGCAAGCAAAACACCACCGGATCGGCGGCCAAAAACCCGGAAGATTACAAATAGCCGGGCAGGCGGTCAGGCAGGCGGAAAACTACTGCGCCAGGCGCTTTGCCACCGCTTTGATAAAGTCATGGGTGCTCAGTTTTGTGGGGTGCGCGATCGTGGTAATAAGCGCCAAATCGCCCGTCATCTCGCCCGCTTCAATGGTGTCAAGCGTGGCTGCATCCAGGCGGTCGGCAAAATCAACCAAATCGGCAAGACCATCCAGTTCGCCGCGCTTGCGCAGGGCGCCCGACCACGCGAAAATGGTCGCTACCGAATTCGTCGATGTTTCTTCACCTTTTAAGTGTTTGTAGTAGTGACGCTGCACCGTGCCGTGCGCCGCTTCATATTCGTAGAAGCCCTGCGGCGACACCAGCACCGATGTCATCATGGCAAGCGACCCGAAGGCAGATGACACCATATCGCTCATAACGTCGCCGTCATAGTTTTTACACGCCCAGATAAATCCGCCCTTATCCTTCATAACGCGCGCCACGGCATCGTCGATGAGCGTATAGAAATACTCTATGCCACAAGCCTCAAAGCGCTGCGCGTAGCTCTCGTCGTAGATTTCCTGGAAAATATCTTTGAAGCGGTGGTCGTATTTTTTGGAAATAGTATCTTTGGTGGCAAACCAAATGTCTTGCTTGACGTCGAGCGCATATTCAAAGCAGCTGCGCGCGAAGCTTTCGATGGAAGCATCCAAGTTGTGCATACCCTGCGCCACACCCGGGCCCGAAAACTCGTGTACCAGTTCGCGCATTTCGCTGCCATCGGCCGCGGTGTACACCAATTCTACCGTGCCAGCACCCGGCACGCGCATTTCGGCATTTTTATACACATCGCCATAGGCATGACGGGCAATGGTGATGGGTTTTTCCCAGTTGCGCACGCAGGGTTGGATCCCTTTAACGGTGATGGGCGTGCGAAACACCGTGCCATCCAAAATCGCACGGATGGTGCCGTTGGGGCTTTTCCACATCTGCCTAAGGTCGTATTCTTCCATGCGCGCACCGTTGGGGGTGATGGTGGCACATTTTACGGCCACGCCCAAGCGCTTGGTGGCTTCGGCTGAATCCACCGTCACCTGATCGTTGGTGGCATTGCGATGCTCTAAGCCCAGATCGTAATACTCGGTTTTCAAGTGTATATGGGGCGCAAGCAGTTCATCTTTGATCAACTGCCAGATGATGCGCGTCATTTCATCGCCGTCCATTTCAACAAGCGGCGTGGTCATCTCGATTTTTGCCATAGTAACCCTTTCCTGTTTGTGCCAAACCGCGTGCATTCCGCTCAAGCGCCCGGACACAGCTGCCTTCTTTGACTGCAACCATAATAACGGCGCACAAACGCAAACTGCGCCGGGTGCGTGCTATTTTGGTGAAACGGCACACAAATCCTGGGCGAATCCCACCCGGAAGTTTTTGAATACCACTTCGCTTTCCTGCTGCGTGGCATCTAAATCCACATCGGCTACCAGGCAAAAATCGTGATCGCCGGCTTCGTCGCTGAAAATTTGGCGCAGGTGCCACACGTGGTCACGCGCTTCGTCGGCCTCGTCGATGGCAAGGTAGGCCATCGAACGTGCATCGGCATCGATACGTATTTCTTCATGTGCTTCAAAGTAAGCATCCAGCGCCCGCTGCCAACGCGGCGCACCACAGCCCCAGTCCTGGTCAAGAGCACCCAGCTGTTCTGTGCGCCCCCGCGCAGCAAGCTTCACGCGCAAAAACAAGGCATTGCGCACCAGCACTGTCAGGCCGCGGCGATCGCGCACCACCACATCGCTGGGCATGTCGGGTGCTTCTTGGGGCGGCGCCCCCGCACTTTCCCATTCATCCATCAAACTTGAATCCACCGAGCGCACCACAAAACCCAGCCAGGCAATGATGTCTTCTAGGCGTTCATCGCGCTTGTCGGTGGGAATGGTGCGATCGAGCACGCGAAAGGCATCGGAGAGATAGCGCAGCAGCGTTCCTTCTGAACGCGCAATTTTATAATGGGCAATGTAGCCCTTGAAATCCAAGACGTTTTCCAGCATATCGCGCAGCACAGATTTGGGCGCCAGTTCAAAATCGCGCGCCCAAGGCACCTGCTCGCAGTAACGCTCAAAGGCGGCATCCAACAGCTCTTCAAGCGGCTTGGGATAAGTTATTTCGGCAATGCGTTCCATGCGTTCATCGTATTCGATGCCTTCGGCCTTCATTTCAAACAAAGCCTGACCGCGCGCGGCGCGTTCCTGCGCACGCACCACCTGGCGCGGATTTTCAAGCGTGGCTTCCGCCATCGAAATGGCATCGAGGGCATAGGTTTCACTTTCGGGGTCCAAAAGCTCAAGGGCCGCCAGCAAAAACGGTGAAAGCGGCTGATCAAGCGCAAAATCTTCGGGAAGATCAACCGTGGTCACGTACTGCAGGCCCTCGCCGCCATCAGCACCATCGCCGCCCTCTAGCACTTCGATGACGTCGGATGCCACCAGCGTATTAAATATTTCTTCGGCACGCTGGGCAAGCGCCACCTTTTCTTCGGGTGTCTGGGCGGAATCCTGAATAAGGCGCTGCACCCGGCGGTAGGCATCGCCGCCCTGCACCACTTCCGATAACACCAGCGAATGCGTGATGCTCAAATGAGGCTTGAGCGTTTCGGGCACGGCATCGATCAGGCGCTCAAAGGTCTGCTTGTTCCAGGTGACGAAACCTTCGGGCGCGTGCTTCTTCTTTATCTTGCGCACTTTTTTCGGGTCGCCACCCGCCTTGGTTAAGGCGCGCGCGTTTTCGATATCGTGTTCGGGCGCTTCGGCGACCACCCTGCCTTCGGTGTCAAAGCCGCTGCGTCCAGCACGCCCCACTATTTGGTGAAATTCGCGCGCCCGCAAACGGCGCATGCGATAGCCATCAAACTTAGTCAAGGCCGTAAGCACCACGGTATGGATGGGCACGTTTATGCCCACACCCAGCGTATCGGTGCCACATATTACGGGAAGTAATCCCTGCTGGGCAAGCTTTTCCACCAACAGGCGATAGCGGGGCAACATGCCCGCATGATGCACGCCAACGCCCGAACTTAAAAGTCGCTTGAGCGTTTGCCCAAACACGGTGGTGAAGCGAGCGCCCCGCACAGCTTCCTTTATCAGCTTGCGCTGTTCATTGGTAACCACGCCATAGCTTGAAAGCGCCTGCGCCGTATCAAGGGCGGCATCCTGTGAAAAATGCACCAGGTACAGCGGCGCTTCGCCGCGGCGCAGAGCCAGTTCAACCGTGGCTTCAAGCGGCGTTTCCACATACTCATAGCTTAGGGGCACCGGACGTTCGGCATTGGCAATGATGTCGACTTCCGTGCCGGTGCGCTGCTTAAGAGCGCTTGCAAGGGTGCTCACATCGCCCAAGGTGGCGCTCATAAGCAGAAATTGCGTTTTGGGCAGCGTGAGCAGGGGCACCTGCCACGCCCAACCGCGGTCGGCATCGCCATAAAAATGAAACTCATCCATGGCCACGCAGCCCACATCCGCAGTTTCGCCTTCGCGCAGCGCCTGATTGGCTAAAATTTCGGCCGTGCAACAAATGACGGGGGCTTCGGGGTTGATGTGGGCGTCGCCCGTGATCATGCCCACGTTTTCGCGTCCCAACACTTCCACTAAATCAAAAAACTTTTCACTGACCAGCGCTTTTATGGGGGCCGTGTAATAGGCGCGGCGGCCGGAAGCAAGCGCCATGAAGTGTAAGCCCAGCGCCACAAGCGATTTGCCCGACCCGGTGGGGGTGCCCAAAATAACATGGTTGCCCACCATCAGATCCATCAGGGCTTCTTCTTGGTGGGGCCACAGGGTGACACCGCGCGCTGCCACCCATTCCAAAAAATGATCGAGGGACACATCGGCAGATTGCCAGGCTTGCGCCTCTTCGCCCGCAGGCGGTTCCCACCAGCCTGGCGCAAGGCGACCCAAAGAACCAAAAGCAAAGGCATCGGTGTGCGCATCGCTGTGCGGCTGCGTGCTTGGGTCAGTGCGCGAAGCTTCTACCGGCTGGGGCGTATCCTGATCCACAGCGTATTACCCTTCGCTTTTTGCAGGTGCAGCGATTTCAAAACCTTCGGCATCTAACTGGGGTGCCCCTTCGGCCTGCCGGCGCGCAACAAGCCTGCGAGCAGCGGGAATAGAAGCAAGCAGCGCCACGCCCATAAGCAGCGAAGCCACAATAACCATAATCCACACCGGGAAAAATGACAGGTAGGCATCAAACATCACGCCCGATACAACGGCACCTATGGCAGCGCCCAACATTTCAAAGGCGGTCACAATACCGGTCACCGTGCCCAAATCCTTTTTCCCGTATTCCTTTACCACCATGATCGGGGGCGCCACCGTGCCCATGCAGGTTGCGAAGCCGAAAAATAGGCAGGCAAGAATAGGGCCTGCATCGGTGGCGGGAAAACACAGCGCAATACCCGCAGCAACCGAGGTGATAGTGCCCAACACTGTGCCCACCAACATGCCCCAGCGGTCATAAATGGCGCCGAGTGATATTTTGGCGAAAATGACAACGGCCAGGTAAAACGACCAAACACTGCCCGCCCAAAGCGTCGTATGCCCACCCGTTACCACTTCAACACCGTTGAGAGTAACCGAAGTCATATTGGAAATGGAATTGGTGATAATGGCACCATTCACAATACCCATCATCACAAACCCCACGACAAGTAACCAGAATCCGCCATTTTTTGAAAGCACCTTCCACCCGATTGACACCCCTACCGGTTTGTCGGGCGAACGGTCGGCCTTGGCCTGTTCAACCTGGCCAGCGCCGTAGGGAACAAGCCCCTTGTCGCTGGGGCGCGAACGAAACATGATAACGGCAATAGGCAGCGCGCACACGCAGCACACCACTGCAAGCAGCAAAAACGCCGAACGCCAACCGGAATTGGCAATCATAGCGCTGGTTACGGGCGACAAAATGACGCCGCCTAAGCCCGAACCGGAAAGCGCTATCGACACGGCAAGGCCGCGCTTGAGCGTAAACCAATTGGAAATCAGCACTGAAACAAGCAAGCGTGTGCCCGCAACAACCACCATGCCGGCAACGATGCACAGCGCATACAGCTGCCACAGCTGGGTGATGAAGGAAAAGGCCACCAGCACCGCCGTACTGGTAAGCACGGTGGTTGCCGCTAGTACGCGCGCGCTGCACTTATCGGTTAGGCGGCCGATGACCAGCGAAGCGAATACCGCCACGACGGTGCACAGCGAAACGCCCGTGTTGAATTGCCCTACGCTGATGCCCAAATCTTGCACTATGTGCGATTGGAACAGCGGGATGCAATTGACAAAAACGGTATAGCAGGTGGCCATAATAAGCAGACCACCCGCAACAATCCACCAACCGTAAAAGAATTTCCCCTCGTGTTTTTGCGCAGCGTCCACGATGCCTCACTTCCCTAACAAATCAAGATGCCTGATGAACTCGGTATAAAATCCCACGCCGCGCTTGAATGCTTCCACATCCAAGTTTTCATCCTGCCCGTGAATGCGCGCACGCTGATCGCCCCTGAAAAGGATGCCGGCAAAACGGTAGGTATGGGGGCAAATGCGCGCGAAATGGCGCGAATCGCTGCAACTGCTTTGCACGTAAGGGGCAATGCCCGCGCTTGGATAAACGCTGTGTGTGACACTGCGCAGATAGTTGAACACCGCGTCGTTTTCAAAGGGCGAAGTGGGCGAAGGGTCGATGGCGTTGCGCACTTCAAAAGCGGCTGTATCGTCGAAGTGTCCTTTGAGGCGCGCAAGTGCTTCGTCCACGGTTTCCAGCGGATCGACACGCACGTTTACTGTGGCTTTTGCCTGCTTGGGAATGATATTTGCCGCCGGGCTGCCCTCAAGCTGCGTGAGCGCATAGGTCGTGCGCACCATGGCGGCCGTTTCAGGATCGCCCTTCATTATTTTTTTGACAAGGGGAGCAAACAGCCACAGATTGCCAAATACCACCTTGAGCCCAAAGCTTCCATGGGCTGCAAGCTCTTTTAACATGGCTGCGATGGGCGCTGAAAGCTTTGCTGCAGGCGGGTTTTTCTGCACCGCTTCAAGCGAAGATACCAGGCTGGCCGTGGCATCACCAAGTGAAGGGGTCGCGGCATGCCCCCCTTGCGCCTTGGTGGTAACAAAGGCGTTGAAAAGGCCTTTTTCGGTAACACCTATAACGGCGAACGGGCAGGACACCCCCAGCGGCGCATTGTCGATGACGGCGCCCCCTTCATCGAGCACGAAAAACGGCTCGATGCCCTGCTCTTTAAAGTGCGCCACCATAGCGGGCGTGGTGGCACCGTTATCCTCTTCGCAATTAGAAGAACAGATATACACATCGCGTGGGGGCACATAGCCCTGCGCAAGCAGCGTTTCCGTCGCTTCAAAAAGGGCGGCTAAAATACACTTGGTATCCACCGCACCGCGTGCCCAAATTTTGCCGTCTTCAATCTGCGCCGCAAAGGGCTCGTGTTCCCAACCTTGCGTATCGGCATCCACCACATCGTGGTGTGCCATAAGCACGGCCGGTGCCAAAGCAGGATTTGCGCCCTTCCACTTCAGCATGATGCCGTAAGTTTCAAACAAAGTCAGTTCAAGCTGGGCAAACACACCGGGATACAGCGTGCGCATACGGGGAACAAAGACATCAAAGGGCGCATGGTCGGCAGCGGGGTTTTGAGCGCCCCATACCGTGGGCAGGCGCAGCATTTCTTGAAAGCGCGCAACCGCAGCGTCATCCCCCATCGCATCGCTTGGCGGCAGCGGATTTTCAACCACGGCCGGTTTCAGCCGCACGGCGTTGAACAGCAGTACAAGCACAAACGCGGCCACAATCCCTAGAACAACGAACACTACAGCCATGGTTTCCCCTTACAAACAGCCCTTGACCCTGGGCACTTCGGCCGCAGCCCCTTAGTTAAACTTGAATATCTTTTGCGCCACACGATAGCCCGAAAGACCGATGCGGCGGCCAAATTCGGTGGGCAGATTCGTGCCCAAATTGAGCGCATGGCGGCGCACATGACGGTAAAGCGTCGGGTTTTGCTGTTCCAGGTAGTTCCAAATACCCTCAAGTTTTTCATCATCTTCGGGCGTTTTCTTCATGCGCAAAAACACCGAGCAGATGCACATCATCATGGAAAGATAGTTTTCCATGTAGTGTTCAAGCTTCTTTTCTGGCACGGCTTGCGGAAGATTTACCGCATCGATCATGGCGCGCGTAACCCGCAGCTGCTGATCGAGGCGCGTAAGCATAACCGTTTCGTTGACGGATTGATCTTCGCGGCCGATGAAATAGCGATACATGTCGACATCGCGGTAATAGAGGGTTTTTACCTGCGGCAGGGGCACATACACGAAAATGTTATCGACATAAAAACAGTGTTCGGGCAGCTGAAGGTTCATATCTTTAAGCAGCGCACTGCGATAGATGACCGAATGCATCAACAGATATTGGCTTTGCAGAAAGTGGCCGATGTCACCCCAGCCAAAAGTGCGTCCTTCAGGAAACACGTTGCGATAGTGCATGACCGTGCGGGAATCTTCGTGCACCTTTTCATACACGTAGTTGCCGATGAACAGATCGGTTGGCTGGGCGCATTCCATCTGGCTGCGCAGGTAGGCCATAACGGGCACCATGGCGGTAGCATCAAGCCAATCGTCGGAATCGACCACCTTGAAATAAAGGCCCGTTGCGGCCGCTAACCCCGCGTTGACCGCCGAGCCATGCCCGCCGTTTTCCTTGTGGATAACCGAGATGATTTCAGGGTGGGCACGTGCCCACTCGTCGGCTTTTTCGGCCGTGTTATCCTTGCTTGAACCATCGTCAACTATGATTACTTCAATATCGTTTCCGCAGGTCAAGATTGATTCAATGCAGGCATCCATGTAGTCTGCCGAATTGTAGCACGGCACGGCGAATGAAATAGTTTTCATGATTAGCTTTATATCCCCGCTCTTCGTTAGTTACACAGGCGATCGGCAAGATCGAGCGCGCGCCCGATAATGACATCCATATTATAGTAGCGATATTCAGCCAAGCGCCCCAGCGGATAGAAATTCGCAAGGTTGGCCGTCAGCTGGCGATAGCGATCGTAGTGCGCGTTGTTTTCTTCGTTGATGATGGCGTAATAGGGAATCTGCTTTTTGGGATCATCGTAGGCGTGCGAATATTCCTTCATGATTGTGGTTTTGTCAGACACCTGACCCGTCAGATACTTAAATTCAGTGATGCGCGTGTAATCTTCACTGACGGTGAAATTGACGGTGCCACAGGGCAACACGTGTTCGGCATCGAGGGTTTCGTAAGTGAAATCAAGGCTGCGATACGGAAGGCGGCCAAAGCGCGACAGGAAAAGCTCGTCGAGGGGGCCGGTGTAGATAACGGGGCCATCAAAGGTGACGCCCTTGATTTTGATAGCCGTAAGCGGCGCAGTTTCTTCCTTGCTTTCAAAATCCAGTTCAAAAACGCTTTCCGCTTCCGTGTTGAGGCACACGCTAATGTTTTCGTGGTCGAGCATGTTTTCAAACAGCGGCGTGTAACCGTGCTGGGGCATGCCCTGATAGGCGTCTTGGAAGTAGCGATTGTCGCGCGAAACAAAAACGGGCACGCGCGCCGTTACGCTCGGGTCAACTTCTTCGGGGGTAAGGCCCCACTGCTTTTGGGTGTAATGCAAAAACACGTTTTCATAGATGAAATCGGCGATTTCCGTTAAATCAGGGTCTTTTTTGCTGCGCAATTCGTTGATGGTCACCTTGCGTTCGTCGCCGAATTCTTCAATGAGTTTTTCGGTTAGACGCGCTGCTTTTTCTTCCCCAAAGGCTATTTCCATCGAGTTTTTGTTGAAGGGAACAGGCATATAGGTACCATGCCAATCCGCTAAAACAGCGTGTTGGTAATCACGCCATGCGGTAAAACGCTTGAGGTAATCGAAGGCGCGCTTGTCGTTGCTGTGAAAGATATGGGGGCCATAGCGGTGCACAAGCAGCCCCGCTTCGTCGCAATCGTCATACATGTTGCCACCGATGTGGGCGCGCTTTTCTATGATGAGCACGCGCTTGCCAGCACGTTGCGCCATTTCACGCGCAACAACACTGCCGGCAAAACCACTGCCCACCACCAACACATCGTAGTCTTTTATGGCAACATCTTGAAAGTTTTGATAGGTCAGAGCCATAACACCCTTCCTTTACGCAGTAAAAGACCAGCAACAAGCTGGCCATCCTTAAAAGTCTCTAATTATACCGAGCACCCATTTTACCGAGAAGCACGCCGTTTAGGTGCATTATCATACAAATCGGATAACTGAACACGAGAAAGGGACCTTTGTGAGTGCATTCCTCGATTCGATCTTAAACCGCGCCAAAGCCGATAAACAGACGATTGTCCTGCCCGAAGGTGACGACGAGCGCACGCTGAAAGCCGCTCAAAGCATTTTGCAAAAAAACATTGCCCACCTGATTATTTTAGGGGATGAGAAAAAAATCGCGGCGAGCGGCTATTGCCTTGAAGGGGCAAGCATCATCGACCCGCGCACATCAGACAAGCGCGAGCACATGGCAAACGCGCTCTACGAACTGCGCAAAGCCAAGGGGATGACCCCCGAAGAAGCGCTGGCACAGCTTGATGACGTGCTGTATTTTGGCGTCATGATGGTGAAGCTGGGCATGGCTGATGGCATGGTGGGCGGTGCCTGCCACTCCACAACGCAGGTGTTAAGCCCCTGTTTGCGCATTCTTAAAACGGCGCCGGGCATAAAACTGGTCAGCTCGTTTTTCATCATGGTGGTGCCCGATTGCGCCTATGGGCAAAGCGGTACCTTCCTGTTTTCGGATTGCGGCCTAGAAGTGCAGCCCGATGCCGAAAAATTGGCACACATCGCTCTTAATTCTGCCCAATCATGGCACACGCTGATGGGTACCACGCCGCTTGTAGCCATGCTTTCTCATTCCACCTGCGGATCGGCCAAAAATGATGACGCAAGCAAAGTGGTTGAAGCCACCGCCATCGCCCACCAGCTGGACCCCGAGCTTGCCCTTGAAGGCGAATTGCAGCTGGATGCCGCCATCGTGAAATCAATCGGAGCCTCAAAAGCCCCCGGATCAAAGGTTGCGGGCCGGGCAAACGTGCTTATCTTCCCCGACTTGGACGCGGGCAATATTGGCTATAAGCTGGTACAACGCTTGGCGCACGCCGAAGCCTATGGGCCGATTACCCAGGGCATCGCCGCGCCGGTAAACGATCTGTCGCGCGGCTGCACCGCCGAAGACATTATCGGCGTTATCGGCATAACCGCCGTGCAATGCCAGGCCAAAAAAGCCGCCGAAGCCTAAAAGGCGAGGGCGGCGGCTTAAACTTATTTGACAAGATAGGCGGGAGTTGGCGGGTTTAAGCTCGCCCATCCCCGCCTTCCCTATTACAGGCGTTCGTGGATGATGTCGAAGGTATCGAGCGCTATCATCAGTTCTTCGTTGGTGGGGATGATAATGATTTTCACCTGCGAATTCTCAGCCGAGATTTCGCGCTCAAAACCGCGTTGGTGATTTTTTTCTTCATCAAGAATAATACCTAAAGGCTGCATGCCAGCAAAGATAAGACGCCGCATCTTTTCGCAGTTTTCCCCCACACCCGCCGTAAGCACGATGGCATCGACGCCGGCCATGATGGCGGTGTATTGGCCGATATATTTCTTGACGGAATTGGAATACATGTCGTAGGCCAAAAGCGCACGTTCATCACCTTTTTCGGCCGCATCGCGCACGCTGCGCAAATCGTTGCTGATGCCAGAAATGCCCAACAGCCCCGATTCCTTATTCATCAGATCGTTTACCTGTGCCGCGTCCAAATTTTCGTGTTCCATGATAAACGGCACGATAGCGGGGTCGATAGCGCCACAACGCGTGCCCATCATCAGGCCATCTAAGGGGGTAAGGCCCATGGAAGTATCCACAGCGACCCCGTGGTCGATAGCCGACATGGAACAGCCGTTGCCCAAATGGCAGGTTATCAGCTTGAGTTCGTTGAGTGGTTCATCCAAAATTTCTGCCGCGCGCTGGGAAATATAGCGATGCGACGTGCCATGAGCACCATACTTGCGGATGCCATATTTTTCGTAGAGTTCATAGGGAAGCGGATACATGTAGGCTTTGGGCGGAAGCGTTTGGAAAAACGAAGTATCAAACACTGCCACTTGGGGAATGCTGGGCATCTGCTGTGTGCAGGCATGAATGCCCATTAAAGCGGCCTTATTGTGCAGAGGTGCCAGTTCGGCCAATTCGTCTATTTTGGCGATAACATCGGCATCAATAAGCACTGATTTGGGGAAATAGGGGCCGCCCTGCACAACGCGGTGGCCAATAGCATCGATATCATCGAGCGAATCAATGGCATGACCCGGGCCTTCCACCAAGGCGGCAAGCACAAGCGCCATGGCGTCGTCATGGTTTTTCATTTCGGCATCGATGACCACTTCGTTTTTATCAATACCGTGTTTATGGAAAGCTTCAGCAGAACCGACGCGCTCGCAAATACCCTTTGCAAGCACCTTTTGCTGTTCGACGCTAACGAGCTGATATTTTAAAGACGATGAGCCTGCGTTAACAACGAGTACATTCAAAGAGTGCCTCCCTAAACGTTTTCTATCAAAGGTAATATTTTAAGTGCCTTTTGCCGCTGCGTATAACAAGACCGCTCCCGTTTCGGCAAACGGTGAACGGTCTTGTGAAGGCGGTGCCAGAGTGTGTGGATGCGTTGAAGAGAGGCTTAGACATCAAGGGCCGGTGACCCGGAATTCATCGACGCGCCACCTAGCACATGCACGTGAATATGGTGCACGCTTTGCTGGGCATCATCACCTGTGTTGACGATGGTTCGGTACCCCGCCTGGGCAATGCCCGTTAACTCCGCCACTTTTTTTACGGTGTTAAACAGATGACCCATCAGCTGATCGGGGATGTTATCGCCGATGTTTGCGTAGTGCTGCTTGGGAACGATAAGCACATGCACGGGCATCTGCGGGTTCACATCGTTGAAGGCTACAACGCATTCATCCTCATACACCTTTGTGGCAGGTATTTCACCTGCGGCTATTTTGCAGAAAAGACATTCTTGCATGATGGATCCCTTCGGGTTTAGGCTTTTTGCAGGGTTGAATCGATGGTGTTGTCGTCGACGGAGGTATCCAGTTCCCCCATCAAAACTTCCACCTTTTGCTGCGCATCGACAAGGCGGGTGCGCAGTGCCGCAAGCAAGGCCACACCGCGTTCGTAGCGTTGCAGGCTTTCTTCCAGTTCAAGGGTGTTGCTTTCCAGCAGCCCCACAATGCCATCCAATTCGGTCATGGCTTCACGAAAGCTGAGTTCTTCGAGGGGTTTTACATCTAACATGGGGCATCCTCCAACATAACCAGGGCGTTTTCAATACGTTCAATCTGCTCAACTGCACAGAGTAGGTCACCATCGGATAAATTAACACGAATATGCTGACCGGCGCTGGCCGCTTCCACCGATTTCATAATGTGGCCGTCTTCGTCGCGCGTCACCGAATAGCCACGCGCCAAAATAGTCAGCGGAGACAAATCGTGCAAGCGCGAAGCACGCAGCGCCAGCGCGTTTTCAAAGCGCGGCAACAGCGTACGCCCCGTTTGACCCAGCCGTTCGGCCTCACCTTCAAGGCGCAGCGCGTCGCTGGCCAGGGTATGGGGCAAGGCCTGCTGCATGCGTGCCTGCAATGTGGCAAGTTTTACTTCATCGCGTGCCAGGCTTTGCGGAATAATGCGATGCAGACGCTCTTCGGTCAAATCGAGCGTTTGAGCATCGGTGGCAAAAAGCCTGTTTGAATCAAGGAAGAGAGCCTGTTGTGCCCTGCGTTCCCAGGCGTGCTGATGGCTCTGTATCAAGTGCAGGGTTGACGAAGAAAGTGCGGCCGCCTTGGCAGCAAGCGCTGCTTCAAGACCGTCGCGCGCGGGGCTTACCGCTTCGGCGGCGGCCGTTGGCGTGGAAGCGCGCAGGTCGACCACCATATCGGCGATGCTTGTGTCGGGTTCATGCCCAATGCCCGTTACCACGGGCACCGACAGTGCAGCGACGGCGCGGGCAAGCGCTTCATCGTTAAAGGGCATCAAATCTTCAAACGAACCGCCGCCCCGCACCAAAAGCACCACTTCAGCACCGGCCGCTTCAACGCTGTGCAGCGCTTCGATAAGCGCTGCGGGTGCACGGTCCCCTTCAACGGGAACACCCGCCACCACAATGCGCGCCACAGGAAAGCGGCGGCGCAGCGTGCGCAATACATCGTGTACAGCAGCACCGCGCGGCGACGTAACCAGGCCAATCGTTTGCGGCAGCAGCGGCAAAGCACGCTTGCGCGCCGGCGCCATCAAGCCTTCGGCTTCAAGTTTTTTCGCAAGGTTGGCCACTTGCAGGCGCAGGTTGCCTTCCCCGGCAAGCGCGATGGAAAACACATCGAAGTTCATGCGTCCCTTCGGCGCATACAGCGTGAAACGCCCCGTCATTTCCACCAAAGACCCCACCTGCACCGCCACGTGCTGGGCATCGAAGCGGTTGAGCCACATCATGCACGGCAGGCTGGCGCCGGCGTCTTTCACGGTGAAATAAACGGCCTTGTAGCCGCGCTTGTTGGAAAATTCCGAAACTTCCCCAATAATGCTGAGCGTACAGCGCTCAAGGGCGCCCTTGGCTGCCGCCATAGCAGCCGACACCGAAAGCGGCGGCTGTTTTTCGTTGAGTGACCCGGGCACGCTCAAAACACCTAGTCGCGACGCTGCGCAAGCAGGTAGAGCAGCTGCAAGATGGAAGTGAGAGCTGCGGCCACATAGGTAAACGCACAGGCGCGCAGCACAGAAAATGCGCCACCTTGTTCGGCTTGGGAAATGCCCGTCGTGCCCACATAGGCCATGGCACGGCGGCTCGCATCGAATTCAACCGGCAGCGTGACCAGCTGAAATACAACAACAGCCGCATACATGATGATGGCAAGCGTTTGCAGACCAGCAAGATTCATGAAGATGCCGATCATAAGCAAAAAAATCCAGGCGTTGGACGCTATGTTGACCACGGGCACGATAGCCGTGCGAATTTTCATCGGCACGTAACCCTTGGCAAACTGGCAGGCATGACCCACTTCGTGGCAGGCAGTAGCCGTAGCAGTGATGGAAGTGCCCGCATAGGAATCGGGCCCAAGGGTGATGGAATTGGTGCGCGGATCAAAAAAATCCTGCCCCGGGCCGCCCTGCTGAATGCTCACGCCGGTAACGCCGTGAAACGACAGCATACGCCGCGCGGCTTCCGCCCCAGTAATACCCGAAGAAATGGGCACTTTGGTGTATTTTTTCAGCTGCGCATTAACATAGAATTGCGCGCCAAAGCCAATAAGCAGAGTCACTGCGATCAAGGCGATATAGGATACAGACATGGCTAAACTCCTTCGTAGTGTGTTTTGCTACATTATACGGAAGCAGGGGTTGGGGTACGGAAAAAACAGATTACCGTGAAACTTTCGTAACCTTAAGCTTGCCGGCTTCGATGTTTAAGCTAAGGTTTCCCGCCAGCAAATCAAGCAGCTCATCTCCGATAAGCTCTTTGCGCCATCCGCGCAGCATATCAACATCATCACAGTGCCCGCGCGCCATCTGCACAAGATCATCGCGCGAGGAAAGCGTTTGGAAGGCGACATTGTTTTCCTTGGCACGCAGGCGCACCAGCGCGGTCATTAAATCCACTTCCACATCGACGTTGGCTTCACCCTTTTTTGTGCGCTGCATGTGTGGCCAGGTGGTGTCATCGGCATCAAGACCCTTTTCTATCAGCGCGACAACCGTGCGTGCCTGCGCCGTGGAAAGGCTGTCGCTTAAGCCGCGCACCATGAACAGTTCATCGATGCTGCGCGCGCTGCGTTTGCATACTTCCACAATCTGTTCGTCGGTCATAACCCACTTGCGCGGCAAATCGCGTTTGCGGGCAAGCTCTTCGCGCCAGGCAGCCACTTCACGGGCGGCAGAAAGCTGGCGGGAACCCAACTGGGAAGCACGCTTGAGGTGCTTGTAGCGCTGCCGCGGATCGCTGTTGTAGCGCTGCGGGTTTGTCAATTCACGAAAATCCTGTTCAAGCCAGTGATAGCGCCCCTTCTTGATAAGGGTTGCCTTCATCTGCTCATACATTTTTGGCAGATAGATAACATCTTCAGCCGCATATTTTTTCTGCGATTCAGAAAGTGGGCGACGCGACCAGTCGGTAAATGAATCGATTTTTTTCAGCGGCACACCACATTCCGAAAGCACAAGCGCCCCGTAGCCCACCTGCTGCGTTTGTCCCAGCAGCGCCGCCGCAATCTGGGTATCAAACACCGGCGTGGGCATGACGCCGACTTCCCGATAGAGAATTTCAATATCTTGTGAGCCTGCATGAAAAAGCTTCACGATGCGCTGATCGCTCAAAAGCGGTGCGAGCACCCCTAAATCCTTAACGGCAAAGGGGTCGACCACCACCACTTCGGTATCGGTGGCCAGCTGCAGCAGGCACAAGCGGGCATAATACGTTTTTTCCCGCAGAAATTCAGTATCTATGGCCAAAACCGACGAGGCATGTGCGCGTTCGACAAAATTTATTAACATTTCCTGGTTTGCTATGTACAACTGACGGACATCCTTCGTTTTCGTATTCGTTTTGTTGTACTATCATAATAGCTGAAAGGGAATACATGAAACTGCTCATCATCAATAATTTGAATTCAGGGTTTGGCGAAGGCTCAATCCACGATTTTATGCGGGCTTTTACACGCGATGGCGACGAACTGTGCCTGCGCTCAACCGATGGCACCACAGCCCTTGCCTCCCTTTTGGAAGATGCACGTGATTTCGATGCCATTATTGCCAGCGGGGGCGATGGCACGGTGGCTTCGGTGTGCTATCTTTTGCGCGACAGCGGCGTGCCGATTCTGCCCTTCCCCGCTGGCACCGCAAACCTTCTGGCCTTAAACCTTGCCAGCCCCCTTGAAACCCACGCGCTGGGCAAAATGGTACGCCAAGGCAAACAGCTTGATTTTGATATGGGGGAAATTGAGGTCGGCGAAAAGCGTTTTGGTTTTTCCATCATGGCGGGTGCGGGCTACGATGCCACCATCATGCATGGCGCTGCGCACACCAAGCACATTTTGGGACCCATGGCCTACGTATCGGCGGCCATCGCAAACCCCATGCCCCAAAAATCACACTTCACCCTTACCCTTGATGGCGAAACCATCGAAAGCGACGGCATGGGCATTTTGTTGATAAATTTTTCAAAGATTCAATTCGATCTTTCCGTCACCCACACCAACAGCCCGCGCGATGGAGTGCTTGATGTGGTGATACTGAAAGCAACCTACGCCTTACAGCTGATACCCGCCCTGGTGGCGGCGGCACTGGACCGCGAAGGCGAATTTCCCGATCGTAGCGATGCCCTAGAAATCCATTGCGCGCGCAGCATAGAAGTTGTGGCCGATCCGCCCATGGAAGTGCAGTTTGATGGCGAAACGACCAACACCTACACCCCCTTCAAGGCGCACATTTTAGATAAAGCCACGCGTCTAATTGTTTCCGATGAAGGCTACGACCTGTTCGCCTAAACTCGCTCGAAAAGCCTTCATGTGGCCTTCTTAATAGGTAAAAGCCCCTGAATCTAGTTGTAAGTGATTCAGGGGCTTTGTTGTATACCTAAAAAACGGGGAGCTTATGCGCCTTTAGTCTCCGACTTTGCACCATCTTCGCCGCCTGCTTCTTCGACAAGCTCACCTTCGATTTCGATGGTTGGCTGCATGGGCATCGCCCCTTGCGCTGCGGCAAGCTGTCTAAACGAATCGGCGTCTTCATCCTCTATCGGCATCATAATGTAAACATTGCTGCCGATGAATACCGGGGTGATGCGCGCAACAGGGGAAGCTTCCGCGGTCGGGGCGCTTTCCTTTTGTTCTGTCTGCTCAGCTTCAAAACGTTCGAGCATTTCTTGCTTGACGCGTTCGATCTGGCTGGCAGTATCTTGCTTCCAGCGATCCTTTTTCCAGGCGAGCAAATTGGAATTGTAGGCCATCTGAATAAGCTCCAGCACAAAAGCAAACACCATAGCAAAATATACCATGAGCTTTTCGGCATGCATGTTGAGCACTTCGATGCCCGAATTGATGCCCAGACTATCCAAGAACAGCAAAATACCGATGACAACGATGAAGCACAGGGCAAGAATTTTCATCTCGGGGTGGCCGTTGATGAATTTGGAAATGGGGTCGATGAACACCATCATCAACACCACAGCAATCATAACCGCTAAGATCATGATGATCAGATGATCGGCCAAGCCAACCGCCGTAATAACCGAGTCGATAGAAAACACGAGATCCATAACCATGATGGTGCCAATGGCCTGCGGCAACATGATTTGATGAAGCTTCTTGTGTTCATCACTTCCGTGCGCGGCTTTTTCTTCGGTCAAGCCCAGAACACTTCTTAGTTCAGAAATTCCCTTATAGATAAGATAGCCGCCGCCCAGCAGCAACACCATATCGCGTACCGAGAAACCATGCGAGAACGATCCGAGGTTGATATCGAAAAGCGGCGCCGTCATGTGAATCAAATACGACGCAAAGCACAAAAAGACGATACGCATAATCAGTGCGCCCGCCAAGCCCAGCTTGCGGCCGATGTGCTGTTTTTCTTCCGGAAGGCGATTGGTGGTGATGGCGATAAAAACAATGTTGTCCACGCCCAAAACGATTTCAAGGAAGATGAGGGTGATCAGGCTGATCCATGCTTCCGGTGTTGCAAATATTGATAGATCCAATGCGCTCTCCTTAATCTGGTTGCCATTCACTTACGGGTCGAAGCACAAAAAAAGACTCCGGCACAGTTAAACTGCACCATGAGTCTCGTCATTTAAAATACGTCCAGGCACGCTGGCCATGATGTTGAACGTATTGCACCTTAGCTGTGCCAACTACTCCCCCACGGGTTGAACGGTATCCTAACACGCGACGTGCCCGATGCCTACCCCGCACAATGCTATAATGCCCAAAGTACACAATGCTTCCAGGAGGCTCGATGAGCGAACGAAACACCACCCCTCGCAGCGCCACAGAAAAAGCGCGCGTCAACTATCCCGATGGATCGGGCTTGCGTCGCCCCTTCGATTTTCCCCGCAATCAGCTTTCTTTGCTTTTGATATTTGTTGTGGTGGCAGCGGTTATAGGCGGAATATTTCTTTTCAAAACTTACGACAACGTTATCAATGCCAAGGCAAACGAAGCGGCCTCTTTGGCCGCAAATATCAGCAAGCCTGTGGCGCTTGATTTACCCGTGCTTGCCAACCTTATGGCTCTTGACGATGCCACCATCAAAGCATCTTTTACCGATGCCGGCCTGCTCACCTATGAACTGGGTGCCGGCAGCGACGTCGTGGGCGGATTCGACATCATTAAATTGCCCGCCGATGTCACAGTGCTTGACGCAGGCGTCGCCTATACCACGGGTATCGACAAACTTTCTGCCTCAGAAGCAGCAAAGTATCTTAACGGCTCATGGCGCTTAATGGTCGATCGGGGCGAATATATCGACATGAAGGTTAAATATGCCGATTTCGTTTCACCCGACCCCACCACCGCCCTGCAAACGGTGCTGGTAAGTGAAGGGATTGACCCTGCTACTGCGGGCGAAATTGCCACCGACGAAGCGGGCAACACTTATTATGCGGGAACCTTTGATGCGGGGGAAGTAGCCTACAACTGGAGGGCTTCAACCTGCGCGCTTTCCGACATCTACAAGGTCGATGGCTTGCCGAAAACGGCACAATACGTCGTCTTTCGTATGTATCAATAGCGCCGCGACGCTTTTACGCAAAGGGGTCGATGACTCCGGTGGCCAGCAGCACGATAGAGGCCACTGCCGCAATCAGGATAACGGCTGCAATAATCTTGTCGGGTGTACTTGCTAGATAGGCTTGCCCGCGTTCGTGTTTGCCCTTGATGTACACGGCAATGCCCGGGGCGTACAGAATCGACATCAACATGACACCGGTTAAGCCACTGGCATACACTAAAAACAAGCTGTACAAAACGCCCACGATGCCCACAAGGTACCACTTAAACAAGGGTCCGGACAACTTCCCCAAAAAGCTTCCTTTTTCCTTAAATGCCAGCTTTGCAAAGTAGGCCGAAGAAAGCATGTAGGGCACCAAAATCATCCCTAACGAAAGCAGATAGAAAAACTGGTAGGTCTGTTCGCTGAACAGCATGGAAATCAAGAAAATCTGCACGATCACGGCCGACGTGATAAGCGTGACGATGGGCGCACCCTTTTTGTTCGTTTTCGCAAACGCCTTCACAAACACACCCTGGCGCGCCGCTTCGTAGGAAGATTCGGAAGAAAGCACCGTGTAGCCCAGCATGGCGCCCGTAAGCGACAGGATAACGCCGATGCTAACCAAAGTGCCACCCCAGGCGCCCACCGCGTATTCAAGCACCCCTGCCAGCGAAGGGTTGGCAAGCTGCGCCAATTCGGCGCGCGGCATGATACCCATGCCTAGGATAGATACCATGACATAAATACAAAAAACGCAGGTGAAGGAAATGACCGTAGCGCGCCCCACATCTTTGGCGCGCTTGGCGCGACCGGAAAGGGCGACAGCACCTTCGATGCCCACAAACACCCAGGCCGTCACCGTGATGGCGCCCAAAACTTGATCGAAAAAGGGCATGCCGTTAGGTTCGCCCCAAAAGTTATCCATGAAAACGGCCAGGTCGAATTTCTGCAGCACGATGATGGCAACGATGGCCGTGATGATAGGAACGATTTTGCTGATGGTGATGACGGCATTGATGCCGGTGGCTTCCTTGATGCCGCGCGATACGATGAAAGTATAAAACCAGATGAGGCAAGAAGCGCCGATGATGGAAGGAATGTTGTTGCCCGACCCAAACACGGGAAAGAAATAGGACAGTGCCGAAAACAGCAGTGCCGAAAAACTGACGGTGCACAAGATGGCGCTGATCCAATAACCCCAGGCCGAATTGAAACCCACGAAATCGCCGAAACCCGCGCTGGCATAGCTATAGATGCCGCCGGTAAGCTCTGGCTTCAGGCGGCTTAAGCCATAAAAGCACATCATAAGGCAAAAGACCCCGCAAAAAGAAAGTGCCCACGCCGTGAGCACCGCACCTGTATTGGCGCCGTTGGCAGCCATGTCGCCACAGAGGGAAAAGACGCCACCACCGATGATGAGGGTGATAACGGTGGTTACCATGCGAAAGATTCCCAAACCCTGCGGATTCGTAATGCCGGCATCTACGGACGGGGCTTTTATATCCGTGCTCACATGATCACCATTCCTCAAAAGTCGTTGATGAAATCATACCCTACCCCCAGCTCTTCTGCGCCTTAAATTGCCCAAAATCCTCCTGTGGATGTATAAACTGACCTCGTTTATGCAAAAGCAGCCGAGGAACGTGTGAACGCTTTTTGCGAGCATGAAATGTAGCGGATGTGTACCAGTTGGGCGAATGAATTAAAAAGGCCAGGAACTGTTAAGTTCCTGGCCTGCATAATCAATGGTGGGCGATACAAGATTTGAACTTGTGACCCCTACCGTGTCAAGGTAGTGCTCTCCCCCTGAGCTAATCGCCCGTACGATGACGCCATGAGGTTGTGTTGCGCGTCAGCAAGTGGATATATTACCAGAGTTCCCGCATCTGTCAAAGACATTTTTTAAAAAGTTTGGAGGCGACGCCCAGATTCGAACTGGGGGTGAGGGCTTTGCAGGCCCCTGCCTTACCGCTTGGCCACGTCGCCGAATTGCGCAGGAATGTCATTTAAAAAGCCGGCCAAATCATTACTCATTCGACCGGCTTTAAGTGACCAAAATGGAGCGGACGACGGGATTCGAACCCGCGACCCCGACCTTGGCAAGGTCGTGCTCTACCAGCTGAGCCACGTCCGCGCGCAAGAAGGTATACTACCTAAACCCCCGCATCGGTGCAAGCCTTTTTTTCAAAAACTTTAAAATTCGGCTAAATTTCCGCGAAATACCGCCCTTGCGTCCCACGATGCAGCCTTGTTACTCGTCAACGTGGCCATCGTCGGGTTCGATATGCACCAACACTTCACACACGTCATCGAAGCGCGCCTTGATGGTTTGCTCGACAACTTCTGAAAGCGCATGGGCGGCAAGCACGGTCATGGCGGGTGCCACCAAAACGTGCAAATCGACGTAGACCTCCCCTTCCGTACCGCGTGTGCGAATCTTGTGAGAACTTTTCACCTGGTCAATCCCCTGCACGCAGGCGCGAATATCTTCTTCGGGAATACGTGCGCGATCAGAAAGCGTGGCAAAGCCGTGGCGAAACACGTCATAAGCCGTATATAAAATGGCCACGGTAACCAAAAGCGCCATAACGGGGTCGGCAATGGGAATGCCGCAGACCACCAGAATCAACCCGATGATAACGCCCACCGAAACCATCGCATCGGACAGCGTATGGCTTGCGTCTGCTATCAAAACCGGACTTTTGAGCAGCTTACCCTGTTTGTGTTCGTAGCGGGTCACCCCCAGGTTCACGCACAGCGTGCCAATCATCACCAAAAAAGAGATGGGCGTAACGGTGGCACCGTAGGATTGTGTGATCAGCGCATTGACCGCATTGCTGCCCACGTTGAAAGCGGCGACAAGCAGCAAAATGCCAATAACCAGGCTTGCGTAGGTTTCAAACTTTGCGTGGCCGTAAGGATGGCTCTCATCGGCCGGGCGAGCCGCCAGGGTAATACCTATAAGGCCAACCACATTGCCCGCCGAATCAAACACACTGTGGACGCCATCGGCCTGCATGGCAGCCGACCCACTTATGGTGCCATAGATGTATTTGGCTGCAGCCACGGCCAGGTTAAGGAAAAGGATGGCCCACAGCACTCTTTTAATTTGGCGCATACGCGGCGAAACCGCCGCCTTGGAAAAGACCGCTGTCATACCTTGCCTTCTTCCCTTAGATGTAAAAAAAGAGCCAGTGGGCTCTTTTTGAATTCTATTGGTGTCGGAGGCGGGATTTGAACCCGCATACCCGTTAGGGCACTAGCACCTCAAGCTAGCGTGTCTGCCGTTCCACCACTCCGACACAGGTGCGCTAAGCGCAACGCAAGCTATTCTACCAAAAACTTGCGTGTTTCGCGCGAGAATTTTCAACTAACGCGTAATTGTTCCTTGCGGATACACAATCATCAACAACAACAGGTCGACAATGAAGATGATCGCAAAAATAATGGTGATGCGATCGAGATTCTTCTCGATGATGCTGGTACCGGTTTGCGAGGAATACATAGAACTTGCGATGGCATCAGAAATACCGGTGCCTTTGCCCGAATGGAGCAAGATGAAGATGATAAGACCGAGGCCTGAAATAACAAGAAAGGCAATTAAGACGATAAGTAAAGGGTTCAAAGTACGTTCTTCTCCTCAGATCACTACCAGTATTCGGTCAAACAAAGGTTTGCCGCAAGTTGATGATTATACCTATAAAGCCGGCCACTTGGCAAGAGGGCGGCTTCTTCCATAAAAAATGCTGCCTAAGCGGTGACGGACGGGTTTAATGGCCACGCTTTTTGCTTGAAGCATCCTTGTTGGCATACATTCTGTCGTCGGCGGCCTTAAATATCTTATCCACTGTCGTAAGTGTGTCGCTATCCCAGAAGGCGCAGCCAAACGCCGAACTTATGGCTACTTCTTCGCCGGCTTCCTTCCCCGCAAATTCTTGTAGAAGCGTATTCCAGATTTCCATCACTTCCTCTTGTGTTGTGTCCTGGAAGATAAGGGCAAATTCATCGCCGCCAATACGGAAGAGTGGATGGGGACCAAAAGCCTTGCGCAGTTTGGCAGAAAACATTCTTAGGTAGGCATCACCCGCCTGGTGGCCTTGAGCATCGTTTATCTTCTTCAAGTTGTTGAGATCGAACACGCCGATACCAAAACCGTGCGAGAGCTTTTCCTGCGTTGACCAGCGCGCCACTTCCCGTTCATAGCTGGTGCGGTTACCCACGCCCGTCAAATGATCAACTTCAGCCAAAGCCTTCATCTTGCGGTCGTAGCTGCGCACCAGGTGTGCGGTGATGGCTACAACAACGGCAGCAACCAGCAGCGAAAGCACAAAAGCGATACCCAGCTGAGAAATCATTTGCACTTTGAAATCGTTCGTATTCTTTTCAACTACCAAATACCAATTTAAGTTTGGGACATATTTGGTGATGATATAGCCATCTGTGTTGTTACTGTGATACCAGCGCTGGCTTGTTTGTGTTGTGTTGACCGTGATAGCTTGCGCCATATCCTTAAAGGAATCGTCGGTGAAAAGATTGACTTGCTGAAATTCGGTCAGCGTCGAAGAAAGCTGGATGTTGCCCTGCTGATCAATCAGGTAGGCGTGAACATCAAATTGGTTTTCATTTTCCATCAAAAACGCCTGAATGGCGGGGGTATTCAACCCAACACCCACGACGCCGAGCAGCTTGCCTTCTTCATCGTAGAGCTTACAATTGACGAAAATGGTGACGGAATCGTTGCTGGCTTCATCGTTATCAACGTTGAGCGCGCATTCCGCCGGATCTGCCAGAAAATCAAAAAACCAGGTGTTTTCAGGATCGCCCGGCACAAGCGTGCGATCGATGCCGTTTTTATAGTGGTAGTAGGTGTTTGTTTTTGCCGAAACTAAAAAAACGGAATCAAAGTTATATTTTTGCTGGTAGGAAGCAAGATAATCCTTGAGCATGGATACACCTTCGCCAGAAAGACCCGCCGCCGCTTCCGTGTGCATGAAATCTTGCAAGAAGGTGTCGTGTGCCATGGTGATGGAAACGTTGATAGGCTGATCCATTAGGGCATTTATGTTGCCGTAGATATTTTCGGAAGTCAGTTCGGATACGGCTTCGACATCTTTTTGAAACAGGGATTGGAAGGAAAAATAGGAAACGATGCCCGACAGAGCAAAGCCCGCCACGATAACCAAGGAGATGATAACCCCGATTGAAGAAAATCCCTTTTTCACCCCGCCGCGCCCCTTGCCTTCGGAAACCTTTGCCTAAGTATAACGTAGTTTTAGACCCCTTTAACCAGGAGGGATTCGGCATCCATTTCGGCAGGAATTTCCAGGCCCATAATAGCAAGAAGCGTAGGGGCGATATTACTTAAGGCAGCGGTGGGCACAGCGCGCAAGCCAAGGGATGCACCGGGGGCGCTATCTACCAACAGCAGCGGCACGGGTGCCGTTGTGTGCGCGGTAAAAGGCGTGCCATCAGCTGCGGCCATTTTGTCGGCATTGCCGTGATCGGCAGTGATAAGCGCCGCACCATGTGCGCGCTCAAGCGCGGCAAGCACACGCTCAAGGGCAGCATCGACCGCCTCCACCGCGCGGATGGCTGCCGCCACTGACCCGGTGTGCCCCACCATATCGCAGTTGGCAAAATTGACGATGTAGACATCGGCCTGCTGCGCATCAATGGCCGCCGCTAAGGTGCGCGCCACTTCCGGTGCACTCATTTCTGGCTGCAGATCATAGGTGGCCACCTGCGCAGAAGGGATTAACACGCGCTGCTCACCTTTTTTGGGCTGTTCCACTCCGCCGTTAAAGAAGAAGGTGACGTGCGCATATTTTTCGGTTTCGGCAATGTGATACTGTGCAAGCCCTGCTGCGGCCAGCACATCGGCCAGCACGTTTTGAGGGAATTGCTTGGGGAAGGCAACGGCAGCATCAAGAGTGACATCATATTGGGTCAAGCACACAAAATGCACGCGGGGGCGGCGGCTGCGGGCAAACCCGGTGAAATCTTCGTCGATGATGGCGTGCGCTAGTTCGCGGGCACGGTCGGGGCGGAAGTTGAAAAACACCACCGCATCGCCATCGCGCATGCCGCGCCCATCAAGCGAAGCCGGTACAACAAATTCATCGGTGACGCCCTGGGCATAGGAATCGCTAACGAAGCGCAGGGGCGTTGTGCGCGCCTGCGGCGTGCCGCATACGATGGCGTCGTAGGCTTGCGCCACGCGATCCCAACGATTATCGCGATCCATGGCAAAATAGCGGCCTTCGATGCTGGCCAGCGAAACAGTGGACGAGGCATCTTCAAACCTTGTTAAAAACGCCTGCAATTCTTTGAGGTAAGCCAAGCCGCTTTGGGGTGCCACATCGCGCCCATCCAAAAAGCAATGGATGCGAATATCGCCCACGCCGCTGGACACCGCATGGCGCACGAGCGCGTAGAGGTGCTGGTTGCTAGAATGCACTCCCCCATCGGAAAGCAGACCCATCACATGCAGGGCTGCGCCGGGTTTTTTAGCCACTTCGATAGCCTCATTGAGCGCTTCGTTGTGTTCTAGCGAGCCATCGGCGCAGGCGCGATTGATGCGCGTCAATTCCTGATACACCGTGCGCCCCGCGCCGATGTTAAGGTGCCCCACTTCAGAATTTCCCATCTGACCTGCGGGCAAACCAACCGCTTCCTGCGAGGCTTCAAGCTTTATGTGGGGGCAGGTGGCAAAAAGCTTGTCGAGACAGGGGGTATGCGCCTGCGAAATGGCGTTGGTAGGCCCGGGTGCTGCCAGGCCGAAGCCGTCCATGATAACAAGGCATGCGGGCGTGCGCAGCGCAGGGTTTTTGCGAGGTGCTTCGCTGCATGCGGGGGTAGATGCGGGGGTCGTGCTCATTACAGGCACGCCTCTATCAGTTGCTTGAAGCTTGCCGCATTAAGCGCCGCGCCGCCAATAAGGCCACCATCGATGTTTTCCTGTGCCATCAGGCCTTCCACATTTTCGGGCTTCATGGAACCGCCATAGAGCACACGGATGGCCTGTGCCACAGCGTCCCCGTACATTTCGGCGATGGTCTGGCGCAGGGCGGCACATACCGCTTCGGCCTGCTGCGGCGTGGCGGTGCGACCGGTGCCGATGGCCCACACGGGTTCGTAGGCCACAACGCTGGCTGCCACCTCTTCGGCGTCAAGGCCGGCAACGGCAGCACGCAGCTGAGCGCACACAAATTCGTCTGTGGTGCCCGCGTCACGCACGGCCAGCGATTCACCCACGCAGATAATAGGTGTTAAACCCCCGGCAATAAGCGCCTTGGCCTTGCGGTTGACCGCTTCATCGGTTTCGGCAAACAGGGCACGGCGTTCTGAATGGCCGATGATGCAATGCGTGCAGCCAATATCTTTGAGCATGGCCACCGAAACTTCGCCGGTAAACGCACCGGATGCTTCCCAATAGACGTTTTGTGCGCCCACGCAAACATGTGTTTTGTCGAAATCGAGCACCGTCTTTGCCGGCTTTAGATCGACAAAAGGTGGGCATATCACCACATCAACCGCATCCCAGCGATCGTCGTATTGATTTGAAATATCCTGGGTAAGCACCACGGCTTCGGCAATGGTGTTGTTCATTTTCCAGTTGCCGGCCATCATAGGTTTGCGTGCCATTTCATTCCTTTCATTGCAGCTTAGAGTGTAGCGCACAGTGCTGCCCATACTTTTCGTGCGGGCGTTTGAGCAAAAAGCAAGCCCAGGTGGGCAAGCTGGCAGGTGTGCTAGCGCAAGGCTTCCACGCCGGGCAAGGCTTCGCCCTGCACCAGTTCCATCGAAGCGCCGCCGCCGGTTGAAATAAAGGTCATCTTTTCGGCAAGCTTGAATTTGTTGACTGCGGCCACGCTATCGCCACCGCCAATAATGGTATCTGCCTGCGCGTTTTGCGCCACCGCTTCGGCCACAGCCTTTGTGCCCGCCGCAAAAGCTTCCATTTCAAACACACCCATGGGGCCGTTCCAAAAGACAGTTTTTGCCTGCGCCACCGCCTGGGCATACAGGGCGGATGTTTCAGGCCCTATGTCAAGACCCATCCTGTCATCAGGTATTTTATCGGCCGCCACCACGCTTGTCTGCGCATCTTCGGCAAAGCGATCAGCAACGACCACATCGGTGGGAAGCAAAATGGTGGTACCCGATTTGGCCGCCTTGGCAAGCATGGCCTGCGCGCGATCAACCCAGGCTTCTTCTTTCAAAGAAGTGCCCACCTGCTTGCCTTGGGCGAGCAAAAACGTGAAGCACATGCCGCCGCCGATAATGAGCGTATCCACTTTGCCGATAAGCGCATCGATAACCGCCACTTTATCAGACACCTTCGAGCCGCCCAAAATGGCGACGAAGGGACGCTTGGGGTTTTCCAACATGGTGCTAAGCGTGGCCACCTCGCGCGAAAGCAGCTTGCCCGCATAGGCGGGCAAAAGTGCTGCCACGCCTGCTGTGGAAGCGTGGGCGCGGTGTGCCGTGCCGAAAGCATCGTTGACATACACTTCGCCCAAGGCCGCCAATTCTTGGCAAAAAGCGGGATCATTTTTCTTTTCGCGCGCATCAAAGCGCAGGTTTTCAAGCAACAGCACCTGCCCCTTTTCCAAAGCGGCAGCCTTGGCCTGGGCATCGGCACCCACAGTGTCGGTGGCAAACACAACCGGCGCACCCAAAAGCTCGCTTAAACAACGCGCTGCCGGAGCCAGCGAGAAATCGGCTTCAAAGCCCGTACCGGCAGGCCGCCCCAGATGGCTCATCAAAATAACGCGTGCGCCCTGGCCAATCAAGTACGTAAGTGTCGGCAAGGCCGCACGAATGCGCGTATCATCGGCAACACAGCCAGCTTTAAGCGGCACATTAAAATCAACCCGGCACAAAACGCGCTTACCCGCAAGGTCTGCCTGCTCCAAAGTTTTAACCCCAGCCATAAGCACTCCTAAAAACAGTCCAAATCTGCTCTTACTCTTACTCTTGCTATTGCTCTTGCTCAATCCCTAAAACACCAGGAGCCCTGAGGGGCACATGCATCCCCCAGGGCTCCGTCAGGTTACAGCAAAATCTTAGCTAAATCCTTCACGCGGTTGGAATAGCCACATTCGTTGTCATACCAGGAAATGCACTTGACGAAGTTGCCCTGGCCACCCATAACCATGGTAAGGCCACTGTCAAAGATGGAAGAATGCGTGTTGCCCACAACATCGATGGAAACAATCGGATCTTCCGTGTATTCCAAGATGCCCTTCATCGGGCCTTGCGCGGCGGCTTTCATGGCGGCGTTGATCGATTCGATCGTGGCCTCTTTTTCCAGTTCAACCGTTAAATCAACCATGGAACCATCCGGGGTGGGAACGCGGGTGGCAAAGCCATCAAGGCGACCCTTAAGCTGCGGCAATACCAGCGCGACCGCGCGGGCAGCACCCGTGGTGGTGGGGATCATGGAAACGGCGGCGGCACGCGCACGGCGCAGATCCTTGTGAGGCAAATCGAGAATTTTTTGATCGTTGGTGTAAGAATGGATCGTGTTCATGTAGCCGCGTTTGATGCCAAAAGTATCAAGCAGCACCTTGGCAAAGGGCGCCAGGCAGTTTGTGGTACACGATGCATTTGAAATGATGTTGTGCTTGGCGGGGTCATACTGATCGTCGTTGACGCCCATAACAATGGTGATGTCTTCATTTTTTGCCGGCGCGGAAATGATAACTTTTTTAGCACCCGCTTCCAGATGAGCCTTGGCAAGGTTGCCGTCGGTGAAAAAGCCCGTGGATTCCACCACAACATCGACGCCCAGTTCGCCCCAGGGCAGCTTGGCCGGTTCGCGTTCGGAAAGCACCTTGACCGCGTGGCCATCGGCGTTGAAGCCATCGGCGGTTACGGTGACGCTATCGAAGGCGCGCCCGTGAATGGAATCGTATTTCAGCAGGTGAGCCATGGTGGGAATGTCGCCCAAATCGTTGATAGCAACCACTTCAAGTTCCGGATCGTTTACCATCGCGCGAAACACCAAGCGACCGATGCGACCAAATCCGTTGATACCTACCTTCGTTGTCATACGTATCCCCTTTCATAAAGATACTCAAAAACCAGAACGCTTTCCACGATAATAAGCCACGGGTTTCGCGCCTTATACCCCTTGAGGGTTTCCCACAAAAAAAGCATGCCGAAGCGTGCGCGGCACACGAGGTTTTATTTTAATCTATTATTTCGGCGGCCATCTGTTCAATGCGGCGAACGCGGTGGTAAACGGCCGATTTGGAAAGCGGAGGGTTGGCGCGCTGCCCCAATTCCTTCAGCGTCGCATCGGGGTAGGTCACGCGCAACTTGATATATTCTTGCAGCGCGGGCGGCACTTTTTCCATACCGTGCGTTTCCACAACGCGGCGAATGGCCATAATTTGATCGACCGAGGAAGAAGCGCTTTTGGCCTGGTTCGCAATTTCGGCGTTGACGCGCCGGTTCACATCGTTGCGCACACTTTTGATGACGCGTTCGTTTTCCATGGCCAGCGCGCATTGGTGGGCACCCACAAAGGCAAGAAATTCCGCTATGGCCGTGCCGCTTTTGAGGTAGATGGTATAGGCGGACCGGCGCGCCATAATGCGCGCGTGGATTTCTTTTGCTTCCATCAGCGCCACGATGTCGTGGGCCATCGTTTCGGATTCCACCGTCATTTCAAAGTGGAAATCGCCACGCGGATTGGAAATGAAGCCGCTGCCCAAAAACGCGCCGCGCAAATAGGCGGCCACGCAGCACTGCTTTTCAACCAGATGTGCGTCGATACCCATTTCAAGGCCGTCGCCGGCAAGCACGCCCATATCGCGCAGCGCCGCTTCAAGGCCGGGCTGCGTGTTCACGCCTATTAAATAGTTGGGCGTTTTATGCAGCACGCTGCGGCGCACCGTCAATTCGGTTTTAAGCGAATATATGGTGTGCAGCAGTTTGATGATCAGCCGCGCCACCGAAGGCGCGTCGGTAGCCACTTCGATGCGGTATTTACCCGGGCCGCTAAAAAACAGCGTGCCTTCGATGCGCACCAGGGCGGCAAGCGTCGCCTTTTCGCAATGCGAACAGGTCGGTGCCACGCGCGCCAGTTCTTCTTTTACCTCTGCCGTGAACGACACAGCTTGATCACCCCCGCAAAAGCATCGCGCAAAGCCTGCGGGTCGTGCCAGGTGGGACGCTGCGGGTCAACCAAATCGCGTGCAATAACCACCGGCCCCAGCGACTGAATATAGTGCGCCGCCGTATAGTTAAGCGCCACGGGGCGAATGCGCCCGGCAAGCGTTTCTTTGGAAGCGGCATCAAGGGTGGAAGCGCCCGTCGCCGCGCCTTCACCACACGCCGCGTTGAAGCTTTCGGTCACCCCGCCTTCGGGGCGCAGCGGATGGGGCGTGTGCACTAACACGTAATCGACCAGGCCATCCATGCCGTGATCCATCAGGGCATCCACGTGTTCGGATGCCGAAAGCCCCCAGGTTTCGCCCTGCATATCGGCCAAGCTGCACACAAACACCGTTTTGCCTGCAGAAGCCGCAATGGCGTCGATTATGCCCGGCACCAACAAGTTGGGAATGATGGAAGTAAACAGCGACCCCGGGCCAAGCACGATAATGTCGGCCGCGCGGATGGCCGCCGCCGCAGGCTCGTAAGCCGAACAGGTGCCCGGCTGTTCAAGCCACACGCGATCAAGCGCCGTTTGCGAATGGCAGGCCCGCGCCTGACCTTGCAAAACAGCCCCGTCACGCGTGCGAGCGCACAGGGTAACTTTGTCCAGCGTTGAAGGGTACACGTGCCCGCAGGCTCCCAACAATTTTTCGCAAATGTCGATGGCTTCAGGAAACGAACCGGTGGCATCTTCTAAGGCCGAAAGCATCAAATTGCCCAGCGTATGGTTGTTGGCAAATTCAAAACGATACTTAAACGCGCGCGTCAGCGGGTCGCTGGGGTCAACGGCGAACGCTGCCAAACACTTGCGAATATCGCCGGGGGGCGTCACGTTGGCTTCTTCGCGCAAAATGCCTGTTGATCCGCCATCATCGGCCATGGCCACAACGGCGCTGGTTTCGATGCCCATAGAAAGCAGCGTGCGAATGGACACCGGTGCGCCCGTGCCGCCCCCGATAACAACCGCGCGCATACGCGCATGGGATGCCGAAAGCGGCAGCGTGTTTTTGATGCGCTCGAAAGCGGCAGTTGCCGAAGGATCTTGGGTAAAGGGATGCTTCATCACAGGCTCAGTGCTTCTCTACCACGGTTTCAGCCAACGCAATATCGCGATGCGTCACGCTGACCTGATAGCGTTCGCTGCGCAAAAAAGCGCCGGTTGCAACGGCTAAGGCCACGCTGCGATGTTGGCCGCCCGTGCACCCCACGGCAATGGCCAGCTGCTGCTTGCCTTCGGCCACATAACCAGGCATGATGCAAGAAAGAAGCGCGCACCAGCGGTCAAGAAATTCCTTGGTTTCGCGGCGCTGAATAACGTAATCGCGCACTTCGGCATCCAGGCCAGTCAAGCAGCGCAGTTCGGGTTCGTAAAAGGGATTAGGCAAAAACCGCACGTCGATAACAATATCGGCATCGGCGGGGGCACCGTGTTTGAAGCCGAACGAATACACGATCACATTGAGGCCTTCGCGGTCGCTTTCTTCGGCAAACAGGCTGCGCAGACGGTCGCGCAGTTCACGCGGCTTCTGGGTGGATGTATCGATGATGGCGTTGGCGGCTTCGCGCACCTTGGCCAAAAGTTTGCGTTCGCGGGCGATGCCCTGCGTGATGGTCATGGACCGGTCGCACAGCGGGTGGCGGCGGCGGCTGGCCTTGTAGCGGGCAAGCAGGCTTTCGTCGCTTGCATCCAAAAAGATGATGCGATAGGTAAGGCCGGCATCTTTAAGATGGGCCAATTCGTTGAATAAGTCGAAGAAGAAATCTTGGTTGCGCGCATCACACACCACGGCCAAACGGCGAGATTGCGCAGGTTGACCAGGTATGTTGGCAAGGCTTACCAAGCTCATAAGCAAGTTGGGGGGCAAGTTGTCGATGCAGTAATAGCCCAAATCCTCGAAGGTGTGCACGGCTTCGGTGCGCCCGGCGCCGCTCATGCCCGTGATGATGATCAAATCGGGCTCAAGCACCCCCAGCGGGGCACCCTCCCCCAGCGGGGCTGCTTCCCCCAGCGCTTCGGGCGCCTGCGCGGCTTGTTTTTGGAATGGGGAATCGCTCATAGTGTTTCCTCCTGCACTTGCACTGCCTGTGTCGTCGTCTCATTATACTGCTGCAACACCGCGTAAAGCTCTTCGGCCACTTCATCGGGCACAACATGCGCATCTTTTATTTCGGCAAGCGTGGCCGCCTTCAGCGCGCGAAACGATTTGAACGCCCGCAGCACCGCCTTTTTGCGCACGGGCCCTAAGCCCACCACATCGTCAAGCACGCTGGCCGTCATCGCCTTGGCGCGCACTTCGCGGTGAAAGGTGATGGCGAAACGGTGGGCTTCGTCGCGCACCTGTTTTACCAGGTAGAGCGAAGCTGACCCGGAAGGCAACACCACCGGGCCGGTTTCTTGCCAGGGCACGAAAAGTTCTTCGTCGCGCTTGGCCAGGCCCGCCACCGCAATATCGCTTAGCCCCAAGGCGTCAAGCTGCTGGATGGCCGCGGTCAGCTGAGGCTTGCCGCCATCGACTATCAGCAGGTCGGGGCGGGCGCCAAAGCGTTCATCGGCCATGCGCTCGGGGGCATAGCGGCGCGCCAACACTTCCCCCATCATGGCGAAGTCGTTGGATTCATCAGTTTGCATGCGAATGCGGAAGCGGCGATACTGATTTTTATCCGGCTTGCCGTTGGTAAACACCACCATGGAAGCCACCGAATGCTTGCCGTGAATGGTTGAAATGTCGAAACATTCTATGCGCATCGGTGCGGCATTTAGGGCAAGCGCGCTTTCTAGCTGCAACAGCGCGTTGTTGATGCGCTTGTCTTCGTAATTCGTGCGCACCTTGTAGCGCATAAGCGTGTGCTTCGCGTTGTTTTCGGCCATGGCAAGCATTTCGTATTTCTCGCCTTTGAGCGGGGCGGAAAAATGCACGCGGGCGCCGTGGGTGTTTGCACGTTTTTCGGTCAGCCACTCTTGCATGACCTGCGCATCTTCGGGCATATCCCGCACAATAAGCTCATGCGGAATCGAAGTGGTCGTGTCGTAATAGCGCAGGAAAAATACGTGCAACAAATCTTCATCGGGAATGTCGCGACCCTTGTTCAACACAAATTCGTTGCCATTGATAACGCGGCCTTCACGGATCATGAACACGTGCACGCCCGCGATGGTTTCTTCACGGAAAACCCCTATGACATCGGCATTAAGGTTGCGCGAAGAAACAACGTGCTGCTTGTCGGTCAGCGATTCTATGGTGTCGATGCGCGCCTTGATGCGTGCCGCACGCTCAAAATCAAGCTCTTCGGCCGCCTGGCTCATTTCGTCGCGCAAATCTTCTAAAAACTCGCGTTGGTGTCCCGACAAAAAGCGTTCGATGCGCTTGATATTTTTGCGGTATTCATCGGGTGTTATCTTGCCGCAGCAGGCACCCGGCCCTATGCCCACATGGGCATCGAAACACGGGCGCATCTCCTGGCCCAAAAATACTCCGAGGTCATCGCGCTGCAGCCTGCGCGTCATGTGGCGCCAGGTGGCACAGCTTGTGGCGCACACCGGCACGATGCGCCGGGCAATGTCAACTAAATCGCGCGCCGCACGGCTATCGGTATACGGCCCAAAATAACGGGTGGTGCTGCGGTGCTTTTCGCGCGTGTATTTGATGGCGGGAAACATATCGCCCTTGGTAAGCGCGATGAAGGGGTAGCTTTTATCATCCTTGAAATCGGCGTTGAAAAACGGCGAATACTGGCTGATCAGGTTTTTTTCTAGCACCAAGCTTTCGTGTTCGTTTTCAACAACGATATATTCAAACGAAGCAATCTGTTCAAGCATCAGCGGAATTTTGGCGCGTTCATCTTGCAAGTTGACGTATTGGCGCATGCGCGCGCGCAATTGCTTGGCCTTGCCCACATAGATAACTTCGCCCGCCGCATCCTTCCACAAGTAAACACCCGGAAGCGTGGGAACATCGGCCAACTGCCGCTTTATGTGTTCAAGATCAGCCATAGCGTTTCATTTTAGCGCAAGACACAAGCGAAAACCGCTTTGAGGATGCCTTTCTTGGACAAACCTTTTTTGCATAATTCCAGACTGAATGGGATTATGCATTTTTGTTGGGAATGTTGCTAGTATTGCAGGGAGGTCCCTCCCTGCACGTTTGCCCACGCTTGCCGTCGTGGGTGGGTTTGGTGCCTGCGGCCGATTGCTTTTGTTTTTTTGTGGCGATAAGACTTTCG
>JAVVPE010000005.1:0-46707 GCA_036655915.1 Raoultibacter sp.
CAACACTGCCCTAACCTGGCTGAAGTGCGACAACAATCAACTCACCACCCTCGACGTATCCGCCAACACTGCCCTAACCGGGTTGGATTGCGACAACAATCAACTCACCACCCTCGACCTGAAGAATCTCACAAATCTTCAGTGGTTCTGGGTTTCCCCGCAGCGTTCAGATGTGGTTATCCCTGTCATTAAACGTGATACCTACGAAGTGGATGCTACTGCGTTTGCCGGTCGGTCCAAGGCAAAGATTGATGGTCGGGACCTCGCGGCGGACGGCAAAGTAGAGCTTTCCGCGCCTCCCAAGCTGGTAACATACACCTTTAAAGCAGATTCCCCCTACCTGTCCGATGTGGAAAAAACGGTAACGGTAGAGGCTAAAAACTTTGATTATTCCTACCTGGCCACCCTTGATGCAGGTACCAACGGCACCCTTACCTTTGACGGAACACCTTCAACGTCTGCTGAGATTTTGCTTGCGGAAAAGAGTGAGCCCACATTCACCGTTACCCCAGCATCTGGCTATCAGGTTGCTACCCTTACGGTGAACGGGGAAGATGTCAAGGAAAGTCTTGTTGCAAAGGATGCCACAAGCCAGACCCTCACGCTTCCTCCTGTTGCCGACACTGTTGCTATTGCCGCCACCTTCGAGAAAATCCCCGCACCACCTAAGCCACCGACGCCTATCGTTAACTTTTACAGCGTTACCGCCACGGCGGAAAACGGAACCATTACTTCTGATCATGCCACACTTGTGCGTGAGGGAAGTTCGGTAAAATGCACCTTTAGCCCCAAAGAAAGTTACGCGTTTGAATCTGTTAGTGTCAATGGCGAACTGGTAAAGGCAACGGAAGAGGGCACCACCACCGCCAAAACCTACAGCTACAACATCAACAGCATCTACAGCAACACCACTATCCATGTTAGCTTCAAGGCAGTCGAGCCCCCGGTGGACCCAATCGACCCGATTGATCCCCCGAAGCCGCCAGTTGACCCTACCGATCCAGTCGACCCGCCGAAGCCGCCGGTTGATTCTGTCGATCCGATTAACCCACCCACACCACCAGCTGTTCCCGATAACGGGGGCAATGGCAACAACAATGGCGGCAACACCACGATTGTGGAACGCACCAACACCGTAGTTGTGCCCGCCGCACCGCAAGCTGCTACTCTGGCAACGCCGGCCACCCTGGCAGCCACCGCAGTCAAAACGGAAGCACCCGCTAAAGCCACGGCCGATACCGCCACCCTGCAAGGCCAGCTGGAAAACCCCGCCTTGGGTGCCCAAGCGTTTGACAACCAGCACAGTCACATTCCGCTAGCCTTGTTGCTGCTAGCCGTATGGCTGGTAGGCGGTTTCGCCGTAATCCGCCAACGCAAGCACACGCACGACGCAATCGACGGGGCAAGCTACTAGCGGCCTTGCTCTATGCGGATGGTGGGCGGTGGGGGGTTTGGGGTAGGTTGCGGGGGTTGAATACTTCTACAAGGTCGATCAGTTCCTGCTTTTTGTGCACGGCAAGTTTGGTGTAGATGCGCTTGGAGTGCGTGCGGATGGTGTTTTCGGAAACCACCAGGTCCTCGGCAATGCGCACGACGCTGTTGCCGCGCACGATAAGCTCCATCACCTCGGCCTCGCGCGCCGAAAGGCGATAGTGCTGCTGCAGCAGGGCGCACTGCTTTGAAATGCGGTCGCGGTATTGCGGCGCGTTGGTATGGTGGAAAGGCCGCTGGTCGCGCGTTTCCGCTTGAGCATCCGGCGGTGCTGCGCCCGCCGCACCTTCCGCACCCGGCACGCCAGGCGCGCCCGCCCCCGCTTCCGCACCCGCTGCACCTTCCGCCCCAAGCACATCCGCACTCGCGCTCGCACCTTCCGCATCAAGCACGCCTTGCGCACCTTCCGCATTCAGCGAAACGAACTCGATGCGCTCGGCTGCGGCACGCGAACCGGAAAGCACCTGGCGAAACCCCCCTTGGCCAATGAAGTACATCACGCCCAAAAGGTACAAAGAAAGCAGCGCCACCGCGGCGATGGGGCTGATGCCCCAAACGTTGGCCTGTTCGGCGAAGCTGCCGCCCACAAAGCCTATGTCGTGCAGCAGATAGACAATGCCGCCAAAAAAGCCGTAGATGAAAACCGGGTTGATGCCGCCGTCGCGCGACGCCTGCGCGCACTGAATCATCATCAGCATAATTGCGATGCTGTAGACCGCATAAAGCATGCCCGCATATATGCTGGAAAATGCTTGGCCGGCAAAGGGCATCAGGGCGAATGCGGTGATAAGCAGCGGGAAGAAAAATCGATACGCGCTGGTCACATTGATGTGGAGGCTTTTGTTTTGCCACAGCAGCAGCAGCCCCAGCGCGGCAATAAGCGATCCGATCATGGAAGCAATATTCACCAGCGACCCCACTTGCGCATCGCCAATTGCCAGCGCGCGCACAACGCCACAGCAAAAGCCCAGCGTGCCAATGCAAACCGCGCTGCGCCAATAATCGTGAATCGCCTTTTTGTACACGTGGGGATGCTTGCGCGGAACATCTTCAAACATCGGTTGCGAAAGGTCGATCGTGCGGCTTTTCAACACGATGCACAGCCCGAACAAGGGCAGGAACACCAAGGGAATCAAAAATACGGTCACCGCGCGGGGGATAAGGTACAGCGAAAAGTAAAGCAGCGCCGAAATAGCGGTGCCCAAAATAAGGTCATGGTTGCCCGTTTCGGCTGTTTGGCTGGCAAACAATCGCTGCCACAGCATGAAAAAGCCCGCCGACCCCAGGCCTAAAAATGCGCCCCCCACAGTAACAAGTTGCAGGGCGGCATCGCTGATATAGATGGCGCCAATAAGGAAGCACCATCCGATAAAGTAGGGGATAGACGCCGTAAGCACCAAAAAGCGCCGCGTTGGCCCAGGGATAAAATACACGCCTGCCACGCTAACAAAATAGCTGACGGCGAACACGAGCGATTGCGCCAAGAAGAATTGGAAAATGATCTGAGGCGTCTGAAATTCCATGGGCAAAAACGGGAACACCCCGCCCCAAACCCCGGCGGCATTGATAGCCAAAAACAGGGCGTAACCCAACGACGCCACGTTGGGCGTAAGCGTTTGTATAATGGCCGCTGCGCGCATAAGCTCCTCTTCTCACGCAAGTGGTGAGAGTATACGCCATGCGGGAACCCGGCGGCTAGATGCTGCGGCGAATGCATGGCTTAACTCTATCGAAAACGTCTGAGATAAGGGTTTGCTGCGCTTGTTGTGTGCTGCTTCTTCACCAAATAGCATGAAATTAGTATCATATTCATCCAGGAAAATTCATCGACTATTTTGCGGATTGACTGTTTTGGTCACCGCTTTGAACAGGCAAAATATAAAATACCCATGTTTTATGTGACACGACCTTGCGCGGCGGGGGATACAGTGTCCCCATCAGATTTGGTGCAAGAGCAATCTGGCGAACATCCCCGTGGGAAGAAAAGGGATTTCGCGTGCATAGGATGTAGGACGAGAAAAAAGAAAGAGGAGGAATGCTATGTCAGAGTTAATGCCCAATGTTAGCCGTCGTTCGTTTGTTAAGACGAGTGGTGCTTTAGGCGCTTTGGCTGTTGCGGGCGGATCATTGGCCGCAACGGAGTCCTTGTTTGGTTCTGCTGTGCCCCAGGCGCACGCCGAGGCCGAAGATAAGGTTGTATGGGGCCACTGCGCCATCAATTGCCCCGGACGTTGTGCGCTGAAGTTTCACGTGAAAGATGACGAAGTGGTTTGGATCGACACCGATTCAAGCAAAGATGCCGCATGGGATGAACCCCAAGCGCGTGCTTGCTTGCGTGGGCGCACCTATCGCCGCTGGATGAACAGCCCCGACCGCATCAATTACCCCATGAAGCGCGTGGGCAAGCGCGGCGAAGGCAAGTTTGAGCAAATTAGCTGGGATGAGGCTATCGAAACCATTTCCAGCGAGCTGAAACGCGTTATTGAAACCTATGGCAACGAAGCGGTCTACATCGATTACGCAACGGGTTCTTCTGCCACGACTGCCCGCACCTTCAATCGCCTGATGTCTTTGTTGGGCGGTTACCTGAACTTCTACAACAGCTATTCAACGGCACAAATTTCCTGCATTACCCCCTACGTTTTTGGCACCAAACAAAGCGGCGGCAGCTCGTTTAAGACGGCCGACGATGCGGCGCTCATTTTGATTTTTGGCTCAAGCCCCACAGAAACACGTCAGGGCGGCTTGACCACGCATTACGATTGGGTGCGCCTGCGCGAAGAAACCAAGGGCAAAATCTACATGATTGACCCGCGTTTCAATGATTCGATTTCCGGCCACTCCGCCGAATGGCTGCCCATTAACCCCGGCACCGATGCCGCACTGGTTGCCGCTATTGCCTATGAACTGATCCAGAACAAATGGGTCGATGAAGAATTTCTGCACACCTATTGTGTTGGCTATGACGAAGAAACTTTGCCCGCATCCGCCAAGGGGCAGAACAAATCATACAAGGATTACATCCTCGGTTTGGGCTATGACAAAGTGGAAAAAACTCCCGCGTGGGCAGCGCCTATCACGGGCATTTCTGCGGATAAAATTAAGGATCTTGCCAAAGAAGTGGGCACAACGCGCCCGCTGTATGTAAATCAGGGCTGGGGACCGCAGCGCCGCAGCAATGGCGAGTGGGGCGCTTGGGCCATCATGATGCTTCCTATTTTGACGGGGCAAATTGGCTTGCCGGGCACCAATAATGGCACTCGCGAAGATCGCTTCAGCATCGGATTGCAAAGTATCCCCAGTCCGAAAAACCCGGTGAAAACTTCGATTCCCTGTTTCTTGTTCACCGACGCCATCGATCATGGTGAAAAAATGACCGCCACACGTGACGGGGTCAAAAATGCCGACGCGCTTAAAGTGGGCATCAAATACCTGATCAACTATGCAGGCAATTGCATGACCAACCAGCATTCCGACATCAACAAGGCGCACGACGTGCTTGTGGATGAATCGAAGTGCGAGTTCATTTTGGGCGTTGACACCGTACTGTGCGATTCGGTGAAATACGCCGACATTTTGTTGCCGGATATTTTCCGTTTTGAACAGGTGTCCCAGGTTGATACGGGCGGCGACGTTGCCTATATGGTTTCGGGCCAGCCCTGCACCTCGGTCAAGTTCGAGCGCAAAAGCGGGTATGACATCTGCGCCCTCATCGCCGACAAGATGGGTGTGAAAGACAAGTTCACCGAAGGCAAAACGCAGGAAGAGTGGATCAAAGAACTCTACGAAAAATCGCGCGCAAAAGACGCTAAGCTGCCCACCTACGATGAAGCGATGGAAATGGGCGTTTACACCCGCACGCGCGAAAACGGCAAAATTTCCATGGACAAATTCCGCAAGGATCCCGTGGCAAGCGCGCTTGATACCCCTTCAGGCAAGATTGAAATTTACTCCGAAGCTATCGCCAAACTGGCGGCAAAATGGGAAGTGCCCGAAGGCGACGTTCTTGCGCCGATCGCTATGTATATTCCCGAATGGTATGGCGTTGAAAATCGCACCAAAGAATATCCCTTGCTGTGCACCGGTTTCCACTATCGCGGACGCACGCACTCTTCGTGGGGCGGCATTGAATTGCTGAAGGAAGTCAATCCTCAAGAAGCATGGATCAACCCCGTCGATGCCGAATCACGCGGAATTGCTCAGGGCGATACCGTGCGGGCCTTCAACGAATTTGGCGAAATCCGCCTTCTGGCAAAGGTTACGCCGAAAACCGTACCGGGTACCGTCGCTATTTCCCAGGGCGCGTGGCACAATGCCGACATGAACGGCGACCGCGTCGATCACGGTGGCTGCATCAACACCCTCACGACGCAGCGTCCGTCACCGCTTTCCAAGGGCAACCCGCAACACACGAACCTCTGCCAAGTCGCCAAGGCTTAAGCAGCGAGACTACGAAAGGAGTAAGAGATGACTCAGTACGCATTTTATTTCGACGGAACTCGCTGCACCGGTTGCAAAACCTGTGAGTTCGCCTGCAAAGATTATAAAGATTTGAATCAAGGGGTCGCTTACCGCAAGGTGTATGAAGTGACAAGCGGCGCAACAACGGCCGATGCCCAAGGTTGCTTCACCACCAATTGCATGAGCTATTCGGTTTCCCTATCGTGCAACCACTGTAGCGATCCGGCCTGCACAAAGGTGTGCCCGACGGGTGCTATGCACAAAAATGAAGAAACGGGCTTGGTTTCCGTTGATGCCACCAAGTGCATTGGTTGCGGGTATTGCCACATGGCTTGCCCTTATAATGCCCCCAAGGTCGATCGCGAAAAGGGCCATTCGGTCAAGTGCGATGGCTGTGCGGATCGTGTTTCCGCAGGCGAAAAACCGGTATGTGTCGAAGCTTGCCCCGCGCGTGCCCTTGAATTTGGCACCGTGGATGTTATCGCAAAATTGGGCGCCGTCGCAGATATTGCTCCGCTGCCCGCTTCTTCCTTCACGCATCCGAACCTGTATATCAAACCGAGCAAGGACGCTTTGCCCTCTGGCAGCGCGGACGGCAAGGTCGTCAACCCCCTGGAGGTGCAATAAATTATGGAACAAGCAATGGCTGAAATGCCTCTGGCAATTTTTACCACCTTGGCACCCATCGGTGCGGGCGCCTTCATCGCTTTGGCTGTGGCGTTTTTCACCACAAAGTTTTCCGATGAACAGCTGAAGAAGATTGACACGATGACGCTGATTCCCCTGCTTATTGTGCTGGTCGGTTTTGTCGCTTCGTTTATTCACCTGACAAGTCCGCTTAACGCCATCAATGTGTTTTCGGGCATCGGGCACTCGCCGCTTTCCAACGAAATTGTGGTGGGCAGCGTGTTTGTTATTGTGGCTATCGTCTATTGGGCGCTCGCCTTTACCGGCAAGCTGGCCGGCGGCGCTCGCAAGATTTTTGCCGCCCTTGTGGCTGTGTTGGCTATCGTGTTTGCCCTGTTTGTGGGCATGGCTTATGTTATCCCCACCATCGCTTCGTGGAATACGCCGCTGGTTCCCGTGCAGATTTTGGGCTTCGCGCTGCTGGGTGGCATGTGCTTGGGCACCCTGGTGCTGGGCTTGGCTTGTGCTCTTAATGATGCGCGGCAGACGGCTTTCAAAACCGTTGCCCTCATCTTGGTGCTTGCCGGTGCCGTGCTGGCGATTGCAGGCTTGTTCATGCAGTTGAGCATGGTTGGCGCCCTTGAAACCGCCCTGTGTTCAGGTGCGGCGCTTACCGCTCCGATGATGCCCTACGCCATCGGCTTTGCGGTGTGCGCGCTGCTTGCCGCCGCGCTTGAAGTGTTTGCGCTGATCAAACAGGGTTCGCCCGCCATCTGTGCCCTAGCGCTTGTGCTGGCTATCGCAGGCGTTTTCCTTGCCCGTCTTGTGTTCTACGGCATCCAGATTTCTGTTGGCCTGTAGATTGAACGTAGAGTGACCATGCGCGTGTCTTGCATGGCATAGGGCAAGGTGGGGTGCGCTACAATGGGCGCACCCCATTTCTGCCTTTTGAGGGCAGTCCACGCAAAGGGAGATGTGATGAACGAAAAACTGAACGATGTGAATTTTTGCAGCCAGGTTATGTTTGTGGGCGAAAGCCTGGGCGGCTTCTATCTGCAAGACCCCGAACACGGCGATATTACCCCGGCTTTTGCGGCCATCGCCGCCCTTGATGTGGCCGAGGCTGCCCAGGATTGGCCGTTTGTTGCCCCGGCCGCTGCTGCAAGCAATCTTGCCCTGATGCAAGAAGGCCTGGCTGACGGCCTGGGAAATGAAGAATTAATTTGGGAATACCGTCGCCTGTTTATAGGCCCTGCCCCCAAACCTGCTCCGCCCTGGGGTTCGGTGTATACCGACCGCGAATGCGTCGTGTTTGGGCAGACCTGCTTGGCTTTGCGCCAATGGCTGCGTGAAGTGGGCATTCAGCGCACGACCGACGAACAAACTCCCGAAGACCATATCGGTATTTTGCTGCTGCTTATGACGTGGATAGCTCAAAACAAGCCCGAAGTGCTTGAGGATTTTTTGCGCCTGCACCTGCTGCCCTGGTCGTCGCATTTTCTTACCCTGTTGGCCGATTGCGCCGAACAGCCGTTTTACGAAGGCTTGGCTCGGTTGACCCAGGCAAGCTTGGAAGGCTTAGGCAGCCAGCTTGCTATTGATGTAGTGCATCCGAAGTTTTACCGCTAGCGCTTAGAAGGAGGGTTCATGCAAGGTGGTTTTGAAACGGCCTTAGGTGAAATCACCTTGGTGCTTTTCACCACGCTGGCACCGTCGGGAACGGTCGCCTTTATTGTCATGAGCCTTGTATTGCTTTTCGCGCCGCTTGACGATGCCTTGCGCCGCCGCATCAACCAGTTTTTGTGCATTCCCCTGGTGGTAACGCTTGTGGGTCTGGTGGCTTCGGCCACGCACTTGGGAAATCCGGCCAACGCCCTTTACGTGCTTTTGGGTGTGGGTAGAAGCCCGCTTTCAAACGAAGTGTTTGCGGCCGTTTTCTTTTTGGGTTTGGCGGGAACCTATTGGCTTTTGTCTTTTTCCGAAACGCCGCGCCTGCGCCTGCAAAAACTGTGGTTGATTCTGACGGTGCTGGCGGGGTTTGTCCTGGTAGGCGCGATTGCTTTTGCCTACGCAGCTGATACCATTATCTCGTGGAATAGTGCCTACGTGCCCCTAAGCCTGTGGTTAAATGCCCTGTTGGGCGGGCCACTGCTTGCCCTTGCAAGCCTGCGCGTCGCGCGCTTGCAAGATGCGCGCGGTATGCTGGGCCGGGCACTTTGCTTGGTTTCTGGCGTGGCGCTTGTGGCCAATATCGCTGTGTATGGCCTGCAAAACGCCACGCTGACCTCAACGGTAAATTCCTACGCAAGTGCGGCTGATTTAGTGCCCTACTATCCCGCCATGATCGCTGCCTTCAGCGTGCTTGCCGCCGCAGCCATAGCGCTCAGCGCAAGCACACACCTGCGCGGGAAAAAGGGCAGCCTTCCCTTCGATATCGGTGCCTGCACCTTGGTGTTTGCCGGCATCTTCATCATGCGCTTCGCCTTCTACATGATGCACATGACCGCCGGCATCAGCTTTTAAAGCTATCTGCTAGTGAAAGTCTTTTAGCGGTTTTTGGTGGCGAGCTTGGGTGCATCTTGATTGAGGGATGAAAGTTCGAGCATTTTGTTGAGCGCCTTCTGGGAAGCGTAAAGGGCTTCTTCTTGTTCTTTTTGATCCGTTACGTCCGTTAGCGTGGCATAAAATATTTTCTTGTGGTCTTGTTCGCGCAGGAAGAAAATGTTGCAATGAACCCACATCAGACCTCCCGCCAAGCGGTAGCGGCGAATGGTTCCTGCGGCGCCGGCTGCGGGGTTTTCTTCGGCTTGGTCAAAAAGGCTCATCATGGCAGCAAGATCGTCGGGGTGTACCATATCGCCCATGGAATAGCGGTGTTCTTCCAGGTCACTTATGGTGCATTCCGTAATACGACAGTAGTGGTTGTTTACCTGCAAAAGTTCAACGTGGCCTTCGCACAGTTCGTAAATAGCCATGCCGCCCAGCAAATTATCCAGCATCGTTTGGCTTTCCAGGTTGTCGTGCACCAGATCGGTCAGGCGAATGCTGCCCACCTGGTTTTTGTGCATGCCCAGGTAATCCACATTGTCTTCAATAAGAAGCAGTTTTTTGGTATCGGCGCACGACATCGGCTTGAAGAAAAAGTAGCCTTGCACATAATTACAGCCCAGGCTTGCCAGAAAATCAACCTGTTCCTGCGTTTCCACGCCTTCGGCAATAACGTCAAGTTCCATCAAGCGCGCCATGCTGATAACGGATTGCAAGATGTTTTCGCCCCGCCCGGTGGAAGAAGCGGAAAGCTTGAGGAAGCCCATGTCAATTTTCAGAATGTCGACCTTGATATCTTTCAGCATATTAAGCGAAGAATAGCCGCTGCCAAAATCGTCCATGAGGATGGTGTAGCCCAGCCCTTGCAATTGGGTGGCCACATCCGACATGCGCGAATCTTCGACGTAGGCGCTTTCGGTGATTTCAAGTTCAAGCAGCGCGCGGTCTATGCGATAGGTGCTGATCAGATGCTCAAGAGTTTTTGCCACATTGACCGAATACATATCGGCGCGCGAAATATTGATGGAAACAGGAATGGGCTGGTGGCCTTGATCGATCCACGCGCGCAAAATGCGACAGGTTTCTTCCCAGACAAAAAGGTCAAGGCTGGCGATGAAGCCATTTTTTTCCAGCAGCGGGATGAACTCATTGGGCATGACCAGGCCGCGTTCGGGGTGCTGCCAGCGCACCAACGCTTCCAGCCCGATGATTTTGTGGGTTTTTATGTTACATTTGGGCTGCCAGTACAGCACAAATTCATGATTTTTCAGGCCGCGCTGCACTTCAAGCAAAATTTTCGGGTCCTGTTCAAGGTCCTGCGTCATACTGCTGTCGTAGTGGGCGATGCGGGTGGTGTAATTGCCTTTTACGGAATTGAGCGCCGTTAAGGCGTGGTCGCAGAGGGTTGCCGCCGGTGTTGTGCAGTTGTCGATGGCGCAAATGCCGATGACCAACAAAAATCCGATGCTGTCTTCAAAAATGGTGGCGGGGAAGTTGAGCAGCCCTTCCAACAGGTCTTTTGTGACAGCACTATGGGGCAGCAACATGACGAAATCATCGCCGCCGAAGTAGCCGGCGATGCCGTGGTTGTCTTCGCCGATGCGGGCAAGGTGATCCCCTACGGCCTTGAGCAGGCGATCCCCTTCATGGCGACCATACCATTCATTGAGAATCTTGAAGTGTTCTATATCGAGGTAAAGCATATCCAGCGGTTCTTCGGGGTGCTGTTCTATGTAGGCTTCCGCTTTTTCGTAGAAAACGAAATTGGTGAATAGGCCAGTCAGTGGATCATTCTCGCTATACTTTTGTGCGAACGTGCCCGCTATATATTTGCGTTCAAGGTTGCTTTTCTTCTGATTATCGATATCGACAACAAAGCAGAAAAAGACACTTCCATCACATTCGCCACGCTGAACAGGAACCACTGTCTGCGCGACCCAGCTGTATTCGCCCGAGCGCAGTTTTTTGCGGTACTCACTCTTAATCATTCCGCGCTGTTCGAGAGCCTTTTTGAAATGCCCCGGTTCCCAGAAGTGTAAAAAATCTTTCCGGTCGTTAGGGTGTACCAGCACGTCGGCGCATTTGGCGATAGCCTGCGACAGCTTTCCTGCAAGAGCGGGCATGATGAATTTGTTCTTATCGCAATACAAAATTCTATAGGCATCGTCGGTTGTGTCGATTTCGAACAGTTCATCGTAAGAATCCTGTTGGCTGAAGGAATACAGTAAATCCTTGTTGGTTTCATCGATATTTTTGGCTGCAATGACCACGCAATTGCCGTGCTGCGGCCACTCGACGGTAATGTAGGAAGCCGTGAGCCACTGCTTAAGTTCACGATTGTAAATAAGGTTTTGTGTCGATGAATTGGTGGAAGAAGTTCGGTTGTGCCAGGGACAATCTTTGCAAATATGGCCGATGCCGCGCAGCGCGGTAAAGCAGGTGTCACCCGTGTGTGCGGAAGGAAAAAGGTCCCTTGTTGCAGGGTCAAGATAGACAAGCCGGTATGTGTGGTCGATGACATACGTATGTTCTTGAACGTATACGCTTTCGTCTTCGTTACCCTCCACGGAGTTCTCCTTTGACGCCACTATTCAGTGTTGTTGGTGCATCCCCTTGAACTATTGTGCATTTGTATAGTATATCGTGTCCTGCGCTTTTGTGATAGCAGCGCTTGCGCGGAACTTTTGTGCAGCCGAACTATTTTTGCGGGTAGTCCGCCTGTTTGCTTGGCTGCGTAGAGGCTTGCTCCATGAAGTCAATTGAGGTTACCCATCCTTCCTAGGGTAGGCTTGGCAGGTACGGTTTTCGGACAGAAATACACTATTGCGTCTACCGCTGCGGCGGCGGGCGCATTAGTATGGGTGGATACATAAATGAAGGCTTGCGGCGCCTTGGGTGCCCATTTCATGCGAAGGAAGCAACCCATGCCCGTTATCGATATTCACGCCCACATCTATCCGGAAAAAATCGCCGACAAGGCGGTCGATAGTGTCGGGGATTTTTATGATATCGAAATGTTCGGTGGTGGATATGCTGAAGCGCTCTTGGAGGCAACGAAGGATTCGCCCATTACTCATTTTGTTGTACATTCGGTGGCCATGAAGCCCAACGTGGTGGAAAGCATCAATGATTTTATTGCCGAAGAATGCCGCATGCATCCTGAATTTATCGGCTTTGCGGCCATGCATCAAGATTATCCCAATCCTGAAGCGGAAATAGAGCGCGCTATTGGTTTGGGTTTGCGCGGTGTCAAGCTGCATCCCGACACACAGAAGGTCAACATGGATGATTCGCGCCTGATGCGCATCTACGAAATCATCGAAGGCCGTTTGCCCCTGATCGTGCATACGGGCGATTACCGCTACGATTATTCACACACGCGTCGCTTGCAAAATATTCTGCATACCTTTCCCCACCTTGTCGTTGATGCTGCGCACTTTGGGGGATGGTCCATTCAAGATGAAGCTATCACCTATCTGGAAAACGAAAATTGCTTTCTGGATATGTCGTCCACCATGGGATTTATCGGGGATGCACACACAAAACGCCTTGTGGACGCCTACGGTGCCGACCGCATACTCTTCGGTGCCGATTTCCCCATGTGGAATCCTACAACCGAGCTAGAACGCTTCTGCGACCTAGGCTTTTCCGAAGCCGACCGCGAAAAAATGCTCTGGCACAACGCCGAGCGCTTTTTAGGGATGAAGCTACAATAGTAAAGCTCCGGATGTGCCCTCAAATTGAAGGTCTTGCATCCTGTTTTCCTCTTGGGTTCTCTGTGCTTGCGCTGGGGTATAATGCGGGGAAACTTCATTGGCCGATTTTAATCAGATAGGGTGGATGCAACGTGGCGTTTCAGACGAGTATCAAATTACCTTCTCCGGCGGTATCGTTTGTCGGTCGGCACAATTCTGGGAAAACAACGCTGATAGAAGGCGTTATTGCGTGTCTGGTCGCAAGCGGGCTTGACGTTGGCAGCGTGAAGCATCACAGCCACCAGGGCTTTGATATCGACATCCCCGGCAAGGATTCCTATCGGCATCGCGCTGCGGGCGCGCGGGAAACAGTCATTGCTTCCCCGGGGCAAATTGCGCGCATTCGCACCATTGAAGGCGAAAAGGAATGCTCTGATATTCTTGATACTATGCCTGGTCACGACATTGTTGTGGTTGAAGGTTACCGCAAAAGCGGCCTGCCCACCATCGAAGTTATGCGTGCGGGCAACCCTGCCGACCTTCGCGTGGCGCAGGTGTTTGCCCGGGCGGCCAAAGAGGGTGCGCCCCTGGGTGTCGATTTTGTGCAGGCCGCGCGCCTCAAGCCGCACGAAATACCCGCTGCCCAGCATGAAGACGTTTTGGCAACCCAGTTTCCCGATCGCGACGATTTAACCAACAAGATGCCTACGGATTGCACGGTGGCCATTGTCAGCGATATTCCCGAAGCACTTGAAGCCGCTGCCCTCTATCATATTCCCTGTTTCGACATCAACGATGTGGCGGGCGTGTGTGCCTTTTTGCGCAAGCATTATGTGCGTCATCGCATCACCGTGGCTGTTCAGGCGGGTGGCGAAAGCCGGCGCATGGGGCAAAGCAAGGCGACGGTTCCCTTTGCCGGCAGGCCGCTAATCTGCCGCATGGTCGAACGCGTGTCGCCCGTAGCCGATGATTTTATCGTCACCACGAACGAAGCTGAAAACCTAGGCTTTCTGCATACCGATTACCCCGAATTGGGCATTCGGTTAATTCCTGACGTTTATGATTTTCGTGGAGCGCTGCCAGGTATCTATTCGGCACTGCAGGCGGCCAAAAACCCCTATGTCGCCATCGTCGCGTGTGACATGCTGTGTGCGTCACCTTCGCTTATTGCGCGCGAGGTTATCGCCATGGATCAAAGCGGCGCCGATGTGGTGGTGCCGGTGAACAATCACGGTTACGAACCCTTTCATGCTCTCTATCGCCGCGACGTGTGCATGGAAGCTATCAAAGAGGCCCTTTCCCAGGGCAGCAGGCGTGCGCAATCGTTTTTCGACAGCGTAAACGTGTGCGAGCTTCCGCAATCTGAGGTGCTTAAGGCCGAACCGATGGGCGGCTGTTTCATCAATGCCAACACGCCCGAAGAACTTTATATGATGGAAAAGGCGTTTTTTGAGGAGTGATAGCTAGATGCCGAATCTTTCCGACCTCATGGAAATGGCCGAAACGCTGGGAACGAAGGCCGTTCTTCCTTTCCCCGACCGCTGCGTCGCGGTGCGCAATCGCAACGCGGCGTGCCGCAAGTGCGTGCAGGCGTGCCCGGCACAAGGCGCGCTGAGCGTACACGACAACAAGCTGACTTTTGACATGGCGTTTTGCGTGTCGTGCGGCGCATGCACGGTGGTGTGTCCCACGCAGGCGTTAGCTTCGACAAAGCCGCTTGACGAAGAAGTGGCCGCGCAGGTTGCGGATGCGTGTGTGGCGGCAGGCGGGCACGCCGTATTCGCCTGCGCGCGCATCGCGTCCAAGCGCCTTGCCGACCCCGAAAAATTTGCGGAAGTGCCCTGCCTGGCGCGCGTAGAAGAAAGCGTGCTGGTTGAACTGGCGGCGCATGATGTGGCCTCGATTGTGCTGGTGGATGGCACCTGTGCTACGTGCAAGTATCGGGCGACTAACGGGGGTATCGACGACACGGTGGCCTGCGCCAACACCTTGCTAGAGGCCTGGGGATCGTCGCTTTTGGTGCAGCGTGCATCCGTTTTTCCGGAAGGCGTGCTGGTGCGCGAAGATGCGGCCGAATCGTTTGGGGTATCGCGCCGGGGATTTTTCTCGCACACCAGAAGCGCTGCGAAGGATACCGCGAAGAAAACCGTGGTCAAGGCGCTAAAGGCCGACGAGGCGGAGCCGACGATGCAGGAGCGCTTGCGCGTGTTGGATAGCGGTAGCTTGCCGCAGTTTAGCGCCACGCGCCGCATGAACATACTCGATGCACTCGACCGCATTGGCACCCCGCAGGTAGATGAGGTGTTTACGCGTTTGTGGGGCAGCGTCGAAATTGATACCGAGGTGTGCACCAGCTGCGATATGTGCACGGTGTTTTGCCCGACGGGTGCCTTGAAGAAGAGCGAAATCGTCCCCGAAAACGGCGAGGGCAGCTATCTGGAGTTTTCCCTGGCCGATTGCGTGCAATGCAACGCTTGTGCCGACATCTGCCTGAAAAAATGCCTGGTAGTTTCGCCGTCCATCAAAACAGCTGAGCTGCTAGATTTCGAGCCTCGCCTCATAGCCCTACCCAAACCCGCCGCCAACAAAGGCCTACTTTCCGGCCTGAAACACTAAGCCCGCGCCAAGGTTTTTGTCAAGCCAAACCTTCATCGAGTAAGCATCCGCAGCCTCAAGTGTGTTGGAATAGACTAGTAATCAGCGGTATCCACGGGTGACGCTCCTACCGAGGAGGTGATCCCAATGAAGATTCTCGTAGCTCTTGCGGCAAGCTGTACTATTTTGGCTTTTCTGCTCGATGTTGTTGAGTTTGTCCTAAATAGAATGACGAAGAATAAAAAAGACCGCTAGAGGGGAAACTCTAGCGGCTTACAAAGTCTGCGCCACCTGGAAGCTTCAACCAATCGGACACCGCTGATTGCCCTTATTGTAGCAAGATTGACCACCCGCTTCCATACCCAAACACCCAAGGTGCACAAAACCCGGCCAAGAAGCACTGCCGGATTTGCCAAGGTTCGCATCCCCGCGCTGCGCGCAGCGCACGCGGGCACGTTTAACTATTGGATGCAAAAGGCCGCATAGAGGGGAATGCTTTTGATGCCGTTTTCATAACCAAAGTTTTTTGTGGAAAGGCGTAGCGCGTATGTGGGCTGGTATTTTTCCCGATAGACACCCAGGCTTTTTGACCGTACGTTATTCGAGGATTTAACCTCCACGGGAACGGCCGCAGACGCAGCGGTGGCGATAATAAAATCCACCTCCGCTTTTCCTTCGCTTACCCAGTAGCGTGGCACAATCCCTTTTGCTACCAAAGCCTGGGCCACGTAATTTTCCGTGAGCGCACCCGCATCAATTTTTTTCCAGTCGTCTTGGTTTAACAACAGGGCGGCTTTCAATTGCATGCTTGCAGAAAGCAAGCCCGTGTCGGCCATATACACTTTGAAGGCAGCTCTGTTTTCCTGCGCCGAAAGGGGGATATGTCCCGATGTTACCTGAAAGCATCGCGTAATAAGACCAGCTGCTGAAAGCCAGGTAAGCGCCGTATCGTATTGAGCTGCGCGTCCGCCGCTGCGCACGGTCTTATATTGGAACTTTTTGTTCTCTTTCGATAGCTGGGCTGCTACGCTGTGCCAAGCTTCCATAATGCGCGCTGTTTCGTAGGGCTGCGCGTATTTTGCCATATCAGCTACGTATAAATCGAGAATATTATTTTGCACATCTGCGACTTCTTTGAAATCGCCAGTTTCTGCATAGATACATACGGCTTCCGGCATGCCCCCCACCAAAACATAGGCACGATAAAGCTCAAGCGCTCGATCGTGTAAGAAATAAGGCGCATCCGTCGCGTAGCAGCTCTTGATGCCATCCACTAAAGAACCCTGGTCAATCGCTGCTAAAAATTCATCAAATGCCATTGGGTGCAGCGTGAGTGTATCCACCTTGCCCACGGGCATAGAATAGCCCTCACGGTTAACGGCCACGCCAAGTAGGCTTCCCGCCGCAACAACGTAGGCCTCTGGCATGTCTTCGTAAAAGTACTTCAGGGAAGCGAGCGCTCGGTTTGATGCCTGCACTTCATCAAAAACAATAAGCGTATTTGTGGTGTCGATGGGATGCCCGGCCACCTGGGCTAAATTTGCAAGAATAACCTTAGGCGAAAGATCTCCCGAAAAAGCTGCTCGGGCAGTTGCTTGTTTTTCTAGGTCAAAATACTCAACATGATCAAAGCTGCGTGATCCAAATTCTTTTAGCAAGTACGTTTTGCCCACCTGACGAGCCCCATAGAGAAGTAAAGGCTTGCGCCGCTTCTTGGTTTTCCAGGCATTGAGCTTGCAAAGCGCGTTTCTGTCCATGGCGGCATCCCCTTCCTTTCGTAAGCTCAGAATAGCTTTATCTTCCGAAAAATGCAATCGAATACATTTTTTGGAACCTAAAAGTGTTGTACATGACACTTTTAGGAAGCTTGGGCAACGGTAGGGGTTTCCTCTACCGCAGGTATCTGGCTTTGACAAGCTGCAGGTGTGCCAGCAGCGTGTCCCAAAACCGTTCGCGGGGTTTTTGGAAGGCGGGCGCGCGGCTATGGTATACTTTCCTAACGCTTTAGCGCAGTAAAGTCATAAAGTGCGGTAGTGTGCTTGTATCGCAAGAGGGAAGGGATAGTTTTACCATGAAGAAAAAGCTTATGATTCTTGCCAGTGTTGCCTGCATGGTGTGCCTTTCGGCCGTCGTGCTCGCGGGCTGCTCTGGTGGTGCCGCGACCGACAAAAAGGCCGAAGGCGAAAGCGCGCCCGCGGCGCCCAGCACCACGTTTACGGTCGGTTTCGACCAGGATTTCCCCCCTTATGGTTATGTGGGGAACGATGGCGAATTGACCGGTTTCGACCTTGACCTGGCCAAAGAGGTATGCGCGCGCAATGGTTGGGAATGCAAGCTTGAACCCATCAACTGGGATACGAAGGATACGCTGATCAACAGCGGTTCGATCAGCTGCATTTGGAACGGCTTCACCATGGAAGGCCGCGAAAATGATTACACCTTTGCCGGTCCTTATATGGATAACAGCCAGGTTGTCGTGGCAAAAAAGAGTTCGAACATCAGCGATTTTGCCGGCTTGAAAGACAAGGTTGTGCTGGCGCAGGCCGATTCCGCTGCCCTGCATCTGCTTGAGGCTGGCGGCGACCAGGCCGCTTTGGCTGCAACCTTCAAAAAACTCGACACCATCGGCGAATACAACACCGCCTTCATGCAGCTTGAAAGTGGCGCCGTTGATGCGGTGGCGCTCGATTTGCCCGTGGCCAAGTTTCAGATAAGCGGCAAGGAAGACAAGTACACCATCATCGATGAAAAGCTTTCTTCCGAACACTACGCGGTCGCTTTCAAGAAGGGCAACACCGAACAGGCTGAAGCCGTGCAGAAAACCTTGCAAGAAATGGTTGCCGACGGCACCGTTAAAAAGATTGCCGAAAAATACGCCGACCAGGGCATCAGCTACGACATGTGGATTCTCAAAGCTTAAGGTGTGCGGGTTTCACTACTACGCAATAAAGTGGTAAATTACAGGAGCCCTTCATGTGAGGGCTCCTTTGTGTGTATCGTGGAAGAAAGATAGGACACGTTTATGGATATGGCGACGATGATGACGCTGCTGGGCGAAGGGTTTTTGGTTACGCTGCAGATTTTCTTTTTGACGCTCGTGGGCTCGCTGCCGCTGGGCGTGGTGGTGGCGCTTGCGCGCATGAGCAGCTTTAAGCCGCTGGCCATGATCACGCGTTTCTACATTTCCGTCATGCGCGGCACCCCGCTGATGCTGCAGATGTTCTTCGTGTTTTTTGCACCGTTTTACCTGTTCCAGATTGAATTGGGCAGCGATTATAAGTTTTGGGCGTGCGTCATCGCCTTCATTGTCAACTACGCGGCCTACTTCGCCGAAATCTATCGCGGCGGCATCCAGTCCATGCCGCGCGGGCAATATGAAGCGGCCAGCGTTTTGGGGTATTCCAAGGCGCAGACCTTCATGAAAATCATATTCCCGCAGGTCATCAAACGTATTTTGCCTGCTATGAGCAACGAAATCATCACGCTGGTGAAAGATACTTCCCTGGCCTTCGCCATCGGCGTTTCCGAAATGTTCACCGTGGCAAAATCGGTCGTGGCGGCACAAAAGGGCATGGCGGCCTTTGTGGTGGCGGGCGTGTTTTACTACCTGTTTAACCTGTGCGTCGAAATCATTTTGAACCACAGCGAAAAGAAGCTGAACTACTACCATGACTAGGAGTGTCGGTATGGATGCACGCGCGCAGGCCATCGTAAGCCTTGATCACATCAAGAAAAGCTTTGGGGAAACCGAAGTCTTGCACGACATCAGCCTACGGGTGGAAAAAGGCGAGGTCGTGGCCATTATCGGGCCTTCCGGCTCGGGAAAATCGACCTTTTTGCGCTGCGCCACGTTGCTGGAAACCTTTGAGGCGGGGCGCCTGGCCTATGGGGACGTGGTTGTTGCCGAAAACGATGCGACAGGGCGCGCAATCTACGCCGATCGCGCCACGCAAAAAGCTGCCAAGATGCGCTTTGGACTGGTGTTTCAAAACTTCAACCTGTTTCCGCATTACACTGTGATGAAAAATATCACCGACGCGCCGATAGGGGTGCAGAAGCGTCCGCGTGAAGAAGTGTTTGCCGAAGCGCGGCGGCTTTTGGCGAAGCTGGGCTTGGAGGGCAAAGAAGATATGGTGCCCTGCGAACTTTCCGGCGGCCAGCAGCAACGGGTCGCCATTGCGCGTGCGTTGTGCTTAAACCCTGCTATCCTCTACTTCGACGAACCCACCAGCGCGCTTGACCCGCAGCTGACCATCGAGGTGTTAAGGGTTATCCGCGATTTGGCGGCCGAGCATATGACCATGGTTATCGTCACTCACGAAATGAATTTCGCGCGCGACGTGGCCGACCGCATTATTTTTATGGAAGGCGGCGTGATTGTGGAAGAAGGTAGCGCAAACGACCTGATCAATCACCCGCAGCACCAGCGCACGAAGGAGTTTTTGGCAAAGTACGAAGGCTAGGTTTGGGCGACGAAGGGGTTGCGATGGCAGACGTTTCCAGTATTTTTCAAGAGGGCATTTCGATGGTGCGTGGCGCGGTGTCCAATGTGACCGTGGAACAGCAGGGCTTCATAAAGGCCTTTGTGCGCCTGTGCGCCGATGGGTGGTCGCAGGGCTGGCATGAACGCAACGGCGGCAACCTGACCTATCGTATGACAGCGGCGGAAGTGGCGTCGTGCCAGTCCTTTTTTCGGGAAGAACCCAGCGCTTGGGAGCCCCTGGGCGTGCAGGCCGAAAACATGTGCGGCGAATTTTTTGTGGTCACTGGTGCCGGGGTTTTCCTGCGCAATGTGGGCCTTGATCCCGCGAGAGCCCTTGGCATTGTGGAAATAAACGCGCAGGGCAATGCGCGGCGCGTAGTGTGGGGCTTCAAGGAAGGCGGGCACCCCACCAGCGAATTTGCCAGCCACTTTGTTGCCCATGCGGCGCGGGCACAGGCCACAGGCGGGGCGTGTCGCGTGATCTACCACGCGCACCCCACCAACCTTATTGCCCTTACGTTCGCGGTGCCGCTTGAGGCGCGCACGCTTTCGCGCATACTGTGGCGGTCGATGCCCGAATGCCTTATGGCGTTTCCTGCCGGCGTGGGCGTCGTGCCGTTTATGGTTCCCGGCAGCGCTGAATTGGCGCAGGCAACGGGTGCCCTCATGGCAAGCTACGATGCTATTATGTGGGCGCAACATGGCCTTTTGTGCGCCGGCCCCGATTTCGACACCACCTTTGGCCTCATGCACACCCTCGAAAAATCCGCCGCAATCCACGCCCAAGCCTGCGCCCTAAACGGCGGCCCCCACTTCCCCCAAACCATCACCGACGCCAACCTACGCACCCTAGCCGCCACCTTAAACCTCCCCCTAAACGAAGCGTTTTTGGATTAAGGGGTGCGCCGGTAAAAGCGCGGTCAATTCTGAAGCCCCCTGGGCGATGCTGCAAAAAAAGGGACGCCCGATTTTGGGGCGTCCCTGGTGTTACGTGTAAGGTGCGACTTTGCGCTAAGACCTTAGTCTTTCTGCTTGAGCAGGCCGTATCCGCCGTCATCGCGGCGATAGAGCACGCGCACTTTGTCGGAATCGCGGTCGGTGTAGGCGAAGAAATCGTGACCCAAAAGGTCGATCTTCACCAGCGCCTCTTCTTCGGTTAGCGGCTCGAATGAAATTTCCTTCACGCGCAAAATAGCATCATCGTCGCCGGAAAGCTCGGTCATCAGTTCATCAAGGCTTGCGCCTGTGGCAGGAATTTCGCGCACGGTTTCGCCGCCGCGTACCTTACGATCAACGACCTTCGTCTTGTATTTGCGCAGCTGACGCAGCACTTTGGCCGCAGCAACGTCAATTGCGGCGTACATGTCTTCTTCGCTTTCTTCCACGCGAATGATGTGACCCTTCGTGCGCAGCGTTACTTCGCACACGGCCGGTCGTGGGTTGGCAGGATTTTTTTCAACATAAAGAATGATTTCAGCGTTCAAGGGGCTGATGTCCATAACCTTCATGGAATTGCCGATTTTCTCTTCGGCATACTGATGCAAAGCATCGGTGATGGGCATCTTACGTCCGGTGACAGTGATCTCCATTAGCGCTCACCTCTTACCTCGTAGGGAATAAAAAAACAGCCTGCGAACAACTTCCTTGCTTGGGCGCTTCTTGCGAATGCGCACCTAAACCCTGAAGTTGACTCCTTCCGCCAGCCGATAGGCATAGCATAGCGCACTTTGAGCTATTTTGCTCGACATGTGGCAGGGTCGTTGAAAAAAAGGGGGGAAAGCATAGCAAAGCCGGGGGAAGGTGGCGAAAACTGGTCCGTGGCGCAAGGTGAGCGCGCCTTGCCGGTTACGATAAGGTTCCGGAAAGCGAATCGTGGATGGCGCAGGGGTGCCAAGCGGTTAGAATAGGGGATTCATAAAAGCTCTTTACTCGTTTTAGCGGGAGAGATATTGGGTGCACAGGTGCCCAAGCAAGCACAAAGGAGGCGTTATGGCAGCGAACAATCCGATGCAAGAACCCCTGTTCATTAAAGAGGTTCAAGGGCATCATGCTCGCTACGGAAAGCTTCTTAAGTTCACGCATTCATCCACAAAGGCCGCCGCAGCCATGCTTGCTGCCGCCATTGTTGCGCTGATTGTGGCAAACAGCGGCTTCTACGAACCGTTCATGGCGTTTTGGGAAACAGAGTTCACCATCGGGTTCGGTGATTCGCTGTTCACTATGTCGCTCATCCACATTATTAATGATGTGTTTATGGCCATCTTCTTCTTGATGATTGGCCTGGAAATAAAGTATGAAATGTCGGTGGGCGAACTGACGAATATCCGCCAGGCGCTGCTGCCTGTGTTGGCGGCCTTCGGCGGCGTGCTGGTGCCCATAGCAATCTACCTGGCCTTTAACGCATCCAACCCCGAAACGGCTCATGGCTGGGGCGTGCCCACGGCAACCGATATCGCCTTTGCTTTGGGCATCATGGCGCTTTTGGGCAACAAGGTGCCCAACGGCGTGCGCGTATTTTTATCCACGCTGGCCGTGGCCGACGACATTATCGCCATCCTGATCATCGCGTTTTTCTACGGCCACGCACCCGCCGTGGGGTGGCTTTTGGCGGCGGGCGTTGTGCTGCTGGTGCTGATAGCCATGAACCGCTCACACATCTATTCGCTGGTTCCTTACCTGTTGGTGGGCGTATTGCTATGGGTGTGCGTGTTTATGTCGGGCATTCATTCCACCATTGCGGGCGTGCTTTTGGCCTTCACCATCCCGGCGGGTTCGCGCGTGAACCTGAAAAACTTTGCCTCGTGGTCCGGCACGAAGGTGAAGCAGGCTAACGAATCGTTTATTGCGAATGTGCCCATTTTGGGGCAGGCCGATTACATCGAAAACGTCACGCATTTAAGCCGCGTTTCCCGCGAGGTTGTGCCGCCCGCCACGCGTCTGGAACGCGCGCTGCATCCCTGGGTCAACTTTGCCGTGTTGCCGCTGTTTGCCCTCACCAATGCTGGGGTGTGCCTGATTGATGGTTCGCTGGGTAACATTTTCGCCGACCCTGCGCTCTATGGCGTGTTTTTGGGTCTTGTGCTGGGCAAACCTATCGGCATTGTGCTGTTCAGCCTGATAACGGTGAAGCTCAAAATTGCGAACCTGCCCGAACATTCGCAGTGGATGCACATCGTGGGCGCCGGCATTTTGGGTGGCGTCGGTTTCACCATGGCCATTTTCGTGGCGAACCTTGCGTTTACCGATGCGGCCGTTGTCACCACGGCCAAGGTGGGCATCCTTTCGGCCTCGGCGCTGGCGGGCGTTATCGGCTTCCTCTTTTTGTGGGTGCAGGCGCGCCGCGATACGAAAAACGGCATATCCTACATCACCACTTCCGACGAAACGCTGAGCCGTCAATCGGCGGGGGAAGAAGCCAAGCGTGCAGGCGCTGAAGTGCTTGAAGCAATTAGCAGCCCCTTGTTAACCCGCGAAATCGAGGCGGCGCAGCAGGAATTTGGCATCGCCGAAGTAATGGTTGATCTGGGGGAAGACAAGCGCCGCAGCGATGGATAAACACACTGCGACTCCGCAAAAGGAGCAGGCATGAACGCTACATCTCCCGCGCAAAACGAAGCTACCCTGCGCCTTGCCATTGAAGGCATGCACTGCGCAAACTGCGCGGCTAACATAGAGAAAAACTTCAACGCGCACCCCGCCGTGGCAAGCTGTGCCGTTAACCTGGCAACGAATACGGCGTTGGTTAAGTTTGATCCTTCCCAGGCAAGCGTCGATGACCTGCTGCGCATCTTCGACAAACTTTCTTTTTCGGCGGAAGTCATACCCGAGGGCGCGCCCCTTGTTGATAAGGCGCGACGCGCCAAGGAAGCGAATACGCGCGCGCACGATTTCCGCGTTTTTCTGGCCTCACTGGTGCTGACGGTGCTTATTGTGGGCATCGGCATGCTTCCCGGCGCCCATCACGCGGTGGGTGCTGCGCTTGCAAGCTTTGCGCAGGGCGGCGAACCCTCAGGGATGCAGGCGATGTTTGCGGCCAATATTTTGCTGCTGGTCTTAACGATTCCCGTTCAATTTGGCTGCGGCGCGCGCTTCTACAAGGGGGCGCTTGGTGCGCTGCGGGGCGGTGCGGCCAACATGGATGTGCTGGTGGCGCTGGGCACTACGATCGCTTTCGTCTTTTCGGTATGGATCACGTTTTCGGGCACGATGGTTAACGGCGGCATGCCCTATTTTGAAACCTGCGCGATGCTGATCACCTTTGTGCTGCTGGGCAAAATACTGGAAACGCGGGCAAAGGGTGCGACCAATCAGGCCATCGAATCGCTGATGAATCTAAGCCCGGCAACGGCCTGCGTTGTGCGCGGCGGCAGGGAAGAAACCTTGTCGCTTTCCCAGGTCATGGTGGGCGACACAGTGGTGGTGCGCCCGGGCGAAAAAATGCCTGTCGATGGGCGGGTTGAACAGGGATCATCCGAAGTGGATGAAAGCATGCTTACCGGCGAGCCTATCCCTGTGCTCAAACAGGCGGGCGACGCCACCACGGGCGGCACCCTCAACACCACGGGTGCGCTTTGTGTGCGCGCGTTGCGCGTGGGTGCCGATTCCACTTTGGCGCGCATTGTGCGTGCGGTGGAAGATGCACAGGGGTCAAAAGCCCCCGTGCAGCGTTTGGCCGATAAAATTGCGGCTATTTTTGTGCCAGCAATTTTGCTTATTGCCCTGGTCACGTTTGCGGGATGGCTGTTGTTGGGGCCGGCACCGGCGGGCATCGAACGCTTCCAGCAGGCACTTTTGTGCGCGGTTGCCGTTATTGTGGTGGCGTGCCCCTGCGCTTTGGGGTTGGCTACGCCCACGGCGCTGATGGTGGGCATGGGCATCGGTGCGAAATCGGGCGTGCTTATCAAAGATGGCGCTGTGCTAGAAAAGTTGTGTGCCTTAAAAGCCGCCGTGTTCGATAAAACGGGCACCTTGACGGTGGGTCAACCCAGTGTGCTTGCGACCACGGCAAGCGATGCCGACCTGCGCTTGGCGGCGGCGCTTGAAGCAAAAAGCGAGCACCCCCTAGCGCGCGCCATTGTTGCCTATGCGGCGGCACGTGGTATAGACGATGTGCCCGAAGCTGAAACCTTTGTTGCCCTGGTGGGCAGCGGTGTGGAAGGCATTGTTGAAGGGCATGCGGTATTCGTCGGATCCACCATCGTGGTGGATGGGCGCCAGGCGGGCACATTCACGTTTTCCGATGAAGTGAAGCCCGATTCTGCGGCAGCAATCGCGCAACTGTACGCCGATTACGCCATGGAAGCCTTCATGCTTACCGGGGATGCCAAAGACCCGGCGCTGCGTGTGGCCCAGCAGGTAAACATAGCCCCCGACCACGTGTTTTCTCAGGTGAAACCCTTCGAGAAGGCGGAAAAAGTGGCTGCCGTCAAAGGGGCTTTCCCCGCTGAAAACAACCTGCTTGCCTTCGTGGGTGATGGCATCAACGATGCGCCCGCCTTGGCGGCGGCCGATGTGGGCGTGGCCATGGCCAGTGGCACCGATGTGGCGCTTGATGCGGGTTCGGTTGTGCTGATGCGCAACCGCTTAAGCGATTTTGTGATGGCCATTCGCCTTTCGCGCGCGACGATGCGCAAGGTGAAACAAAACTTGTTTTGGGCGCTTATTTATAACGTAATCATGATTCCTCTGGCAGCCTTTGGCATCATCGCCCCTGAACTGGCCGGGGCGGCGATGGCGCTTTCCAGCGTGACGGTGGTGTCAAATTCCCTGCTGCTCAAGCGCTTTCGGGCGTGATTCGTTGGCTCTTAGTGTGCCTCATTGCGTGATTTTGTGAATATGTGCCTATGCAAGGCCGTGAAGGGTTTAGCCGGCAGGGGTTTTCTGTTACCATAAATGGCAGCTTGTGCTCAACGCATTTTATGCTCAATTCAGGGAGGCTTCATGAGCGAGCAGAACAACACACTTAGTAGACGAGCTTTTATGGGCGGCGCCGCTTTTATCGGTGCTGCATTATGCATAAATCCTGCCATTGCGCTGGCCGATCCGACGGCAGCCGATAAGCAGGCCGAAGCGCAAACCGCGCTGGCTAGTCTCAATACCATGCAGGCCAATCTTGACCAGGCATCGAACGTCTATTATTCGGCTTTGGAAGAACACGAAGCCGCTCAGGCAAAAATGACCGAAGCGCAAACGCGCATCGACGAAGCAAACGGCCAGATTCTTGGGCTTCAGGGCAAGTTGGGCACGCGCGCGCGCAGCATGTATCGCAGCGGCGGGTCTTCCTTCCTCGATTTGCTGTTGGGGGCTACCACCTTCAACGAATTTGCCACTAACTGGGATATTTTGAATCAGATGAACGATTCCGATGCCACGATGGTGCAGCAATCAAAAGAGCTGCGCACCGAAGTGGAAACTCAGAAGGCCGAATACGCCAAGCAGGAAAAAATTGCTGCGGACAAAACAGCGGAAGCCAAAAAAGTCGCCGAGGAAGCTGCTGCTACAACGGCGGCCATGCAGGCAACCTATAACAGCCTCAGCACCGAAGCGGCAGCGCTTCTTGCGCAGGAACGTGCTGCTCAAGCTGCCGTGGAAGCAGCCAATGCAGCCCGGGTTATCGAAGAGGCAAGCAGGCCTTCTGCCCAGCCTCCCACAAACAACGGCGGTGGCGGCGGCAATAGCGGCGGCGGTGGCGGCAACGATGGCGGTGGCGGCGGCGGTTCGGCACCCGGCCCGGCCTACGGTTCCGTTGTTGAATACGCTTACAGTAAAATTGGCAGCCCCTATGTATGGGGCGGCAAAGGCCCCAATTCATTTGATTGCTCCGGCTTTGTTGCCTGGTGCTATGCCCAGGTGGGCATCTATGTACCGTCTTATACCGGCAGCCTCATGGGCTTGCCGCAGGTGTCCAGCCCTCAGCCCGGCGATATTGCCGTCAACTATAGCCACACCGGCATCTATGTCGGCGGCGGTTCCATGGTGCATGCTGCCACGGAAGGCGTCGGCGTTATTGAAGGTCCCGTGCAAGGCGGCATGATTTTTGTTCGTCCCTAACCATTCTCGGAGATTTGATAGAGTTCTTTTCTTTTCCGATGGTTGTGTTACTATTACTGCCGCTGCTAGAAGGCGGCAAATCTCGGGATGTGGCTCAGTTTGGTAGAGCGCTGCGTTCGGGACGCAGAGGCCGCAGGTTCAAATCCTGTCATCCCGACCACGAGAGCCCACGGGGATGTAATCTTTATCGGATAACATCCCTTTTTTGAAGAGTTGTGGTACCCTAACGAAGTTAGTTTGAGCGAGTTGCACAGCGGGAAATCCCGCTTAGAAAGCTTGGAGGATTCTATGAAATTTGGTGGCATTGGAGTTCCTGAACTTCTTATCATTTTGGCGGTTGCTCTTTTGATTTTCGGCCCCAAAAACCTTCCGAAGCTCGGTAGCGCTTTGGGCAAAACCGTGAAAAACCTGCGCGACGGCATGGGCGGCGGCAACAAAGCTGTCGAAGAAGCCGAAGAAGAAGAAATCGTTGAAGAGGTTGTGGAAGAAAAGCCGGCTCCCAAAAAGACGACGGTGCGCAAAACCACTGCTGCTAAAACCACTACCAAGACTGAAGAATAGCATCACCTTTTGCTTGTAACGCGGCATGTGCGCCGGCAAGGTTTGCACATGTCGCGTCTAATTATGTGTACCGGGGTGCTCGTTGAGGGCACCCTTTGGTATACTGCGTAGGATTCAATAAAGGTAAAGCGCACCGGTCACAAGGCGGGTGCGACCGCGTATCGAACGGAAAAAATCATGGCAGACAGAGATTACATCCTTACCGCAGAAGGTAAAGTTAAGCTTGAAGAAGAGCTGCATTACCTGGAAAACGAAAAGCGTTCCGAAATTGGTGAGCGCATTAAAGTGGCGCGCGAATTCGGCGATATTTCTGAAAACTCCGAATATGATGATGCGAAAAACGAACAGGGCATGATGGAAGCGCGCATTGCCGAAATCACGCATATCTTGGGGGATGCCACCGTTGTTACCACGCCGAAGCGTTCCACCAAAGTGAACATCGGCTCGACGGTAACGGTCGATATGGCCGGGCGCGAACGCACGCTCACTATCGTGGGTGGCGCAGAAAGCGATGTGGCTGTTGGCCGCATTTCAAACGAATCGCCCGTAGGGGCTGCGCTTTTGGGTCACAAAAAGGGCGATGTGGTCACTTCTGTCGGGCCCACGGGTCGCGAGATTTCCATGACTGTTTTGAAGCTGGAGCACTAAAGCCAAGGTTTCAGCTTCGTTACGAACGGCCGTTTTTTGTGAGGGCGAGCAGCGGATGCTCGCCTTGTTCTTTTTGTAGGCTACAATGGACGGGACAAAATAGCACGGACTTTGAAAGGTTTTTCATGAACGAAGAAACGAAACCCACACAAACCTGCGATGCTGCGGCAACGGCGCAAGTAATCGAAGATGATCCCATTGAAGTCCGCCGTGCAAAACGCGAAGCGCTGATTGCGGCGGGCGGCACCCCTTATGGGGCGGCCTACTATTACACGCATCACATTGCCGATTTGGAAGAAAAGTACGCCGCGCTCGAAAACGGTGAAGTCACCGAAGACGAAGTGTCGCTTGCAGGGCGCGTTATGGCGCGCCGCGATCAAGGCAAAATAATCTTTATGGAACTGCGCGATTCCACGGCTGATATTCAGCTGTTCTGCCGCATCAACACTTTGGGCGAAGACGTATTCGCCGCCCTAAAAGAAGTGGACGTCGGCGATTGGATCGGCGTTTGCGGCACCATGATGCGCACGCGTCGCGGCCAGCTTTCCGTTGCTGCGGCCAGCTATACGCAGCTGTCAAAATCACTGCGCCCCTTGCCCGAAAAATTCCACGGCCTTTCCGATAGGGAAACGCGCTACCGTCAACGCTATATTGACCTGGTGGTTAACCCCGAAGTGCGCAAAACATTCGAGGCGCGCTTCAAGGTTGTTTCCGCCATCCGCCGCTATATGGAAGATCTTGATTTCTTTGAAGTCGAAACGCCCATGCTGCATCCTATTGTGGGTGGCGCAAACGCCAAGCCGTTCATCACGCACCACAACGCGCTTGATCGCGAACTGTATTTGCGCATCGCCCCCGAACTTCACTTAAAGCGCCTGTTGGTGGGCGGTTTTGAAAAAGTGTTTGAACTCAATCGCTGCTTTCGCAATGAAGGTATGGATCTGACGCACAACCCCGAATTTACCACGCTTGAAGTGTATCAGGCCTATTCCGATGTGGAAGGCATGATGGATTTAACCGAAGGCATCGTGCGCCATGCGGCCATGGCGGCGTGTGGCAGCTTGCAGGTGGAATTCCAAGGTCAGGCCGTCGATTTGGCGCTGCCGTTTAGGCGCGCTTCGATGATACAGCTGGCCAGCGAAGGGGCAGGTCGCGCCATCAACTTCGATCTTTCGCTCGACGAACTGCGCGACATTGCCAAGGGCTACCATATTAAGGTTGATGCTTCGTGGGGCAAGGGCAAGCTTATCTGCGAAATTTACGAAGAGGTTGCCGAAGGCGCCATTGTGCAGCCCACCTTTGTCATCGATCATCCCGTTGAAGTTTCCCCCTTGGCCAAGCGGAAGGCCGACGATGAAAACGTGACGGACCGCTTCGAACTTTTGATTTGCGGCCATGAATATGCGAATGCTTTTACCGAATTAAACGACCCGGTGGACCAAGCCGCCCGCTTCCAGGCACAAGTTGACGCAAAAAGTTCGGGCGACGATGAAGCGATGGGCTACGATGCCGATTACATTCGCGCCTTGGAATACGGTATGCCCCCGGCCGGCGGGCTGGGCATCGGCATCGACCGCCTGGTGATGCTGTTGACCGATTCCGCTTCAATTCGCGATGTTTTATTGTTCCCTCACATGAGGGACGAAGCTTAAAGAAACCTTCAAGCAGAAAAGAGGCTGCTTATGTCATTCGATAAATTTACCGACAAGGCGCGCAAAGTATTGGTGCTGGCACAAGATGAAGCGCGCATGCTGCACCAGCCCTACGTGGGCACCGAACACGTGCTGTTGGCGCTGATCAAGGAAGAAGACGGCCTGGCCGCCAAAGCGCTCGACCGCCTGGGGGTGCAATACACATCCGTTGTGGGCGCCATCCGCCAGGTGGTGACCATCGACGAGTCCGCCGATGTTTCCGGCCATTTGAATTTCACGCCGCGTGTTAAGCGCGTTTTGGAAAACTCGCTGCGCGAAGCCATGCAGATGGGGCAAAGCTACATTTCAACCGAACACCTTTTGCTGGGCATTGTGCGCGAGGGCGGCGGCACCGCCATCGACGCGCTGGGACGCTTGGGGGTAACGGGCGATAGTGTGCGTTCGGCCTTAAACGACCTGGTGGGGCAAAGCCCTGTGTATGCGGGACGCGGGGCCTTTGATATGGGCCCGGGGCAAAGCGATAGCGTGTTGGCGGAATTCACCACCGATTTAACGAAGAAGGCCAGCGAAGGCAAGCTTGACCCTGTTATAGGGCGCGCGGGTGAAATCGAGCGTGTTATGCAGATACTTTCGCGCCGACAAAAAAATAATCCGCTGCTTATCGGCGAGCCCGGCGTGGGTAAAACCGCTGTGGTCGAAGGTTTGGCTCAGCTTGTTGTGGCCGATCAAGTGCCCGATTTGCTGCGCGGCAAGCGCGTGCTAACCTTGGATGTTTCGGCCTTGGTGGCGGGCAGCAAGTATCGCGGAGAATTTGAAGACCGCCTGAAAAAGTGCATAAAAGAAGTGCAGGATGCCGGCGACATCATCTTGTTTATCGACGAAATACACACGCTGATTGGCGCGGGCTCTGCCGAAGGCTCCATCGATGCCGCAGCCATTTTGAAGCCGCCGCTTTCTCGCGGAGAAATTCAGGTTATCGGTGCCACGACGCTCGATGAATATCGCAAGCATCTTGAAAAAGATTCCGCGCTTGAGCGCCGCTTCCAATCAATCACGGTGGGCGAGCCCAGCGAAGAAGCAGCCATGCGTATTATGGAAGGCCTGCGCGATCGTTACGAAGCGCACCATCAGGTGCATTTTAGCGACGACGCCCTGCAGGCGGCCGTGCAACTTTCCAGCCGCTATATTCAAGATCGCTTTTTGCCCGACAAGGCTATCGACGTTATCGACGAAGCGGGCGCGCGCATGCGCATTCGCAACATGACGCTGCCGCAAGAACTGCGCGAATTAGATGATGCGCTGCGTAAATTGCGCAGCGAAAAGGATTCGGCGATTGCCGCGCAAAACTTTGAGCAGGCAGCTCGCCTGCGCGATCAGGAAAAAAAGCTGCAAGATGATCGCAGCGAAGCCGAAAAAACCTGGGAAGAAAAAACGCATAAAACGATCAATCAAATTGGCGTGCAAGATATTGCCGATGTCGTTTCGATGTCTACCGGCGTGCCGGTATCCAACTTAACCGAAGCCGAAACCGAAAAGCTGCTGCGCATGGAAAGCGTGTTGCACGACCGTGTGATCGGGCAAGATGAAGCGGTAACGGCGCTTTCTAAGGCCATTCGTCGCAGCAGGTCGGGCTTGAAAGATCCCAAGCGGCCTTCTGGTTCGTTTATTTTCTTAGGACCTTCTGGCGTGGGCAAAACGGAGCTTTCCAAAACGCTGGCTCAATTCCTCTTCAATTCAGAAGATGCACTTATTTCGTTTGATATGAGCGAATACATGGAAAAGCATTCGGTATCGCGCCTGGTGGGGTCGCCTCCGGGTTATGTGGGCTACGATGAAGGTGGTCAGCTTACCAAGGCCGTGCGCCAGCGTCCCTATTCGGTGGTGCTGTTCGATGAAATTGAAAAGGCGCATCCCGATGTGTTCAATATCTTGCTGCAAATTCTTGAAGAAGGCCGCCTGACCGATGCGCAGGGTCGCATGGTTGATTTCCGCAACACGGTTATTATCATGACCTCAAACGTGGGTGCGCGCGACATTGTGCAGAGCACGCCTCTGGGCTTTTCTTCGCAAGACCAGGCGGGATTGAGCGACGGCGAAATAAAAGGCCGCGTGATGAGCGAGCTTAAAAAGCTTTTCCGCCCCGAATTTCTCAACCGAATCGATGAAATCATCGTGTTCAAATCGCTTACTGCTGAACAGATTGTGAAAATAGTGAAGCTTATGGTGGGCGAATTGCGCGAACGCCTGATTGCCCAAAATATGACGATTACCCTGAGCGATGCGGCCTGCGAACTGGTGGCCAAAGAAGGCACCGATGTTGCCTTTGGTGCTCGCCCGCTGCGCAGGTCCATCCAGCGCCTGTTGGAAGATCCTATTTCCGAACAGATTTTGGAAGGCCGCTGGACAAGCGGGTCGGTTATTGTGGTCGATCGTGAAGGCGATGAACTCACCTTTAGCGCAGGTACGGGCTCGATTCCGGCGCCGCGCAAGCGCGACAATATAGCAAAAGAGGCCGAATTGCTGCTGACGAACTTCGATCTGGGCCATGCGGGCTTACCCAGCGCCCACCGATCGGGTCCCAGCACATCCGGCGGAGCGGCGGACTGATCGTATGAAGGAGTTTCCCATGGCTTCGCAATCCATAGATCCGGTTTTTTCGCCTTCAGTTTTGAAGGGACCCCAGGCGCTGCTTGATACCATCGATTTTGATGCCTTGGCGCAAAGCATGGGGGGGCTGGTGGGCGCCGTGGATGCCAACCCGAAAACCGCCGCCATCATTTTGGCGGGCGGTTCGGGTGAACGCTTTGGGCAAGAAGGCGGCAAGCAGCTGGTCGAAATTGCGGGCAAGCCCATTCTTACCTGGTCAGCTGAAGCCTTCGATGCCGTGGCCGATATTGGCCTGATCGTTGTGGTGGTGCCCGAAGAACGCCGGGAAGAATACTTGAAGGCGGCCATCGATCCGTTTCCGTTTGTGACGCCGGTGGTTTTGGCACCCTCGGGTGCGATTCGCCAGGAATCCGCCTTTTCCGGTTTGGAATATGTGCCGGATGAATTTGAATATGTTGTGCTGCACGATGGCGCACGCCCGCTCATTTCCCCCGATTTGATTGCGCACGCCATCAACATTCTTAAAGGCAACATTGATTGCGACGGTGCCGTGGTGGCTCATCAGGCGGTTGACACGCTGAAGGTGGTTGAAAACGGCGTTATTGTGGGCACGCCTGACCGCACGGTGTTTTGGAACGCCCAAACGCCTCAGGTGTTTCGTTCGGGTATTTACCGCCGCGCACACGCTTCGGCGCTTTCCGATGGCTTTGTGGGCACAGATGATTCTTCGCTGATCGAGCGTTTGGGCGGCCGGGTGTTGGTGGTGGAAGGCAAGCGCGACAACATAAAGTTGACGGTGCCAGAAGATTACCTGATGCTTGCCGCTGCCGTGAAGGCGTTTACCTTGGGCCAGGCGCAGTGATGGACGACGCCGCAGCAGCCGTGCCTAAAGCGCCGCAACCCCTGATGGCTGCGGGTGGCTTACGCATTGGCCTTGGCTATGATGTGCACGCCTTTGCAAGCGGGCGCAAGCTTATTTTGGGCGGGGTCACCATCGATCACCCCCGCGGGCTTGATGGCCATTCCGATGCCGATGTGCTGGCGCACGCCATTGCCGATGCTGTGTTAGGTGCGGCGCGCCTGGGCGATATCGGCAAGTTGTTTCCCGATACCGACCCGGCCTATAAAGGGGCGGATTCCCTGAAGCTTTTGGCGGCAGTTGCTGCGCGCGTGCGCGAAGAGGGCTTTGAAATTGTCGATATTGATAGTGTGATAGCGGCGCAGGCACCCAAGCTTTCACCCTACCGCAATCAGATGCGCGCAAAGCTTGCAGCCGCGTTGGGCGTGGCGGCAGCGGCGGTGGGTGTGAAGGCTACCACGACAGAACACTTGGGGTTTGAAGGCCGCGAAGAGGGCATATCTGCCCAAGCAGTCTGCCTGTTAGCGCGATGTTGTTAGTTTTGTTTCGTAACCGGAAAGCCGCGTGTGCGCACAAAAAAGCGTGTCGCCGTGGTAAAATCTCGCTTCGACCAAAGGACTGACAACACTTATGAACATATTCACCACCATACACGAAGATATTCAGGCGGTAAAAAATACCGACCCTGCCGCTCAGAGTTCATTTATTATATGGCTTACTTATCCTGGCCTGCACGCTCGCTGGTCGCACCTTATCGAACACTGGTTGTGGAATCACCACCTGAAAAGCCTTGCGCGCGTATCGTCGCAGTTCACCCGCTTTATGACCGGCGTTGAAATTCATCCAGCCGCCGTGATTGGGCGGCGCTTCTTCATCGATCACGCCATGGGCGTCATCATCGGGGAAACCACGGTGATCGGCGATGACGTGACACTTTACCAGGGCGTTACCTTGGGCGGCACAGGAAAGGAAACAGGCAAACGCCATCCGACGCTGGAAAACAACGTGCTTGTTGGCGTGGGTGCTTCCGTTTTAGGTTCAATCACGGTGGGCGCGCATTCCAAAATAGGGGCGGGCGCCGTTGTCGTTAACGATGTGCCGCCGCAGTGCACCGTTGTGGGCATTCCGGGCCACATTGTGCTGCAGGATGGAAAACGCGTAAAGCAGCAGGTCACCGATGCGGCAGCGCACAAAGAATGCCTGCCTGACCCGATGGCTGAAGATTTGCAACATATGTGCGAACGTCTGGAAGCTCTTGAGGCGCAGATGGCGCAACACAAGAAAGGGAGCGCGCTATGATAACAATTTACAACACACAAACGCGCAGCAAGGTGGATTTTGAATCCATCGAACGCGGCAAAGTGGGCATGTATGTGTGCGGCCCCACGGTGTATAACTACATTCACATCGGCAACGCGCGCACCTTTATTTCCTTCGACATCATTCGCCGTTACCTGACCTGGCGCGGGTTCAAAGTGACCTTTGTGCAAAACGTGACGGATGTTGACGACAAGATTATCAAAAAGGCGGCCGAAGAAGGGCGCGGCGCGGCTGAAGTTGCCGCCGAATACACGGATGCTTTCATTGCCGATATGCGGGCTGCGGGTGTGCTTGACCCTGATATTCGCCCGAAGGCAACCGAGGAAATCCCCGAAATGATCGATTTGGTAATGCAGCTGATCGAGGGAGGTCACGCCTATGCCGTGGAAGGCGATGTGTATTTTGCCGTGCGCAGTTTTGCCGAATACGGCAAGCTTTCCGGGCGAAAAATAGACGAAATGGAATCGGGTCATCGCGACCTGCGTGCAAGTGGGCTGGAAGATCGCAAGCGCGATCCGCTTGATTTTGCCGTTTGGAAAGCGGCAAAGCCCGGCGAACCTTCGTGGGAATCCCCCTGGGGCGCGGGGCGTCCGGGTTGGCATATCGAATGTTCTGCCATGTCGCGCAAGTATTTAGGACTTCCCTTTGATATTCATGGCGGCGGCGCTGATTTGGTGTTTCCCCATCATGAAAACGAAGTTGCCCAAAGCGAAGCGGCCTGCGGGTGCACATTTGCCAACTATTGGATTCATAGCGGTATGTTGCAAATCAATTCTGAAAAGATGTCAAAATCGCTGGGCAATTTTTTGCTGCTGCGTGATGTGCTTGAAACCACGCGGCCCGAAGTGCTGCGTATGCTTATGTTGCAGACGCATTATCGCAGCCCGCTCGATTTTTCCGATGAGCGCTTGACCGAAGCTGAAGCGGCGCTTTCGCGTATTGTCAACACGGTGAAAAACTTGGAATGGCTTGAAGCTAACGCCGCCGATATTCCTTCGCCCTTAGATATTCGTGCCTTGATGGCGCAGACGCAAACGGCGCGCAACGAATTTATTGCGGCCATGGATGACGACTTCAACACGGCGGGCGCGCTGGGCGTGGTGTTTGCGTTTGTGAGCGACATCAATGCGGCTGTGGCCGACAAAACGCTTTCGATAAGCGATGTGCCTGCCATCTATCAGGCGCGCGCTGTGCTGGTGGAACTGATGGGAGTGTTCGGCATTGCGCTTGAAGGCGAGCAGGTTGAAGCCCAGTATCCCTGCGAGGTTGTGGCGCTTGCCCACGACTTGGCGGGCTACCCCGGAGCCAGCGAAACTCAGGCCGTCGAAGCGCTGTTAGCCTGCCGCGAACAGGCACGCAAGAACAAAGATTGGGCGCTTGCCGACAAAGTGCGCGACGGCCTGGCAGCGCTAGGTCTAACTATTGAAGATACGCCCCAAGGCCCCAGGATCTGACGGCGGGCTGTGGCGGCCAGCTAGGCGTTCAAGCCTCTCGCGGCTTTCGTTCGCGTACAGGGAGTACGCTCTCTTCAAGCAGCTCGGTCTTTCACGTCTATCTGACTCACCACAGACCGCCTGTCGTTTCCGTTGTTGATCTCAACCTGTGGCGGCGCGTGACCGGCGCTTCGCGCGGTCACGGTGCGGCGCGTCTTGGTTGAATTAGATTGCGGAAGGCGGAAGCCCTTTGGATTCCTTCTGAAGCTTTTTACCATCGTTTTGGATTTTCCGCTTAAGCTTTTTCACGTCTTCTTCTGCGGGAAGCTCCTCGGGCTTGATGCCTCGCTTGCCCAGAAGGTCGCGTACTCCCGTGTTGTTCTGGATGTGTTCTCCAGCTATCGGTCGCTCCCCATAAAGATTTTTCTCTTCAATATTATGGTTTGTCATTTCGGTGGCAAGTTGCTTTGCTGCAATAGTAACAGCTGGCAGACTATCAGCTATTGGTGAGTTTTCAGCCACACCCATTTTCTTCTTCATTGTGGCTGTGGAGATGCCGCCGAAGAGGGCGGCATCTCCCTTTGATCTTACGCGCGCTATGCCTGGCCCATCCACCCCTCGTTCGTACATATTTGTAGAAAATAGCTTCTCGGTCTCCGTAAGCCCGTCGCGTGCAGCAATGCGCGCTATGGCTGCCATGCGTGCTTCGATGAGTTCTTGCTTACGTGTCTGTAATGCAAAATAACTTTGAGCGAACGCAATTTCTTCTTTACGGGGATCACCGTTTTGCGCGATAAGATAGCAGGCGTAACGAGTTAACAGGTAGTCTTTTATCTCACGCTTTGACCCGCTGCCAAGCTCTACCATTTTGCCAAGCTCGACAAAATGGTTCTCATCAGCTATTTTGCTTGTTTTTTCTGAAGTTTCAGCTCTTTTTATTGCGTCCTCAAAGCGCCTCCATTGTGCGTACCCAAACACCGGCATGATTTCTCGCGCATACCAATACTCAACGCCGTTTTTATCCGTATGAGCACACTCGTCAAGGGTAAGCTTTCGTTTTTTTATTTCATTGCTATCCATGCTCGATTCCCCTTTAACGCCTGCCGATCCTGCAATTTTTTCATTTTACCACCCTTTTTGCGAGAAACTCGGCTCTCTATAATGGGTGGCTGGTTCTTGTTACGCTTTATTGGGTAATGGTTAGTACATAATTTCCTCTACGTTGTTGTAAAATCATAAGCATTAAGCCCACATCTCGGCCTTTTGCTTACTATCATTTGCCAAGGAGAAAATATGACTGATCAGCAAAATAGAGCGCTTTCTGCTCGCAATCGCGTCAGTCCATCCGAAGAAATATCAGTTGTGTTCCCTATAAAAATACATTGGTCACTCACGGTGTTTTTAATATCAATAAATATATTGTTTGTGACGCTAATGATTCGCTCTCTTCTTGATGTAAGTACAGAGCCTCTTCGAGCACAGAGTGCTATCGGGATTATCGTGCTGTTATTGCTTCTTTTTTTGTTAGATTTCCTTGCTGTCCCAATCTACAAAAAGCACTATGTCGCTTTCGGTAAGAAACAGCTTCACATTGTTACAGGAAAGCGCTGTCGCTCTTTACCTTATCTGGATATAGAATTCGTATCGGAAAACATATATAGATCTGCTTACCAATGCAGACCAACAGCTCCTGGAGCAATCAGGATACAAGGAAGGATGTTTGACGAGGCAGTAGCTATTCAAAAAAGAAACGAGTTCTACCTAGAGCTACGGCAGCAAAATCCGAAAATTATCATAGACAAAAAGTCTCTAGCTACTAAAGAGAATGCCTAAAAATTGATGTCCGTATGTGTTTTTCTTCGCCTGAAAGGGCATCCAAACACTATCTAGCTTGCCCAGATACACATTATATTTCTTATGGCGGCGGGGTATAACGATGCGTCATTTCTGGACGGCCGCTGGCTTTCATAGCTTTCTTAACGAGGAGGCTTTTATGTCTTCTTAGATATCATTGACTACAAGATCCCAACACAGGTGATGGAAGATTTCTTTACCAGAACCAAACCTGCGTGCTCAACCATCCGAAAGGCGGCGTAAATTCTCTAACTTTTGTGTCCGAAATCTTGACACAGGTCAAATGACGTAGTCCTGCGCCCATCGAACGGCAATTATGCCGCGAAGTGGGTGGTGAGAACGGCTGCCAATGGCATTACCACGATCGCGAACTACTCACGCGGCGAGATGCTCGACGCCGTGGGCGGACAGATTGTGGACGGTACCAACATCTAGACATACCAAGACAACGCCGGCCTCTGTCAGCGTTGGCGAATCGACCAGCGCGAGGGGTGGTGCTTTATCCGCTCGGCAGCCGATTGGAACTTCGTGGTCGGGCTTGAGTTGACCTCCACTGGAGGGTATTGGCAGGATGGAACCAGTGTTACGCTGCAGGCTGGGACTGGGCATTACAACCAGTGATTCGTGATTGTACCGACTTCTGAACCTGATACCTACTGGATTATCAACGCTGACACAGGACGTGCTCTTTCGGTCGGAAGCTGGTAGGCAGAGGGGGTGATGGCGTAATATTTTAAGCTATTCTCATATCCCACGAATATCCTAAGTTGACGTTTTTCCCGTGGTTGCCGGGCTTGTCGTAGATATAATCCCAGTTCACGGGCTTGTCATAGTTTCAGAACGCTAAAAAAAGCAACCAAAAGTTGCGGAAAATTCCAACTAAAAGCGGTCGTGTGGCGGGGCTCGCAACTCTAAACTCGGTAGGGTAAACTTAAGAAACCAACCCGAAGGAAGGGATTGCAATGAATGTGGAAATCGCAGAACGTCTGGCGAAGCGGCGTCGGGAGGCGGGGTTTTCCCAAGAGGAATTGGCGGCACGTTTAAGCGTTTCGCGTCAGGCTGTTTCTAAATGGGAGCGCTCGGAATCTTCGCCCGACACAGACAACCTTATCGCTCTGGCGAAAATTTATGGCGTTTCCCTCGATGATTTGCTCTATGTCGATGAAGCCATTGCCGAAGATGTCAGCTACGAAGCGGTCGATCGCGGAGCCGCTGTGCCTACTGATGCCGCTGCAGGTACTGTTTCAAAAGAAGCGTCCAAGGGTAATCGGGTTGCCGCTGCTCTTGAGGATGCTCTTTTCGGGCAGATTGCCGACGCGGTGGGTGGCGCCAACTCTGGCAGTGCTGCCGGTGCCGCCGGCGTTGGCGGTGCCGCCAGCACCACGCCGCCGCCCGCCGACGCCGCTGGCAGATCCACTTCGGGCGCGCAAGCAGCGGGCAGCAGCAAAGAGAAAGCCGGCAAGGACGAATACGTCCACATCGGGCCGGCGGGTATTCACGTAGAAGATGGCAAAGATTCCGTTCACATATCCTGGCGCGAAGGCATCCATGTATCTAGTTCGGAAGGCGATGAAGTGCATGTGGGTTGGCGGGGCATCCACGTAACCGATCCCGAGGGCAACACCCAGGTGGGCGGCAAGTGGGCGCGCGATAAGAACGATGGCTGGACCTGCGACAGCGACGGCAAGTGGACCAACACCAACACCAACAACGATGCCGCCAACACCAACGCCACCACCAACAACGATGCCAACACCACTACCCCCAACGCCACCAGCTCTTCAGCACCCAACTGCGCTCCGGATTTCGACGGCGTCGTCGTCGAGGGCGAGCACTTCGACACCTGGCACGACGCGCACGCGAAGTATGCGCACGGGTGGAACAAAGCCAGCGCCTACTACGCTTTCCCCTTTCCGATTTTGGCGACTCTCGTCTACCTTTTTCTCGGGATAGGGTTTGGCCTGTGGGGCATCGGGCTGCTGGTATTTTTAAGCATCCCTCTGTATTACCTGCTTGTTTCGCTGTTTCGTTCGCGCAAGCTGGCGCCTTTTTTGGGGGGTCTCTATTCGCTTGGTGCAACCGCCTGGTTTCTCTGCATGGCGTTTATCCAAAATGCGCCCCACCCCGCATGGGTAATCTTTCTAACAATTCCCCTGGTGGAATGGCTTATTTGGAGCATATCCCACCGGCGCCGTCGAACTATGCAAGATTCTGACATAATTGACGTTGACCCGATGGTAAAATAGCAAGGCATGCAATTACAATTTCGACACGTTTCCTGATGCAATTCAGAGCACGTGCCGACATTCTCTAGCGGCAGCGGTGTCGTGAGAATGTTTACGAAAGGGGTTAACATGACCGGTTCTCAAAAAGCACTCAATGTCTTATCTATCATCATCTTGGTTTTGGGTATTCTTGCCGCATTGCTCGGCATCTTCTTTATTGCGGGGGCTACGATGCTTCAGGGAAGCAAAATCGAGGGCGTGGATGCTCAAACTCTTTCCACCATGATGGGCGTAGTCATGATTATTGGCGCTCTTGTCAATGTCGTTATCGGCATCATGGGTCGCCGTGGCGCGAAAGATCCTGCCAAAATCAAGCCCTTCTTCGTTCTCTGCGTCATCGGCCTTGTCCTTTACGTTATGAGCATCATCGGCGCGTTTACCACTGGTGATGTGCTTGCGCTGCTCAACTGCCTGTTTAGCCTCGTGCTCGTTATCCCCTGCCTCTTCTTTGCCGACAAGGTGAAGAAAGAAGCATAGACGCCGCATTGCGCGGATAGATCCTCTGTCTTTTGGTATGGTGTAAGCGTCGGTTTCCCCGCAAGCGGAAATCGGCGCTTTGCCTATTTTTAGGGGCACAACCAACAACGGACGAAGCGTCCGGCAACGAAAGGCACGCAACAATTATGAGCGATTATATAGAGGGAAAACGACCGGTTATCGAAGCGCTGCGCACGCACCTGCCGATAGATTGCGTGCTGTTGGCCGATAACATGAAGCGCGATGGCCTGGTGGAAGATATTGAACGCAAGGCACGCAACGCGCAGGTGCCGGTGAAAACCGTGCCGCGCCGCCAGCTTGATGAAAAGTCGGAACGCGGCAGCCATCAGGGCGTCATGGCGAAAACGAAGCCGTTCAACTATACAAACGTGCAAGTGATTATCGATGCGGCCAACGCCCACGCGGCTGCCCACGACGGATCTGCCCTTGTGGTGCTGCTCGATCACATCACCGATGCGGGCAACTTGGGTGCCATCGCACGTTCCGCCGAAGTGGTGGGTGCATCGGGGCTGATCATTCCCAACAAGCGCAGTGCGCACGTAACGGCGGCCACCTACAAAAGCTCGGCCGGTGCCATATCGCACATCAACGTGTGCCAGGTGGCCAACCTTGCGCAAACTATCCAGCGCCTGAAAGAAGCAGATTTTTGGGTTGCCGGTGCCAGCGAGCACGCCACCGATTGCATTTGGGATTCCAACTTGAAGGGCAAAGTTGCCCTGGTCATGGGCAATGAAGCCGAAGGTCTTGCGCGCCTTACCGGCGAAATCTGCGATTTTCTGGTCAAGCTTCCCCAGGCCGGGCAGGTGGGTTCTCTCAACGTTGCCCAGGCGGCAACGGCATGCATGTATGAATATTTGCGGCAGAATCGCGCTTAAATGGCGGCGGGGCGCAAAAAGTTACTTATCGTCGATGGCTATAACGTGCTGCGTTCGGGTGGACGCTATCGCGATATAGCCGGCCCCGATTACACCGACGATGCTTTCAATCGTGCGCGCGAAACCCTCATTGGCGATGTGGTCAGCTATTCGGGTCACGATTGGCGGGCGATTATCGTATTCGATGGCGCGCACAACGCGTATTCCACCGGCGCTGCCGACAGCATCGGTGGGGTGAAAATCATCTTTTCGCCCGCAGGGTCTTCGGCCGACAAAGTGATCGAGAAACTTGCCTTCGATGCGCGGGCGCGCGGGGTGGAAACTCTGGTGGTAACCAGCGATGCCACCGTGCAAGATACCGTGTTTGGTGGCGGCGTCGACCGCATGAGCGCCGATGGTTTTTCCTGCGAAATGCGCGCGTTGGGCGAAGAAGTGGCCCTAGACGAAACACCCGCCATAGCCCCGAAAAACACCGTGGCCGCGCGCATCGATCCCGCCGTGCGCGCCAAGCTTGAAGCCTTGCGCGATGCCCGCTGAACAACTAAATCTCCACTTCATCACACAGAGATACTCTGCGTAGCGTATAGCGTGCCCCCGCATGTTCCCCTAATATGAGAACATGAATAATTTTCTCGTAAATACCAACGAGCTGACCGCGAAGCAGTGGTTGTTTGATTGCGTGCTAGCCGTGGCCGTTTTCGCTTTTGGCGTGGCGCAGCTTTTGCTTACTTCCACATCGGTGATGATTCACGACGAAGGCTTCCGCGACATGATCGGTTATGTAAGTGTAGCCCCCAGCTTTTCGGCGTTTGTCGGCTTGGCGCTGATGACGTTTCCCCTGGCGCTGCGGCGCAAGTTTTCTTGGCCGGTCTACCTTTTCATTATGGTCGTGTTTTTGGGCTTGCAAGATGTTTTGCGCGGCTATTCCTTAACCATGGCAGGCCCCATGGTGGCCTTATTTACCCTGGCCAGCGAACGAACGAAAACAGAAACCGCCATCGCAACCCTTCTGGGCGGCTTCGGTTTGCTCGTGGTTGCTTCGCCAGCGCTCAACCCAAGCCTTGCGCTGTTGGTGCGCGTGCAAAACATCACATCGCTTGTGGTGGCCGCGCTTGCCGGCTATGCCTTAAAGGCCTACCGCAGTTACCTGCTTGCCACAGAACTGCGAGCCCTTGCGGCCGAAAAAAGTAGGGAAGAGGAAGCGGCGCGGCGCGTGGAAGAAGAACGGGTGCGCATCGCGCGGGAAATACACGACATCACGGCGCATTCCCTTTCGGCGGTAAGCGTGCAGGCCGCCGTCGTTCAGCGCATGATCGATACTGATCCCGAGGCGGCGAAAGAAGCCATCATTCTTGTGCGTAAAACCGCCAAAGATGCCCTTGAAGAAATCCGCTCGATGATCGGCGTGCTGCGCGAAGGTACAGCGCCCGAAACGGCACCCACGCAGGGGACCGACCGTCTGGTTGACATTGTGGAATACTTGCAGGAAGCCTCCCTCAATGTTACGCTCGACCTTACTCTTTTCGACAAAGCGCAGGTGCCCGCCTACATCGACTTTGCTTTATTCGGCATCGCCCGCGAAGCGGCCACCAATATTGTGCGGCATGCGCATGCGAAAAACGTCAGCATCGGCCTGTACAGCGACACAAAGCGGGTGGGCTTGCTTATAGAAGATGATGGGGATGGCACGGCGGAAGCAGGGGTGGGCCAGGGTCATGGCATTCAGGGGATGCGCGAACGCGTTAACCTGTTGAAGGGCACGTTTTCCTCTTTTGATCGCCGTGAAAACGGATTTGTTATTCGGGTGGAAATACCCCTGACGGATAAGGATACGCGGCGATGAATGCGCAGGAAGAAATTTTGATTGGCGGTCCGGATTCGGCTGGGCGGCAGGCGCGGGAAGTGCAGCAGCGTCTGCGCCAGCGCAGTTCGGAAGCGGCTCGTATGGCTGATGATCTGGCGGGCAATAAGCGCAGCTTGCGCATTGTGATCGTGGATGATCAAGATTTGGTGCGCAATGGGTTTCGCCTGATTCTTTCGTCCTACGAAAACATTGTGGTCGTGGGCGAAGCGGGCGATGGGCGCCAGGCGGTTGCACGCGCTCGCGAATTGAAGCCCGATGTGGTGCTGATGGATATTCGCATGCCCGTGGAAAACGGCATTGAAGCAACACGCGAAATAACGGCCGACCCTGCGCTTATCGATACGCGGGTGTTGATTTTAACCACCTTTGACATCGATGAATACGTTTATGATGCCCTTGCGGCAGGGGCAAGCGGCTTCATGCTCAAAGATTCCGAACCCGATGAAATCGTGTACGCCATCGAAACGGTGGCGGCAGGGGATGCGCTTATCGAACCTTCGATTACGCGACGCCTGGTGGAAACTTTCGTGAAATCACGCCCGAGCCAGAATTTGCCCTTAGGGTCGCTCAGTGCCTTAACCGAGCGTGAAAGAGAAATTCTTGCCCTGGTGGCGCGCGGCCTTACCAACCACGAAATCGCACAGAGCCTGGTCATATCGCCCGCAACCGTGAAAACGCACGCCGCCCGCATCATGTCGAAACTGGGAGCCCACGATCGCGCCCAACTGGTGGTGCTCGCCTACGAAAACGGCCTGGTCATACCCGGAATCTAAGCCCTCATATGTGTTGCGCTGAGTTTGCAATTTAAGCGCAGGTAACGGTTTGTTGTCCTCTCTGTGATTTTTATTCCCCTACTTGTAATCGATTTTGTAGCTGGTATCATGGTTTTCATCGCTTAGCACTCTGGTGCATTGAGTGCTAGCACTCCCCGTGGGGTGCTGATAACATAAGCGTGCACCCGAGCGTTTTAAACGAAGAAGCAAGCTGTCGAAAGGAAGGTTTTGTAATGAATTTGAAGCCAGTTGGTGATCGCGTCATCGTCAAGCAAGATGAAGCCGAAGAAACAACCGCATCCGGCCTGTACCTGGCCACCGAAGCTAAAGAAAAACCGCAAAGCGGCACCGTTTTGGCTGTTGGCGGCGGAAAGATTGGTAAGGACGGCAAAGCGCTTCCGATGCCGGTCAAAGAAGGCGACCGCATTATCTACGGTAAATTTGGCGGCACCGAAGTTGATGCTGACGGCGAATCCGTCTTGATCCTGCGTGCCGATGACATCTACGCAATCTACGCATAAATACACAGGACACTTTAGTTAAATCTGTTTGAGTGAAAGGGATACATGATGGCAAAAGATATTAAGTTCGATTCCGATGCACGCAGTGGCCTTGCCGCTGGTGTCAGCAAATTGGCGGAAGCCGTTAAGGTAACGCTCGGACCCAAAGGCCGCTACGTTGCTTTGGAAAAAAGCTACGGCGCGCCTGTTGTTACCAACGACGGTGTGACGGTTGCTCGCGAAATCGAACTGGATGATCCCATCGAAAACATGGGTGCCCAGCTTGTCCGCGAAGTTGCAGTTAAAACCAACGATGTTGCGGGCGACGGCACCACCACCGCCACGCTGCTTGCCGATGTTATCGTGCGTGAAGGTCTGCGTAACGTAACCGCCGGTGCCGATGCTTTGGGTATTCGCCGCGGCATTCAGAAAGCCACCAACGTTGTTGTTGACGCCATCAAAGCTGACGCAACCCCCGTTTCCGACAAGGATCAAATTGCCAACGTAGGCACCATTTCTGCTGGCGATTCCGAAATCGGCGAAAAAATTGCCGAGGCCATGGATGCTGTGGGCAAAGACGGCGCCATTTCCGTTGAAGAAAGCCAGACCTTTGGCCTGGAAATCGACATCGTTGAAGGCATGCAATACGACCGCGGCTATCTTTCCCCCTACATGGCTACCGATCTTGAGCGCATGGAAGCCGTTTTGGCCGATCCCTACATCTTGCTGACCGACCAGAAAATCTCCACCATCGCCGATATGGTTCCGCTGTTGGAACAGATCATGAAATCCGGTCGTCCGCTGTTCATCGTGGCAGAAGATGTCGAAGGCGAAGCGCTTTCCACCATCTTGCTGAACAAGCTGCGCGGCACGTTTAACTGCGTTGCCATCAAAGCCCCTGGCTTTGGCGACCGTCGCAAGCGTATTTTGGAAGACATCGCGGCGGTAACGGGCGCTCAGGTTATCGACAAAGATTTCGGTATGACCTTGGCCGATGCCAAGATGGAAATGATGGGTCATGCAAAGACCGTCAAGGTTACCAAGGATCGTGCGCTTATTGTTGACGGTTCCGGCGAAAAGGCCGAAATCGAAAACCGCGTCAACCTGATCAAGGCTGAACTGCCCCGCGTCGATTCCGATTTTGACCGCGAAAAACTGCAGGAGCGCTTGGCTAAGCTTTCCGGTGGCGTGGCTGTTCTTAAAGTTGGCGCTGCAACTGAATCTGAACTCAAGGAAAAGAAGAGCCGCATCGAAGACGCGCTGCAAGCCACGCGCGCTGCGGTTGAAGAAGGCATCGTTGCTGGTGGCGGCGTTGCGCTTATCAACGTTATTTCCTCGCTGGATGCCATCGAATGCGCCGACAAAGACGAAGAAGTCGGTGTGGCCATCATCCGCAAGGCGCTGGAAGCCCCGATGCGCGTTATCGCACAAAACGCCGGCTTTGAAGGCAGCGTTGTTGTGGAACACGTCAAGGGCATGAAGAAGGGCGAAGGCCTGAATTCCGCTACGGGCGAATACGGCAACATGATCAAGATGGGCGTCAACGATCCGGTGAAGGTGACGCGCACCGCGTTGCAGTCGGCCGCTTCCGTTGCTGCTTTGATTTTGATTACCGAAGCCACTGTCAACGAAATTCCGAAGGAAGGTCCCGACCTGTCCGCACTGGCTGGCGCTGGTGGCGGCGGGATGGGTGGTATGGGCGGCATGATGTAGTCTCCAACCTGACGGCGCGCCCTGGTGGGCATATAACCGTTCAAGCCTCTCGTTGCTTTCGTGCGCGTACAGGGAGTACGCTTACTTCAAGCTCCTCGGTCTTTCACGATTATCTGCTCCGCCAGGACGTGCCTGACATTTTCGCTGTTGATTCAACCTGTTGTGCGCGTGGCCGGCGCTTTGCGCGGCCACGGCGCGGTGGGGGTTGGTATAGGGGCAGCAGCTTTCGGGCTGCTGCTTTTTTGTGGGCGGGCGGCAGGCAAAAACGGGGACTTTCTTGAATTGTTTCTGTGGCGGGCACTTTGAAGTACAATGG
>JAVVPE010000006.1:0-44743 GCA_036655915.1 Raoultibacter sp.
TGCAGATTTTCGCCAGTTCGCGAATGGTATCTGCGGGAACTTCGGTCAAACGCTCGCCTTCGCTGGGAGGATATTTTGCAATTTCTTCCTTCAATAAATCAAAAGCGGTGCGGCACGTTACACCCGCCACCTGGAAGGTCCCCGTAAGGGCAGGGTCGGCCACTGTTTCTGCCAAAGCTGCCGCACCCGTCGCAGGATCCCATGCAGCGCAGGGATCTATTACCGTCGGCTGACCCGTCATCGGATTGACGGGGCCTTGCGTGGGCGGCGTACCCAAATCGCTCATGTGGATGAATTTTCCGTTATCGGAACGCACAAGGAACGGGGCGCAGGTATGCTTTTTAAGGAAGTCTTCGTCTTGCCCGCCTTCGCTCAAAATGACATTCATGATGGAAAGCGCAAGCGCTGCATCAGACGCCGGACGAATCGGCACCCACAAGTCAGCCTTGGCGGCAATGTGTGTGAAAGTTGGGTCGATAACGACAATCTTCACACCGGCCTCTTTGGCTTCAGCTACGGCATGCCATTCCTGAAGCTGGGCTTCAGTTAGGTTATTTCCCCAGATGACAACAGACTTAGCCTTAATCATCTGCTTGGGCTCGGTGCACACCCACGGTCCCATATTGCCCGCGACACGATTGACGCCAACCGTGCTTGAATTGTCGATACAGGCGCCAATCAGCGTTGCGCCCACCGCGTTTTTCAAAAGCGAATAGATACCCAAAGAACCACCATGGAGCAGACCCATGTTGCCCGAAACAGTGTAGAAAGAAAGTGCCTGCGGACCGTAGGTCTTCTGAATGCTGGTGAATTTATCGGCTACTTCCGTCAAAGCCTCATCCCAGCTGATGCGCTCCCATTCGTTACTGCCGCGCTCGCCGACACGGCGCATGGGATACTTTACGCGCTCGGGGTCGTAAGTGCGCTGTACGTGGCTTAGCCCACGCAAACAAATCCTATTGAGGTATTTATCGCCGAATTCGGCCATCGATACCTTCGTGATGTTACCTTCTCGCACATGAATGTTTAGGTGGCAGTAAGCAAAACAGTTGGGGCGACATACGCCCGAACAGATCTTTTCGTCGCTGCCCGCTAACTGGCCGGTGCCGTAATTAACAGCGAGAGCCTGAAGTTGCGGCGCCGCCACCGTGCCAACAGCTGCTGCACCAGCAAGAACACCGGTCGTCTTGAGAAAAGTTCTGCGAGTAAACCCGGTCTTCGGGCTTTTCGTTGTAGACATCTCTCCTCCTCAAAATTGTCTAGGATGATTTTTTTCGATGCCCGAAGAAACCGCCGCGTATCGGTTCCTCAAAGCTTCTCGCTTGAAATCCTCGGCTTTTCAAGTCGAGAAATCGCGATATCCACACAATAGCAAATTATCCTATGACAATCAATGATTATCCTAGGACAATTTTTCAAACGCATGAGTTTTTTGGTTTAGGCGCGCAAAAAGTTTATTTTCCCAACAGAGAACCAAGGTCGTCAAACGAAGCTTTCCCGAATCCTTCGGCAAAAGCACTCGGGATAACCACCGTTCCACCCGTTTCTCGCACACTTTCGTAAAGAAGGTGCATGGTGCGCAGCTTTAAGGCACTTTCGTTGTTCTGGTACACTTCGCCTATCCGATCCATCATTTCACAAATATCTTGTTCCGCTTCCATGAGGATGATGCGAGCCTTCTTGCGCTGTTCGGCCTGAGCCTCAAGCGACATGGCATCTTGCAGTTCGTCGGGAACGAGAATATCCCGAATTTCAACGGAAAGAATGGTAACACCCCAAGGAGCAACCTTCTCTTCCAGGATACGCTTGAGTTCCTTGTCAAGCTGATTGCGCCGTAGCGCGATTTCAGCAACAGCCCCTCGCCCAATCGCATCGCGCAGGGCAGTTTGAGCTGAAAGCTCTACGGCAAGATTAAAATCCCCCACCTCGGTGCACGCTTTTTCCGCATCCCACACCATCCAGAAAAGAGCCGCATCAACATCAAGGGGAACAAGATCAGCCGTTAGAGTTTCCTTCGCGCCAAACGCTGTGGCACGCACGCGCTGGTCAATGCGAAGCGTACAGTATTCCATGATGGGAACGGTGAACACCAGACCCGGCCCCGACACTCGATTGAAACGGCCGAAGCGCAGCACCACCACCTTTTCCCATTGATGAACGATGTGCACCGCCGAAGTGGCCAACCAAGCAAGAACGGCAGCGGCCACCGCCCACAAAACGCTCGGCATACCGAAGATAAGCCAAGGAACACCCAAAACCAAAGAAAATACCACCACAAACACCGTGACCGCAAAGATGAGTGCTCCGTTAGAAGAAGCAAGCTGATCGGCGCGAGAGGCGCTTTCTTCAGCCACAACTGCCCCGCGACCACGATCGGGGCGGTTTGTCTGCTTGGGTTGTTTTGTCGCTTTCATATATCTCCACCCGTCTTCTTTTTGGCTTTAGCATTTTTTTCCATATTACGCAGCAGTTTAGGTAGCCGCTTCCCTATTTCATCATAAGTGAGTCCCAGCTCAAGGCAGGCGCTGATGCAATCCTGCAGCAACTTGTCCGCCGCATGACCCTCGCCATCGTCATCTTCCTCAAGATCGCAGACAAAGGCACCGCGCCCCCGCGTCGATACGATATAGCCCTCGCTCATAAGGCTAAGATACGCCTTGTTCACCGTGTTGTAATTGATGGATATATCCGAAGCAAGCCCGCGAACCGTTGGAAGCTGATCGCCCGGTTTGTAGCATCCGGTGTTGATGAGGTAAATCAAGCGATTGCGAAGCTGCACCCAAAGGGGCAGGTCGCTTGTTTCATCCACTTCAAATACAAACATCACTCAACACCATGCCATCTTTCGCTCAATGTATGCCTACAATCCTAATCCTACCATAGCCGACGCCACGACATCAGGAGCGATGCCGGCATGAGCTATACACCAACGCAAGCAAAAACCGCCCACCAGCACAAGCAAGGAAGCTACCATGAGGTGCCCCGGCCCCTTGTGTCTAAAAAGCGCCTCCGTAGCAAAAGGTGCGATGAGCCCAAATACCACCAATCCAAACCAAAACACTGCGGCGTGTTCCCCCGAAAGCAAGATGTGGGCGGAAGAACCCGTCGACGCATCGTTGACGACCGTAGCCACGAACACCGCAAGACATATGCCCTCGATGGCTATGCAAGCCATATCAACATTTGCGAGCCGTGCGAGCGTCGTTGCATACGAGCACGCCGAGCCCGTAAGGCACATCGTTGCCATCACAAGAGCGATTCCTGTCGACAACGAGGAAAGCACAAACAATACGGGAACAAACGGTGAAGCCCACAGGGCAACCGCCTGGATGCTCTGCAAAAGCAAGCCCGTGTACACAGCAACCACCAGCGAAAGGACGATGCCGGCCACTTCGGCGCAACGCAACAAGCGAAAGGGTACGCGCACCGTATCGGCGCACCAAAACCATGCAAAAAACCCGCTGAGCACTATAAGCGCCATAAGCGAAGCTGCGCCAATCCAAAGATAGCTTGCCGAAGGCCGCAACAGCAGCAGCAACAAACGATCAACCCGGCCCACATCTTGCGCAAGAAAAACAGTTCCCAAAAGCAGCGCCGCAGCCGCAACCACAAAACCGGAAGCAAAAAACCGGCGATAGGCCTGCTGCGGATAGGCTCGCAGGTGCCCGCCCGTGTTAGCGCGCGCAATAGCCTCAGGCGTAAAGAAATCAAGCACGAAAAGAACTAAGCTGGCTCCCGCCCCAGCGCCCCCAAGAAACAGGTAGCACACAACCAAGTCGCTCAGCATGCCTACCCCTACCTTTTCTTTTGAGCCTCAATCAATGCCACTGACCTTAGCATCCAACATGCACCTCAAGTACAGGATTGTAGTGCATCAACCAACCCGAAGGCAAGCGCCAGCACAGGAGGAAAAATTATCCTATGATAATTCTTGATTGTCATAGGATAATTTGCTATTATGCGACTGAGAGGAACGGCCGTTTCCGCCATAATTCAAGGGTGCGTACTATACGTCAGCTGCCTTTTATGCGCTATATTCTGTGCGCATAAAAGAAAAACGCGGCAGAGGTGAATTGCCTCTTACTTGCGCGCCCCCACAATCAACAGGAGGGAAACGAAATGGGTTTGAGTCGTCGGGATCTTTTAAAAGCAGGTGGAGTAGGAGCCTTGGGTCTTATGGGTGCCGGTGCTCTGGCTGGATGTTCTTCAAATGCAGGAGCAAGCAGTGCCAGCGATACTTTGGCCGCCCCACTGACCGACGAGCAGCGTATGAGCGCAATTAGCGATCCCATTTATATGGGCGCACAGGTTAACGCTTCTGGTCAAAAACTTGTCATGGGCACGGGTAAAAATGGACAGATAGCCAATCAAGCCATGATTGACAAGCATGTTGAATATGAACCCAAGCTGCACAAGCTCAATGATCGTGTGTACTGCGCCGCAGGCAACGGCATGTCGAATGCCACAATGGTCCTAGGCAATACCGGCATCATCGTCATCGACACCGGATCCTCTAATGAAGAAATGCAACTGAATATGGATATGTTCCGCACCGTGACCGATAAACCGGTCGTCGCGGTTCTGTTCACGCACGATCACTTTTCCAATGGCACCGAAGCGGTCGTCGGCAAGGGCAACCCGAACAACCTTCCCCTCATAGCCAATGCCAACTTCGCTGAAGGGTCTTCCCCTGAGTACCGTATGTACGGAGCGCGCTCCATGCGTATGTTCGGCATGCTGCTCGGCATGCAAGGTCCCGATGGCAGCGTCGGTGGTGGCGATGGTCCCTACATGGTCAACCCGACACTCAAAAGCAGCACCGTCGGATTCATCCCCCCAAACACGCTGATTCCCTCCAATGACAAAACCACAACGATGGTCGTCGATGGCCTTACCATCGAATGCTGGCCCATGACCGCGGACACCTCGACAAGTGTGAACTTCTACTTCCCCGAGCTTAAAACCGCTGTCACCAATTCTGTCTGGGGCGTATTCTTCAACCTCTACACACTTCGCGGTGCCAAGTACCGCGACCCTCAAATCCTTATCAAAAACCTCGACACCATCTTGTCATGGAATGCTGAATACCATGCCGGCACGCAAGGTATGCCCATGACGGGCAAAGAAGAAGTAGCCAAAAATATCACGCTCTATCGCGATTGCATCCAATTCGTCTACGACCAGACGCTTCGCTACATGAACATGAACTACGGCCCCGACGAAATCGTCGAAAAAATCAAGATTCCCAGCTTCATGATCGAAGGATTTTCGACAAAACCCATCTACGGAGACGTGGAACACTATTATCGTTCAGTCTATACCGGTGTTGTCGGCTGGTTCGGCGTGGATCCGCTCGAGCTGCACCCGGTTTCCAAGAAGTTCGAATACCAGAGGATTATCGATTTAGCTGGTGGACCCGACGCTATCACCGTAGCTGCCCAAAAGGCGCTCAACGACAAGCAGTACTCCTGGGCTGCCACACTTGCCAACTACGTATACACCGTCGATCCCGAAAACGCCGACGCCAAGAAACTCAAAGCTGAGGCTATGCGCCAAATGGCATACGTCACCTATTCGACGAACACCCGCCACTACCTCATGACCAACGTTAAAGAGCTTGAAGGTACGCTTGAGGTTCCCGCCCTTATGCCCTCCTCGCCCACGCAGGCCGCCGCAGCCGATCGCGCGTCGTACCTTAATATCATGCGCGTTGGGCTCAACCCCGAAAAAGCTATGGGTGTCGAAAAATCTATGGCGCTCACCTTCACCGACGAAAACGTTACCAATACCATTACCGTGCGCAACTGCGTAGGTGCCGTATCTGCCGGCAAGCCTGAAAAGGTGGATTTCGAACTGAAGATGCCCTTCCCTGTTATGGTAAGCATCGCATCTTTGGGAACCACCATGGACAAGGCTATCGAAGAAGGAAAGATCGAGGTCGTTGGCAGCAAGGATGATCTTAAAGCTTTCTTCGGGATATTTGATCCCGCCAATCTCTAAAATTCCCGTTTCCTTATTTCCCCTCCCCGCAAACGCGTCTCGCAAGAGGCGCGTTTGTGCTAGCAAGACAATGTGAACGCTGCAATTTACATTGCTTGTGAAGGATATTCGCGCCTTACCTCGATTGACATTGCTACCCCCGCCCGCGTTGGCCGATGGATATATCAAGGCCTATTCCGTTGGATATTTCGATAGCTTTACCGATGCTGGCGGTGCTTTTTCCGCGCTCCAATTCAGAAAGATAGCGCACTCCACATCCTGCAAGTTCTGCAAGTTTTTCTTGGGTGTAACCAAGCTGCTTTCGGCGCGTGCGAATGGCGCGGCCCCACTCTTCGGGGGAGTAAATTTTATGTTGTGGCACAAACATGACAGCGCCTCCCTCTCAAAACATTCCCGCTCGGGATGATTTAGTTCAGTATAACAGAAATCATCCCGTTCGGGACTATTTTGGCCTTAGCAGCCCTGTTATTCCCGTTCGGGATGATTTTGGAAGCTACATGCGTGTGTTCGCAGCTGCATCGCCTCGCTGTGCGCGTGGGCGGCTGGGACTATTTTGTGGGGTCGACGCTGCCTTCGGCTAATACGACGGTGGCTGAGGGGGGCACTTCGTAGGTGTCTGTGGACAGATACTCGCTGCGCATTTTGACGCCGTCTTGGTAATACGTGCGGGAAGATTCGGTTATATAGAAGATGCTTTTGTCGGTGGCGGGCGGTGTTTCACCATTTTGAACTGCGCTTACTTTTGCGCCTGTGGCATCATAGCTTTCCAGCACCTTAGAAGTTGCATCGACGGAAATGCCGTCGGAAGAAGCGTGCCCATACAGCTTGACCTCAACCGATTGCCCCAGCGCTTCGGCGCCGACAAACACCGATGTATCCGTATTGTTTTTGATGCGCAAATCCATCACGCCATACACCAGCGTGGCGTCAAGCCCGATGGGCGCGTAATCGGTCACAAACGAGTGGGGGTGGCGTTCGACTATTTCCAGGTTCGCCCGCAAAGCGGCAATATAGAGTGCCGTGGAAACCTGACAAATGCCACCGCCGCGCCCTTCTTCAAGCTTGGCATCGTTTATGACGGCGGCCATCTTGTAACGATCGTCGTGTTCGGTGTCTCCAAACAGGCTATTTACCGACATTGTTTCGCCTGGCTTTATTTCGTAGCCGTTGATGGATTGCGCCGCCAGCTTCAGGTTGGTCGCACGATCTTCCTGGTCGCTTTGGGAAATCGCCTTGTATTCGCCGATGCAATCCAGCTGCTTAAAATCGCCCTTCAAGGGTGCCGCCGTGGGAGCCTCAAGAAATCCGCTAGCAGGCGGGCGGGCATCCGGCAGGTTTTCGGCGTTGGCCAGCCACAATGTGGGGTTGCCAAACATGATGCACCCCGCACAGGCCACCGAACACACAATGATGAAAGGCAGCACGACAAACGAGCGCTTTGCGCTTTCGTGGCTGCGATCGTTTTGCGGCGAAGAGGGTGTCATGGCGCCTACAGCATCCTTAATAGTGCATCGAGGGAAAGGGTATCCGGTGAAGTTTGGACGGGCTCAGGCTCAGGCTCAGGCTCAGGCTCAGGCTCGAGCTCGGGTTCGGGTTCGGGAATGCTTGAGCCCGCTAGGCGCAGCAAATCGTCCAGCGAAGTAAGCTGGGCCGCTTGGGTGGGCTCGGGTGCTGGGATGGAAGCCGGTTCGGGCTCGGGGATGGGCTCGGGCTCGGGAGCTGGGATGGGAGCAGGTGCGGGTTCGGGGATGGGTGCTGGTGTTGACTCGGGGATGGGAGCTGGTTCAGGCGCTAGATCGAGTTCGGGAATGGGCGCGGGAGTTGGTTCAGGTTCAGGCGCGAGCTCGGGCTCAGGTTTAGGAGCTGGTTTGGGAGCTGGCTCGGGTGCAGGTTTTGGTTCGGAAACGGGGATGGGTGCTGGTGCGGGCTCAGGTGCTGGTGCGGCGATGGGTTGTACAGGAGTAACCCTATTAACCACAGGAAAAGACTGTGTTGTTTGATCATGTAAAGCGACAGGCTGCTGGGTGGTTGACGCAGCTTGTGCGGCCGCAGGCTGCTGGGTGGTTGCCACCCGTTGGGCGACAGCAGGCTGCCGAACAACTTCAGCTTGCCAAGCGGATACAGGTTTTTGGGTTGTCACCGCTTGCTGTGCGGCCACTGGCTGCCGCACAGGGGTTGCCACCTGCCGTGTGGGCGCAGGTTTTGGGCGAGAATCCGCTTCCCCTTCCGCCTTTGAAAAATTGGCACCCGGAGTGCCAAACGGTATGGTGAAAGCTGCTTTTTGATCATGGACGCGCGCCTTTTGCGCAGCAACCGACTTCCTCTTTTTAGAAGGCTGCGGACCGCGAGGGCTGAAAATCAAAACTGCACACCCATAAAGCACAGCCGGCACCACAGCGCACGAGATGGCAAGGTAAGGAAGCAGCTGCATCTGCGAAAACCCAATAACAGCAACCACAAAAACAAGCACAATAAGCGCCAACGAGCCAAAGGCCACAAGCGTGGCCCTGCGCTGAACGCTCTGCTTTGTATAAAGAAAGCTAGCAATCAACCCAACAGCAATAAAAATTGCCATAAGGAGTATTCCCAGCCACGAGTTCTGCACGTTTCCCCACCTTAGATACTTCCGCTGCCCCCAGAAATCATTCTACCCCACTATATCACAAGGAGTTCCAACCCCCACGCCGTGACCGCGCGAAGCGCCGGTCACGCGCCCCCGCAGGTTGAAGCAGCAACAGCAAGGTAAGGAGCCCTGTGGTGGTGCAGATAGGCGTGAAAGCACTCGAAGCTTGCAGTGAGCGACCGCAGGTCGCGCACAAAAGCGCTCGAGGCTTGAACGCCTAGATGCCCGCCACAGGGCTCCGCCAGGTCGAGCAACGACAACGCGCGTGCAGGTTGAATCAACAACGTAAACAACAGGCACGCCCTGGCGGAGCAGATAATCGTGAAAGACCGAGCTGCTTGAAGTAAGCGTACACACGTACGCGCACGAAAGCCGCGAAAGGCTTGAACACCTAGCTGGCCGCCACAGCCCGCCGTCAGGTCAAAAGACTACTCGACGTCCTCAAACTCAAACCCATCCTCCGCATCCCCAAAGCCGGAAAGATCCTTTTCGGGCTTGGAAGGCCTCGGGGTAACCGGGGTAACCACGACGTTGTTGGCCGGGGGCGTGGTGTAGGTTGCCACATTCGAGCTGACTTCACGATGGATGGGTGCTTGCGCTTTCGGCATCACACGGCCCGTTTGCGGCACCGCTGCATGGGCGGATGTTGCCGGGGCGCTCAGTAAAGAATCGCCGCCCACTTCGGAAAGCTTTTTGGTGGCAGACGTGATAAATTCTTTCAGCATATCCTGGTAATCATCGCGCACATTTTCGCGTTCTTCTTGCAGGTGCTCGATGGCATCAAGGATGCGCTGTTTTTCATTGTTGGCTTTATCAAGGATGCGCTTGGCCTCATCTTCGGCTTCTTGACGCATCTGATCGGCATCAACCTTGGCCTTGGAAACCACTTCATCACCCGAGCGCTGCGCAGTGATAAGAGCTTTGGCAATGGCGTTATCTTCGTTGCGACGTTCTTCAAGCTGCTGTTCCAGTTCGGCGATAAGAGCATCTTTGTCGCTGGTATCACACACAGCGGCAGCCGGAGCGGCAAGTGACGAGGGCGCTTCATCGGGAGCGGCATACAATTCATCGTCAATCCGACCCTGCAGATGGGCAATCTGATCGTTGAGAGAATCTATCTCGCCCGCCACGCGTTCAAGGAACACATCGACCTCATCGACGTTGTAGCCCTTGCGATCAATTGAGAAACTCTGGTTCTGAATGTCGGTCGACGTAATAGCCATTAGGTTTCCTCCCTATCGTGTTATACAGAAAAACCGCTGATCCCTACAAGAAACGAACGATAAATCCTACTCCAAATTGTAATACAAGCAAGGCGATGATGGGTGTCACATCAAGCATTCCCCCGATGGGCGGAATGAATTTCTTGAAAATATTGAGGTAAGGGTCGCATATCTTACCCAAAAAGGCATAAATATCGGCGATGACGCCGTTTCCCATGGGAAACCACGACATCATGATGTAGACGAAAATGATCATGCAATAGGTATTGGATAGGGCCATTAAAACAGCAGCAAGGCTTAGCATGAGCCCAACTCCTTAGATCGTTTCACGGCCGCAGCCACCCCGGCGTCGTACGCCGCAGCAATCCCCGCCTTATCCATCGCTGCAAGAGCCGCAAGCGTGCTGCCACCCGGGCTGCATACCGAAACGCGCACCTGCTCGGGGGTCTGCTGCGTTTCACGCAGCAGCTGCGCTGTGCCGCACACCGTCTGAACCGCAAGGCCTTCGGCCAGCGCAGCATCCAATCCCTGTGCCACACCCGCGTCGCGCAGGTGTTCAACCAGCGCCGCCACATAGGCCGGACCCGACCCACTCAGCGCGCCCACCGCGTCCATGGCCGCTTCATCAACCAGATGCGCCTGCCCCAGGCAGGCGAACAGATCACATACCAGCGCGCCTTCATCGGCGCTTGCCTGCGACCCTGCGCACACGGCACTTGCCCCCGCGCCCACCAAAAGCGGCGTGTTGGGCATAACGCGCACCAGGCGCGCGCCGGCAGGCAAAGCTTCCTGCAGCCGGGTGGTGGTCAAGCCCGCCGCAATGGAGATGAACAAGGCAGCAGGTGCCCACGCCATCGTGGCAATCGTATCAAGAACCCCCATCATAACCTGGGGTTTCACAGCCAATACCACCACATCGGCCGCCTGCACCTGCGTCAGATCTGCCACGCAGGCAACGCCGTAGCGTTCGCTTAAAAAAGCGCGGCGTTCGGCGCCGGGATTGGCCACAATGAAATTATCCTTGGTCAAAACTGCGGCGGAGCCGCTTTCACAAGCGATCCATCCGCCCATGATGGCTTCACCCATCTTGCCGCCCCCAATAAGGGCAATGCGCGTGGTGGCGGTAATTTCTGCCATACTAGAAAACTCCTTGGTTGCGCAGTTTTGTGCGTTCATCAGGCGAAAGTTCCTTGCCGCGCGTGATGACGAACACCTTGTCGGCCACGCAATCAACGCTGGCTTCAAGCGCGCTGGAAACGCCAAACGCAAAATCAAGTATGCGCTTGGAAAGCTGGCTGGGCGTGTTGTGCAATTGCAACACCACCACATCACCCGCCTTCAGCGTTTTTGCCACATCTTGCACTTCATCGTAGCTGACGGGTTTGATAACCCTTAAGCTGCGCTGCGGATTGTACACCGGTGCCCCCGATCCTTCGTAGGCTTGATAGGGATCAAAACTTGCCGTTGTGGCAGCCGACCCCGATGAAGGCGCCGCAGAAGAAGCCTCTGCTGGGGCGCTTTGGCCAAACAGCGATTCATAGCCCGCCGAACGCGCATGGGTACCAGCGCCAGCTTCGCCACCGGTGCCGCCCGCACCGCCCACCGATGCATAGGCGCTGTAATCGTCTAAGGGGCGCTGATGCGCGCGCGACGGCGTCGAACTTGTTCGGCGCGGCGGCAAAGGATCGCGGTTGAGCCTATCGGGAACCTGTGTGCTTGCGCGCACATCGTTGTAAGACACCAGATGGGGACGCGATCCGTCGTAGCGCCCCTGCGGCTTTGTGCCCGCAGCCCGCGTGGAAACCGGCGAGGAATTATCGTAGGCGTAATCGCCTGCATAGGCAGACACTTCGGCCCCTTCGTTGTAATCTTCCTCGTAATTTTCATCATAATCATCGTAATACTCATCGCTTGTGCGCGGTGCTTCATCCGCCAAGCCGAGCTTGCTTTTGATGCCCGAAAGCATACCACCCTCTTGGAATCGGGAAAATTTGGACATAGTTGTTATCACTCCTGCTCATGTCTGCCACGCCGCGGCATCTTTGGTGTGTGTGACCCTTGCGCGCCGCGTCGCACCACACCCTGAAAATCAATCGGTTTTCCGCACGCTTTCGTGCCGGTCATAGCTTAACATCTGCACCTATTCAAAGGAATCATCAAAAATTGCTCTTCCGATGCGCACTATAGTAGCGCCCAATGCTACACCATAGCGCCAATCTTCACTCATTCCCATAGAAAGTTCATGCAAGTGGACGCGAGGAATACCAGGGCAAACATCGCGTATCAGGCCTTGTTGCAAGTTGGCCAGCCCCCCAAAACACTCCTGAATCTGCGCCGGGGTGCCCTGCGGAGCCATCGTCATAAGCCCACATACCTCCACCGTGGGAAGGTCGCCACAAAAACGCAACATATCGGCCACAGCATCCGGAGCAAGACCCGACTTGCTTGCCTCCCCCGAAACGTTCACTTCCAGCAAGATGCGCTGCACCTTGCCCAAATCAGCTGCCGCAGCCGCCACTTTTTGAATGTGGCGCGCTTCAAACAGAGAATGGATCAGCGTGGCATGGCTGACAATTTCAGGAATTCTGCGCGATTGCACATTTCCGATAAAATGCCAATTTACCTGGGGTAATGCGCTGGCTTTTTCCACAAGCAATTCCGGGCGGTTTTCGCCAAAATCGCGGGCACCTGCAGCTTGAGCCTGCCCCACTTCGGCAATGCCCACCGTTTTCGACACGGCCAAAAGCGTGACCTCTTCGGGCGCACGGCCACACTCAAAGCACACACGATCAAGATCGGCACGCAGCCGCGTATAGCGGGTTTCGATGCTCATTTAGCCCTCCTCAAACAAACGGCGAACGCAGCATGGCGGCCACACACGCCGTGCGCTGCGCGATAAGAAAAATAGCGCGGAAAACCACACACCGTGCAGGTGGCAGCATCGGCTATGCGCGCCTCTTGGATTCCGCTAGCCTGCAAGCTTACCCGCAAGGCACAGCCCAAGTCGATATGCTGCGCGTCAAAAGCACATTCCCTACCGAATTTATTCGTGAAACGCTCGTGTATTTCAGGGGATGTTTCAAAGCATTCCGCGTGAATATAGGGGCCAATATACACGTTGAAGGCACGTGCCACCTGCGCCAACTGTGCGCCCCGCGTGCCACGGGCATCCTGCGCCAACTGTGCATCCCGCGCGCCCGACACATCCTGCACACCCAAAGCTTCCGCATCCAAGGCTGCCAATCGGCGCACAGCCGCAGCGGCAATTTCGCCTTCGACGCCACGCCACCCCGCATGCACCACCGCAAAATGACCCGTGGGCGACACGATAATAAGGGGCACGCAATCGGCGAAACACAGCAGCGCTGCGGCCTGCGTGCAGCCGACAACAATGCCATCGGCGCCCTGGTCAGCCGCCGCCTGCACGCGCGGCGCGGCATCGGGTTGCGGCAGGTCAAGCACGCACATACCATGCACCTGCTGCGGAATTATGCAGGGCAGCCCTTCGGCGCCAAAAGCCGCACACACACGCCGGCGATTTTCCTGCACAGACGCGGGCACATCTTCTACGTGCGCGCCCAAATTGAGCGAATCGTAGGCCCCGCAGCTGACCCCGCCGCTGCGTTGCGTGAAGGCTATACGCACGCCCACCTGCGCAAAAAGCGCCTCGTCGGTCAAAGCGGTCACGGACGCAAAACGACCCTCGGACAGGTGTGGTTCCACAAGTGCAAGGGTCGTCATAAGTTGTGGGCGCGAAACTAGCGCTGGCGCTTTAAGAAATCGGGGATGTAATCTTCATCGGCAAAGCGGCCGTCGGGCGCGGACTGCTGCTGATAGGCCGAACGCATGGGTTCGGGCGCAGACGCGGGTGCCGATGCCGTTGAAGCAAACATATCCTTACGCGAGAAATCCATGGATGCCTGCGCGGCCACCTGCTTAAACCCGGTGGCAATAACGGTAATGCGCACTTCATCTTGCAGATCCTCATTGATAATTTGGCCGTAAATAATGTTGGCGTTTTCGTCGGCACAGGCTTCCACCGTGCGTGCCGCCGCATCCACTTCAGCCAGCGTCAAATCAGGGCTGCCCGCAATGGAGAACAACACGCGAGAAGCACCCGCAATGGAGGCTTCAAGCAATTGGGAATTGGTGGCTTGCTGGGCCGCTTCGAGCGCACGATTTTCGCCCGTTGCCGCACCGATGCCCATCATGGCCGTGCCCGCATCCTTCATAACGGTGCGAATGTCGGCAAAGTCGAGGTTGATCAAGCCCGGAATGGTGATAAGGTCGGTGACACCCTGAATGCCCTGGCGCAGCGTATCATCGGCGATACGGAACGCGTCGAGCATACTGGTTTTCTTTTCGACGATTTCAAGCAGACGATCGTTGGGGATAACGATGAGCGTATCCACCTTCTGGGAAAGCAAATCAATACCCTGTTCGGATTGATTGCGGCGCAGACGACCTTCAAAGCTGAAAGGCTTGGTGACGATACCGACGGTAAGCGCACCAATTTCTTCGCGTGCGATTTCAGCCACGACAGGAGCGGCGCCCGTGCCGGTGCCACCACCTTCGCCCGCGGTAACGAAAACCATATCGGCTTCCGCAAGCGCTTCGCGAATTTCGGCACGACTTTCTTCGGCGGCCTGGCAACCCACTTCCGGGTTAGCCCCCGCCCCAAGCCCGCGCGTTAGTTCTTCACCGATGTGAATCGTTTTATCGGCATCTGACATGAGCAAGGCTTGGTGATCGGTATTCACGGCGATGAATTCGACACCTTTGATGCCAGCTTCAACCATGCGGTTAACCGCATTTGTTCCGCCGCCACCGACACCGACTACCTTGATAACCGCCAAGTGCTCGGAACCTAGATTGTTTTGCATGGTTTCCTCCACAAGTGCTGCGTTTTTCCGTGCTGCGTTTATTTGCGTTTTCGTGTATTCTTCACGTGAAAAGTATTGTACACGATGCTTCCTCATTTGCAAATTGCATCAGGCCTTATGAAGAAAAGCGTCACACGCAAAAGGCACAAAACGGGTGCTAAATCGATCTCCAGGTGGGGCGATCGACCACACGTACATTAATATAAGCTATTTTTCCGGGGTTTTCTTCAATCAGTTGCAGGCAAATGCGTTCTTTTTCTCGAATATTCTCGGGCGTGCCAAATGCGATCTGAATGCCGCTGTCCAGCGTGAGGGTCGTGGTTTCCCCGCCTGTGGCCGAAACGCTTTTCACCTGGTCTTTCAGGCTTGTCGTCATGCCATCGATAACCTTGAGCGCGTTGAGGATGCTGGCATCGCTGCACGCGCTGCCCACTTTCGGGCTGACGCCATAGGGCACATCCAAAATGGAAAGCGCGTCGACCACATCAAGGTAGACCTGCGGAGACGTGGCCTTGCCTTCCTCGGAATCCTGCGGGGGAATAACCATAAGCCACACGCCATCCGAAGAAATCGCCCAATCTTGCATGCTCTGGCCGTTGTCGACGGGCACATGGGCCACCGCGGCAATGGTGCGCTCGGTTATGGCCAGTTCAAGCGTTTCGGGAAACACGCGATTGACCGCAGCATCCTTCACCCAGGCATTTTGCAACAGACGCCCCTTGATGCCCGCCGCATCGACCCGCAAAAGCGTCGTGGTGGCAGGAACGGAAGCCAGCTGCGTCATTTCGGCTGTGGTCAGGTGCTTTACGCCCTGCACCGACACGTTGGTTATAGGGAATAAGCTGGAAGTATACAGCGCTACCCCACCACCCACAACAACGGCGACCATAAGCGCGATGATGGCCAAGCGGCGCAGGTAGCGCCGATAGCTTGCCTGTGCGCGTGCGTGGCCGCTGTTAAAACCCATATCCCCCACGCGCACCGAACGCACGGGGGTGGGGGTGGAACCATAGGAACGCGCGCGGGGATTGTATCCGGCCTGCTGCTGGCCGCGGCCGCGCGGCGCGGGGGCTGGGGAACCCTGCTTGCGCCGAGGATTTGTCTGCGGCATGCGGACACCACGACCCGACCCGCCCGAACGGGCAGGCGCAGAGGGGCTGCGACGCGGTGCGCTCGCCTTACGCGAAGCCGAGGAAGCGGACTTCCGGTGTGAGTTCGATGCCATATACTTCTTTCACCTTGCTTGTTGCCAAATCGATCAGTGCCCTAACGTCAGCGGCGCAGGCCTTATCAACATTCACGATAAAATTGGCGTGCAGCTCAGATATTTGCGCGCCGCCCACTTTATACCCCTTCAGGCCTACCGCCTCTAGCAGGGCCCCCGCACTTTTGCCGGGCGGGTTTTTGAACACGCTGCCGCAGGAAGGGTAGCGCAGGGGTTGATTTTTCTTGCGCTGCGCCAAAAGGCCTTCCATCTTACCATGGACAAAGGCAGCGTCGCCGGGCGCGGCGCGCAGTTCGCATTCCACAATCACAGCATCGGCAGGAATGGAAGAACGGCGATATTCCCACGCAATATCTTGCGCTAGCGTGCATTTCAAGCCCTCTGAGCGCGAAAAAGTGGTCACCGAAACCACGCGTTCACCCAGGTATTGCGTGCTGGTGCCCGCATTCATGCGCAGGGCACCCCCCAGCGTGCCCGGTGTTCCCACGGCAAATTCAAAGCCCGCAAGGCTTCGCTTGAAGGCATCTTGCACAACGTGGGAAAGCGACACGGCACCGCCCGCCACAAAAAGCTGGTTTTCTTCATCGTAGAAGTAGCGCTTGAAATCGCCCGCCAGCACAATGACTGCGCCGTCATAGCCGGCATCGGACACCAGCAGATTGCTGCCCTTACCCACCACAACCCAGGGCAAATCCCCTGTGTGGCAAATGCCCAAAACAAGCGACAGCGCACAAAGCGTTTCGACTTCGATGAAGAAGCGCGCCGGCCCGCCGATGCGATACGTGGTGTGGCGCGCCATGGATTCGTTGACGCGCACCGATCCGGCAAATTCGTCGTCGAAACGGAGTTGCTGCAGCGCGCTTACGCGATTGATGGGCATGTATCTTCCGCCTTCCGCTAACAATCCGGCGTAAGAGCGGCTACCACCTGCGGCCCCACGGCCGTCACGTCGCCCGCACCCATGGTGATCAGCAAATCATGCGGCTGCAATTTCGACACCAAATAGGGCACGACATCGGTGCGCCGCGGAATATAGGCCGTTTGCGGATGCCCGGCGTGATCAAGCACCACGTTCATGAAGGTTTTGCCCGAAACACCGGGAACAGGCGCTTCGCCCGCAGAAAACACATCCATAAAAGTCACGGAATCGGCGGCATCAAACGCGGCGGCAAATTCATCTTTGAGCACTTCGGTAAACAGCTTCACACGCGAATAGCGATGGGGCTGAAACAGCACGTGCACGCGCTTGAAATCAAGCTGCTTGGCCGCAGCGATGGTGGCAGCTATTTCGGTGGGGTGATGCGCGTAATCATCCACGACCGTTATGCCGCCCACGGTATCGACCAAATCGAAGCGGCGGCGCACGCCAGCAAACTGCCCCAAGGCCGCCACCGCATCATCCACGGGCAGGCCAAGCGCCCAGATAAGGGCCAAGGTACCCGCTGCATTAAGCGCATTGTGACGCCCGGGATTTTGCGGAATATGGGCTGTGACCTGGTGGCCATCGGGGAATACCACATCAAATGTGCTGCCGATACCCACGGGGGTATAGTGGGAAAGGCACACATCGAAGGCTTCCCCAAAGCCATAGCTTATGCACGCATGGCCGGTGCTGCGGGCAACCTGCATCAAGTTTTCATCTTCGCCGCAAATAACGACCGCGCCCGTTTTGGGCACCGAAGAAATGAATTCGGCGAACAGTTGGTGGATTTCGGCCAGATCGCTGTAGTGATCCAGGTGATCGGCTTCGATATTGGTAACCAGCACGGCGGCCGGGTCAAGATAGGTGAACGATTTATCGCTTTCATCGGCTTCAACCACATAGTGTAAGCCGGCGCCCGAATGCGCGTTGGTGTGATAGGCGCGCACGATGCCACCGATAAGGAAGCTGGGATCTTGCCCCATGGCATCGAGGGTGGAAGCCAACATGGAAGAGGTGGTTGTTTTACCGTGCGTGCCCGCCACAGCAAGCGTGCATTTGTCCACGCCCAAAGCGGCCAGCATCTTGGCGCGGTGCCAGATGGTCAAACCGCGTGCCTTGGCAGCCATCAATTCCGGGTTGTTTTCAAGAATGGCCGTGGAAACCACCACCACATCGGGGTCAGCGGCAGGTATATTGCCCGCATCGTGGCCGATGTGAACGGCAATACCCGCATCTTTGAGCTGAAGCGTATAGCGGGATTCCTTCAAATCGGAACCGGATACCTGCATACCCTGATCGTGGGCAACATGGGCGATGCCGCTCATGCCCACGCCTCCGATGCCGATAAAATGGACTGTTTCGATACGCTGCTTCGCCATAATCTGGGTTCACCCTTTCTTTTCGTCTGGCTATTGTAACGTGTTTGCGCGCCCGGGCGCCGCCGCGCACACAACATCCGCCAACTTCGTTGCCGCATCCTGAGTGCCAAAGGTTTCGGCCGCCGCCTGCATGGCAGTGCGCGCCGCAGGATTTTCAAGCAGGCCGAAAAGTTCCTGGGCGAAAGCGGGGGTTTCCACCTGATCATCGGGCACCATGACCGCAGCACCGCGCTGGGTATAGGCGCGCGCGTTCATCGTTTGATGATCGCCCGTGGCATGGGGAAAGGGCACAAGCAGAGCGGGAATGTGCAGCGCCGATATTTCGGCAAGCGATGTGGCACCGGCGCGTGCAACCACCATATCGGCCGCCGCCATGGTGGCACCCATGTGGTCTTGATAGCCCATCACACGCCAACGTTTGGCCTGCTGGGCGCTAAGATTGAGCTGCTGGCACACCGTATCGTATTCTTTGGGGCCGCTGATGTGCACAATGTAGAGGTTTTCGGTGGCCAACAGGCGATCTTTGAGCGCTACCAGTGCGGTATTTAAGTGGCGCGCGCCCAAGCTGCCCCCAAACACCAACAGCAGCAATGCGTTTTCGGGAATGTCGAGCAAGGCCCGCCCTTCGGCGCGCGTGGCATCAAACACCTGACGGCGCACGGGATTGCCCGTCACAAGCACCTTGCTGGTATCGGCAAGTGCGTTGCCCGCCACTTCATAGGTAAGCGCCACGGCAGCAGCGTGTTTTGCCAGGTAGGTATTGGCCATGCCCATGACAGAATTTTGTTCGTGCACCACCAGCGGGATATGCAGCGCGCGCGCGGCGCGACCCACGGGGATGCACACATAGCCGCCAAAGCCCACCACCACATCGGGCTTGATTTCTTCAAACCACGCGCGCGCCGCCGTGGAGCTTTTTGCTATCTTTTTCACGGCGCTAAAAAGGCTCAGCGGATGCTTGCGGTTAAATCCTGAAGCTTCAAAGCCCTTAAATTCGATGCCCGCCTGCGCCACCAGCCGCGCTTCGACACCCTGGGGGGTGCCCGCGAAGCGCACGGTATGGCCGCGCTGTATCAGCACTTCGGCCAAAGCGAGTGCGGGATTGATGTGACCCGCCGTGCCGCCTCCAGAAAGTACGATGAGCATGGCTTATCTCCTTGTCTTGCCTGATGAGTGGGGTGCGCCGGCTCCGCGCTTGGGTGCTTGGGTCCTGCCCGCTGGCGCTAAGGGTGCGGGGGAGCCGCCGCCGCGACGCGGTGCGGTGCGCGGCGGGGCGGCCGGCGCCGAACGTACGACGCGCAAATCGGCGCGGCGCTGGTCGTAGACCGTGGGCTGCTGCGCGCCGTAAGATACCGACAAAATAAGCCCCACCATAATAAAGGATGCCAACAGCGCCGATCCCCCCGAAGAAATAAAGGGCAGCGGCTTGCCTGTTGTAGGCAACAACCCGATCACGCAACCGATATTCAAAAAAGCCTGAAACACGATCATGACGGTAAAGCTTCCCGCAATCATGGCACCAAAATTATCGCGGGCACCCCGCGCGATGCGCACACCCGCATACAGCAGCAGCATAAACAGCAGCAGCACTATAACGGCGCCCACCAATCCCAACTCTTCGCCGATAATGGCAAAAATGAAATCTGTTTCGGCTTCGGGTAAATACAGGTATTTTTCGCGGGAATTGCCCAGCCCTACCCCCCATAAGCCTCCTTCAGAAAAGGCGTAAAACGAATGGATAAGCTGATAGCCCGTACCGTAACTATCGCTCCACGGATCCATAAACACCAGGCGGTCGGCGCGATAACCCACAAAAAACGTTGCGATAAGACCCAAAACAGCAAGGGCAGCAATGGCGATAAGCATGGTTTTAAGCGGCACTTCCCCAATCCACATAACGGCCAAAATGCCCACAAGACAAATGACCGTCGTGCCCAAATCCGATTGAGTTTTATACAAAAAAAGGATGGGCACAATAATCAGCAGCACACTTTGCACCAGCAAGTTTTTCGGGCTTAAGGCGCCGTTGCGATAATCAAACAGTATGCGCGCGCCCATAAGCACAAAGGCGATTTTAGCGAATTCGGCAGGCTGCAAGCTGACCGGACCGATATTGACCCAACGCTGCGCGCCCAAACCCTCGGTGCCGATAGCTGCCGTTAAAATGACCAGGAAAACAGCAAGGCCCCAGGCAATCCAGGTAGCCGAACCCTCCCACACGCGATACGGAATGAACTTCGCCAATATAATGCACAGACCCAAGCCGCCCACCGCAAAACCAAGCTGCTTGATAATGAAGCTGGTGGCTCCCCCTGTTTCATCGATCGAAACGATGGATGAAGCGGAATATACCATCACCAGGCCAATCAATACCAAGGCAAATACGGCGAAGGCCAGCAGCAAGCGCGGCCCCATGATGGCCGCGGGAACGCCACCCCGTTCGGGGGATGAGGGCGCCGAAGAGTTTGCGGCAGAATTTTTTGGGGATGTGTTGCGTATGCGCGCCATAGAATCGCTCAGGCGCCCTGGATGTGTGCACGTGCAGCGACCAAAGCCTTGAACGCCGCGCCGCGCGCTTCAAAGCAGGTGAATTCATCGAAGGAAGCACAGGCCGGGGAAAGCATGACGATAGCGCCCGGCTGCGCCTGTTCAAGCGCACAATCCAGCGCTTGTTCCAGATTGCCCGCCAGCGTATGGGGGCAAAAAGACTGCGCAAACGCTGCGAAAAAACGCTGCCCTGCGGCGCCAAAGCACACGACGGCCGTGCAGTGTTTTTCGGCCTGGGCAACAAGCTCGGATAAATCGGTACCCTTATCATCGCCCCCCAACAACACGATCGGGCGTGCGGGAACAAAGGCGGCAAGCGCCTTTAAGGTGGCATCGACGTTGGTTGCCTTAGAATCGTTGTAGCAGCGCACCCCCGCAACGGATCCGCAGGCTTCCATGCGGTGTTCAAGAGGGGCAAAGGCCTGCAAGCCCTGGCGCAACGTTGTAGCATCTTGCCCCAGCGCCAAAGCCGCCGCGGCCGCCGCAAGCGCATTGCCCACGTTATGTTCGCCTTTTAGTTGCAGCTGATCGGCCGCTACCAAATCGTAGCGCGTGCCCGCAAATTCCACGCACAGCAGATCACCATCCACATACGCCGCATTTTCGCTGCCGCACGCGCTGCGCATACTGGTATGCAGCCCTGCGGCACAACCCAGCGGAATGTAGGAAAATCCCCGCTGCGCCGCACTCTGGGCGCGCAAAAGCTTCACCTGCTTGCGCACTTCTTCATTGGTGGCATCGGCCACACACACCGCGCCTTCGGTGTGGCTTAAGTTGGCCAACACTTTAAGTTTCGCCGCCACATAGGCCTCGTGCGTTTTGTGCCACTTGATGTGATCGGGCGTAATGTTGAGCAAGATGGCCACCTGCGGCGCAAAACGCTGCGTGGATGCCAGCTGATAGGAAGACACTTCGGCCACAAACACCTCGGTGTTATCGGCGGCCACCGCTTCGATGCAGGTATCGCCGATGTTTCCCACCGCACGCGCCGCCACGCCGCCTGCGCACAACAAGCTGGCCACAAGCGCCGTCGTGGTGGTTTTGCCATTTGTGCCGGTGACTGCCACCCAGCGCGCCTGCGTTCTGCTTTCGCGCCAGGCAAATTCCACTTCGCTGATAATTTCGGTGGAAGCCGCCTGCGCGCTGCGATAAAAATCGGAAAACTGAGAGATACCCGGGCTTGCAATGCACAGATCAAACCTGCCTTCGATGGCGTAGTGGTCAAATACCACCCGCGCGCCTGCGGCCTCAAGTTCGGCCGCCTGCAGCGCGGCCGCACTGTTGCGCGCACCCGCTGCCACAACCAGGGCATCCACACGATCGGCCGCCGTGTGCTGGCAATAATGCGCCACCGCTGCGCCCGATGATCCCAAGCCTAAAACCAGCATGCGCCCCAGGGAAACGGGCGCGTAATTTCGGCCTTCTTGCAAAGCGATCGCTGCGGCCATACTACAGCACCGCCGCTAACACGGCCGCCAAGGATTCAGCAAAATACAAGGAGAAGCCCGTGGCCGCCAACAGGCCTGAAACGATCCAAAAGCGCACGACCACCTTCGTTTCGCTCCAGCCCTTTTTCTCGAAGTGGTGATGCAAAGGGGCCATAAGAAACAGGCGCTTCTTTGTGCGCTTGTAGTAAAACACCTGCAACATAACAGAAACCGCTTCGGCAACAAACAGGCCGCCGATGATGAGCGTGCAAAATTCCGTTTTCGTCAGCACCGCCAAGCAGCCCAGCCCCATGCCCAAAGCCAGCGAACCCGTGTCGCCCATGAAAATGTCGGCCGGATAGGAATTGAACCACAAAAAACCGATGCAGGCACCCGCAATGGCTGCGGCAAAAATGGCACTATCCAAAGCATCGCTGCGATAGGCGATGGCCGCCATGACAATCATGACGATCATGACCGTGCCGCCCGCCAAACCGTCAAGGCCATCGGTTAAGTTGACCGCGTTGCACATTCCCACAAGCAAGATGTTGACGAAAATAAGGTAGAGCCACGGAATGGCAATGCCATCGCCGATGGGAAGCACCGTGGTCAGCACGCCCAAATTAAAGGTGTAGATAAAGGGTATAGAAACCGTGGGAGCAATGCCCAACACATTAACCGCCACCAGGCAAAATGCCGTTGCGATAACAAACTGCCCGATAAGTTTCGCCTTCGGGGTTAAGCCCAGCGAACGCTCTTTTACCACCTTGGACATATCGTCGAACAAACCCAAAGCTCCCGTGGCCAAGGTGGCCCCCAGCAGCAAAAAGGTATCAGGCGTGGGTTGCGCCACCACAAGCACACTTAAGGCAGCGGCGATAAGCATGATAACGCCGCCCATGGTGGGCGTGCCCTGCTTGACCAGATGGCTTTGCGGGCCATCGGCACGCACCTGCTGGCCTATTTTGCTTGCCCGCAAAAATTTGATCCACAGCGGGGTCAAAATCATCGTGAGGGCTGCGGCCATCACGATGGAAAGAAAAACCAGAAAGGTCGGATACTGCGCAAAAATGGTAAACATCTAGTTAACAAGCCCCCCGACAATACGTTCAAGCCCCATGGAATGCGATGCCTTAACCAACACCGCATCTTCAGGCTCAAGGCGCATTTCCAATGCCGTCAATGCTTCTGCAATCGATTGTGTTTCAAGTATACACGTGGCAGCCATGCCCTGTGCCTGCGCGGCAGAAGAAATATGTGTTGCTAGATCACCAATGCAGATAAGGTAATCTACGCCAAGCCTTGCGACAAGATTTCCCACTTCTTCGTGGCACGCCAAGGCAAAATCGCCCAACTCACCCATATCGCCCAAAACAGCGATACGCTTTCCGCGCACATCGAGTGCATCGAACAGCAGCAGCGAAGCGCGCATGGAATCGGGGTTGGCGTTGTAGGCATCGTGTATGACCGTGACGCCATCACGGGTATGCAGCACCTCTTGGCGCCCCGCTTCGGGCTCTGAAGTGTTGAGCGCAGCGGCAATGGCGGCAACATCCATGCCCAAACCGCTGCCCACCGCAGCCGCCGCGCAGGCATTGTGCACGTTGTGCAAGCCGCGCAGGCGCAGGGCACAGGGCGCTGTGCCCGTGGGGGTATGCAGCGTGAAGCACGGGCAGCCCGAAGCATCAAGTGCGATGTCGCTGGCAAATACATCTGCATCCGGCGCAGGTGTTAGTGAACCATCGAATTGGCACAGCTTGATGCCGCGAGAAGTTACACCGGCGACTTCGCACACAAAGGCGCTGTAATCGTCGGCGGCGTTGAGGAAGGCACGACCCGTATGCGCAGGCAAGGCCGCAATCAGTTCCGCTTTGGCGCGCGCGATGTTTTCGCGGCTGCCCAAAAGTTCAATATGGCTGGTGCCCACATTGGTGATTAGCCCCAGGTCGGGCTTCACAAATGCGCACAACTGCTCCAACTGACCTTGGCCGCGCATACCCATTTCAACCACGACCACTTCAGTTTCAGGGTCGGCATTGAGCAGCGTTTTGGGAACGCCCAGTTCGTTGTTCTGGTTGCCCGCCGTAGCCACCACGCGAAACTGCGCTGAAAGCACATCGCGTACCAAGTTTTTCGTCGTTGTTTTACCCGTCGACCCTGTAAGACCCACCACATGCGCGCTTAAATGCTCGCGCCACGCGCGCGCTAAATCGGTGATGGCCGAAGGCGTGTGCGACACTTCGATGATGGCCGCACCCATTTCGCGCGCGAGCCCACAAGTGGTCGCATCGGGTGTGCGGCTAACCAGCACCGCTGCCGCGCCACAGCCAAGCGCCGCCGCGATGAAATCGTGGCCATCGACGCGGTCGCCCGGCAAGGCCACATAGACGTCATCGGCGCACACGTCGCGGGAATCCCAGGCGATACCGCAGGCAAGCTTGCTGGCATCCAAGGGTTCAACCAGCAGCGTGCCGCCCGTGTAGTGACACAATTGTTTTATGTTTAAACGCATTTCTCGCTACCTTGCTACTTTATGCTGCCGTATGAAACGTACGCATCGCAGGTTTCGTCTGCTTCCATCGTGTGTGTGCGCTGCGCGCTATCCGAAATGGCGCTCAAGTTCTTCAGCTGCCACCGTGGTGTCGTCAAAATCAAGCACTTCATCGCCGATTAATTGGTAATCTTCATGACCCTTGCCTGCAATCAAGATGCTATCGCCCGGCTGCGCCAGCGCAATCGCTTGGGCAATGGCGGCTCGGCGGTCGACCTCAACAACGAAGCGATCACTTGCGCCCCCCATGCCACCCACGATAGCTTCGATGATGACCTGCGGGTTTTCGTGGCGCGGATTATCGGATGTGACCACAGCGAAATCGGCCGCCAGCGCCGCGCGCCCCATGATGGGTCGCTTGCTGGCATCGCGGTTGCCGCCGCAGCCAAAGACCACAAGCGTCTTGCCGCTGGTAAGCGCCGCCACCGAAGCGATGGCCTTTTCCAGCGCATCGGGGGTGTGGGCGTAATCGACATACACCGAAACTTCGCCATCGTGGGCGGCAGCAACCCGCTGCAAGCGCCCGGGAATCTGAGGGGACGTTGCCAGCGCTTCGACAATGGTGGCCGCGGGAATGCCCAGTTGCAGCGCGATGCCAAAGGCCAGCATCACGTTGGACACGTTGAACTTCCCCACCAGCGGATAATCGAGCGCGTAATGCGTGCCACGTACATCCAAATCTACGCAGGTGTGCGTTGTGTAATATTCGACGCTGTGAGGATGTATCTGCGCCGAGGGGTCAAAGCCTACCGAAATGACGTTATCTTCGGCCGCCGAAGTGCGTCGCAGCAGTTCAACCCCATATTCATCATCGATGCACAGCACCCGACGCGCGGGGTATTCCTTAGAAAAAAGACGCGCCTTCGCCTCAAAATAGGCTTCAAAGGTTTTGTGATAATCCAGGTGGTCTTGCGTAAGGTTGGAAAACGCCGTCACCGCAAACTGTGCGCCCCAGGTGCGTTCCAAATCAAGGGCATGGCTGGAAACTTCCATGGCCACCACGTCGCAGCGTTCATCGCGCATACGGGCAAACAGGCGCTGCAAATCGGGGGATTCCGGCGTGGTGTGCTCGCTTTTTTCCTGCACCGAACCAATGCGCACGCCCACGGTGCCGATCAGCCCCGTGTGCTTTCCTGCAACGGCGGTGATGTGTTCCAGTAAATACGTGGTGGTGGTTTTCCCGTTTGTGCCAGTGATGCCCACCAAACTAAAATCGCGGGAAGGGTTTTCGTAGAAGTTAACGGAAGCGGCGGCCATGGCCTTGCGGGTATCGGCCACCACAACTTCGGTGACGTCGGTGGCATCAGCCAGATAGACTTTGCGCTGCACCACAAGCGTGCGCGCGCCGCGATCGATGGCATCTTGGGCGAAAGAGTGTCCGTCGGCATTAAAGCCCACGATGCAGAAAAACGCATCGCCGGGCTGCACGCGATCGCTGCGATAAGCGATGCCGCCCACCTGCTCTTGTTCGTTTCCGATAACACTACAGTCGATGCCGCGGAAAAGTTCTTTACACGTTTTCGTCATGGCCATCCTTACTGAGGTGTGATTTTATAACGGTCGATTGCAAACGTCATTATATCCTTAAACACCGCGGTGGTTGATCTATCTCCGGGAACCTCGGTAGCACCCACAAAACAAACTAACTGGGAACTCGATTTCGGCAAATAGCCCACAAACGATATGTTGTAGACGCCTTTGACATAGCCGCCCGATTCGTCGGCAAATTCTGCCGTGCCCGTTTTGCCCGCGACCGAATAACCCTCGATTGCGGCCGGCTTGCCGGTGCCTTCCGTGACCACCGTTTCCAACATACTGGTAAGCGTGGGAATGGCCGCCTTGTTCGCGATGACATCTTCGGTGGGATACGTGATGGCTTCGCCACTTTGCGGCTTGGCAATTAGGAAGTGGGGCGTGCATTCAAGGCCGTTGTTGGTAAGCGCCCCGTAAAAGCGCGCCATCTGCAAAGGCGTGATAGAAACGCCCTGGCCAAAGCTGACATTGTAGGCCTGAATAAGCGACCATTTGGCCTGGTCTAGCAGGTAGCCCGATGCTTCGCCGGGGTAATCGACGCCGGTTGCTTCGTTGAGGTTATAGCGAATAATGGCATCGTAGAGCACGGGGAAGGTCAGCTTTTCAGCCGCCAAAGACATGCCCACATTTGAACTGCGATCCAAAATATCACGCAGCGACATGGTTTGATCTGCGCGGTCATGGGCATCGGACACGAAGTATTCATCGGCAGCCAAAGAATTGGGGCAAAAAATCGTATCGTCAGGCGTCATCACGCCCGCTTCCAAAATGCCTAAAACGGTTACGGCCTTAAAGATGGACCCCGGCTCAAAGGCCGTGGTGATCGACCGCAATTCGGTGGCACCCGCTTCCACCTTGCTGGTATCCGACGGGTTGAAGTAAGGCAGCGAAGCGCAGGCGTAAATTTCACCTGTCGCGCCATCCATGATGACCGAATTGCCCCCCTTGCCTTCCAAATCACCCACGCCTTGCGCCAGGCGGCCCTCCAGATATTCTTGCATGCCCACATCAAGAGAAACGATAATATCCTGCCCGTTTGTTGCCGCCGTATCTTCGCGCACGCCGCCCGGGATGGGGGTGCCGTTGGCGCCGCGTTCGGCCACCATCTTGCCTGGCGACCCCTGAAGGATGTCGTCGTAGTAAAGCTCTAAGCCGGAAAGGCCGGCGTCATCGTTGCCCACAAAGCCGATCACCTGGCCGCCCACCTGATTGTTGGGGTAAACGCGCTTGGAATCGGGAAGAAAATAGATGCCCTCAAGATCCATGGCCTTGACCGTCTTGGCGGCATCGGCATCGGCCTTGCGCTTGACGTAGGCAAAGGGGGTATCTTGCGCCTCAAGCGCATCTTGGTAATCGCTTGCCTGGCCCCCCAAAGCTGTGGCAAGTTTTGCCGCCACGCCAGCGGCATCCTTTACTTCGGTCGGGTTGCAGTAAACGGTGGTGGCGTCGACACTTTTAGCCATGACGCTGCCGTTGCGATCGTAAATGGTGCCCCGCCGCGGCGAAAGTTCGATGGTGGTTGTGCGGGATTCTTGCGCCTGCGCGGAATACTCTTGCGCCACCACCACCTGCAAAAACACCAACCTTGCCACAAAGATAAGCAGGACGGCGAAAAAGATAACGACGATGCCCATCGCGCGCGATGAATTAAGTGAGATATCCTGCCCGGGGAAAAAGGAGCCCTTACGCGCAGTTTTTGAGGGGGCATTTCCCGCGTTGGATCGTTTGCGCGAAGCCATGTATTAGCCCTGGTGCGCAGCTGCGGCTAAACTTTGGGAAAGCGACAGGTTGCCAGAAGCGTCGGTCGAAACGACATCGGCGGGCAGCGTGAGCGCGGCGGAGCCTGCGGCAGCGCCCATGCTTAATGCTGCGGCTGCTTGCTTCACATAGCTGGGGTTGGAAAGATGGCTTTGCGCCACTTCCAAATCGTTGCTGGCAGCACGTACGGAAGTGATTTGGGCGGCAACTTCTTCGGAAGCTAAGGCCGTGGTCACCGTTGCCGAAACTAAGGCGATGCGCGCAAAACCGATAAGCGCCAAAACCAGCAGCGCAGCCGCACCAAACTTGGCGATGGCCAAAATTTGCGGCGACAGGGTATTTTGGTGGGTGGTCTTACCACGACCAGGTACAACGTGTACTTGTACTTTTCGTTGCGGACGCGTCTGGCGCTCGGGGTAATCGTAGCGATATGCGGGTGCAGCACCTGCCATGAGCCACCTCCTTTTCTGTGTTTAATCTTCCTATAAACGCTCGGCAACCCGCAGTTTCGCACTGCGAGCGCGTGGATTACGCTCAATTTCTTCAACCGTGGGAAGCTGCGGGCGGCGCGTAAGCAGCTTGATGCTCGGTTTGTTATTACATACACATACCGGCAGTTCAGGTGGGCAAATGCATCCTTGCGCGTGCTTTGCAAAAACGTCTTTGACTATCCGATCTTCCAGCGAATGGTAACTGATGACCACGATGCGTCCGCCGGGTGCAAGCCAGCGCAAGGCTGATTCCAAGCCGCGTCGCAAAACGGTCAATTCTGCATTCACTTCTATGCGCAGTGCCTGAAACGTCCGTTTGGCAGGATGCCCCCCGGCGCGGCGCGCAGAAGCGGGAACAGCGGCTTTGATAACCTCCACCAACTGCTCGCTTGTGGCAATGGGTTGTTCGGCGCGCATCTTGACAATGAATTCTGCAATGCGACTTGCCCATTTCTCGTCTGAATAGTCACGGATAATCCGAGTGAGATCTGCTGCGTTGTAAGTGTTGACGATCTCTGCTGCGTTTAAGGTTTGTTTGCCCGGATCCATCCGCATATCAAGTGGGCCATTCTCTTTGAAAGAGAAGCCGCGAGATGGCGTGTCAATCTGTACCGATGAAACTCCCAAATCGAATAAAAACGCATCGACGGCGGGCACTTCCGCCTGCAAAAGCAAGGCGTCCATATCGCCAAAGTTGCCGCGCAAAAGGTGCAATTCGGGGCGCGTTTGTTCAGGTATGCGTTCAAGACGTTCACGCGCGGCGGCAAGCGCCACTTCATCTTGGTCGATCCCGATTAACGTTCCCTGTGCGCCTAGTTGCTTGGCCACTTCCTGGGAATGCCCTGCGCCGCCGAGTGTTGCGTCCACGAATGTATACTGTGTTTGAAGCTGGAGATATTCGAGGCACTCGGCGAGCAGAACCGGTGTATGCCGATATTCATTTGTCATTCCGCTCACGTCTGGGGACCTCACACGAACAGCGTATCAAGCACAACGCTGCTGCAGAAATCGTCCCAACGCTTCGCGTCCCAAATCTCAAAGTGATCGGTATCCCCGATAAGAATGACTTCCTTGTCAAGGCCTGCTGCTTCGCGCTGGGTAGGCGAGATGCCGATGCGATTGGACGCATCAACTTCGATATCAATCGCACGCGAATTCAAAACCTTGCGCTGATTGATGTGTACCGAATTGCTCGCTTGAAAACCGCCATCTTTATCAAACAGCGATTTCACCCATTCGTCGAAGCCTTCCGGCTCAAACACGTAAAGACACTCGCCTTTAGGGGATAACGTGACCATAAGATTTTTCGCAAGAACTTTACGGAATGCGGCGGGAAGAGACAGGCGGCCTTTTGCATCGAGTTTGTGGCGAAATTCGCCATGCAATCCTGCCATGCTCTTATCCCTCCTTCCGAATCAGTTCTTTCGACAAGGCACATTCTATCCCACTTTGTCCCACTTCGCAACAAAATCTGCCCCATCATCCCCTATTTCCCCCTTCGCTGCCCCACGCTGCCCCCTTTATTCCCCCCGTGTGCGCAGCACTTGCAAACGACGGCAGTGCGCTGAAAACTAATTGTTGCCGCAACGGGGAAATGCCGCCACAAGATGCTGTGGCAGCAAAGGCCGGCGAGGGAAATATGCAGGATGTGTGGGTTTGTCGCAGCGCCGGGGCGCACACCGCCGCCAACCGCTGGGCGGCCGCCGCTGGCGCGGGTCGAGCGGGGGTCGGGCGCGGCTAGGCGCGGGGGTGTGCGGCGCGGTATTCTTCCTGGATGTGGGTGCGCGAAACGTGCGTGTATACCTGAGTGGTGGCAATATCGGCGTGCCCCAGTATTTCCTGGATCACGCGCAAATCGGCACCGCCTTCTAATAAGTGTGTGGCAAACGAATGGCGCAGCGTATGCGGGTGCAAGTTTTCCACGCCGATATAAAGCCCCGCGCGCGCCACAATCGCATGCATACTTTGGCGGCTCAAGCGCCCGCCGCGCGCGTTAAGAAACACGGCCGCCACCGGCTTAGATGCTGCCGCCACCAACGCGGGACGCGCCGTAGCCAGGTAAGTTTGCAGCGCACGCTGCGCCGCGCCCGCAATAGGCGTGATGCGTTCTTTTGACCCCTTGCCCACCACGCGCAGATAGCCTCCATCGAAAAACACATCGCCTACGCACAGCCCTACCGCCTCGCTTGCGCGCAGGCCGCAGCCATAAAAAACCTCAAGCAGCGCCCTGTTGCGCGCTGCCAAGGGGCCTTCGCCAAAATCTTGGGCAAGCAGGCGCGTCGTCTGATCGATGGAAAGCACATCGGGTAAGTTTTCGGGCACACGGGGCAGCGTGAGTGTATCAAGCGGGTTGTTCGTGCAGTAGTTTTCGCGCACCAAAAAGCGATGAAAGCCCTTCAGCACCGAAATATGACGTTCCCGGGTGCGCGGGGCAAAGGCACGCTCAAGCAGATTTGCCTGGTAGGCCACCGCATCTTCGCGCTGGATGGCACGCACGTCATCCACCTGGCGCGTCGCCAAAAATTCCGCATAATCGCGCAGGTCACGACCGTAGGCAGCAATGGTTAGGGGCGAAGACCCGCGTTCCACACTTAAGTGGGAAAGGTAATCTTCTATGGCCGTTTGCAGCATAACGATGTGCCCTTCCTCTAAGCCGCCGCGCGCCCACAAAAGTAGGCTATAATTTAGCAGGTGTGTACCGTCACCAAAACGTGATAGTCCCACTGTAACGCAAGCTTATTACCCACGAAAGGGGCGCCACCTTTTATGCGCATTGGATTTGATAACGATCGCTACATCGCCTTGCAGGCCGAACACATCCGCAACCGTATCGCTCAATTTGGTGGCAAACTCTATCTGGAATTTGGTGGCAAACTTTTTGACGATTATCACGCCTCGCGCGTGCTGCCCGGTTTTGAGCCCGATTCCAAGATTCGCATGCTCAAGCAGCTTATAGATGATGTGGAAATAGTCATCGTCATCAACGCCAACGACATCGAAAAAAACAAGCAGCGCGGCGATTTAGGCATCACCTACGACGAAGATTTGCTGCGATTGATGGACATTTTCCGCGGCATGGGCTTTTTGGTCAGCAGCGTTGTGGTCACCCAATACGTAAGCCAGCCCGCCACCGATGCGTTTCGTCGGCGCCTGGAAGCGCTGGGCATAAAAACCCACCTGCACCACCCCATCGCCGGCTACCCCTACGACATCGAACACATCGTCAGCGATGAAGGCTACGGGGTCAACGATTTTGTGGAAACAACCCGCCCCCTCGTGGTGATAACCGCGCCCGGTCCGGGCAGTGGCAAAATGGCCACGTGCCTATCGCAGCTTTACCACGAACATAAGCGGGGAATCAGCGCCGGCTACGCCAAGTTTGAAACATTCCCCATTTGGAACCTTCCCTTAAAACACCCGGTCAACATAGCCTATGAAGCCGCCACCATCGACCTTAACGATGTGAACACCATCGACCCCTTCCACCTGGAAGCCTACGGCGAAACCACCGTCAATTACAACCGCGACGTGGAAATTTTCCCCGTGCTCAAAGCCATGATGGAACGCATTGCGGGCACGAGCCCCTACCAATCGCCCACCGATATGGGCGTGAATATGGCGGGCATGGCCATCACCGATGACGAAATTGTGCGCGAAGCGGCCAAGCGCGAAATCGTGCGGCGCTATTTCCAAACGGCCGTCGAGGTGAAGCGCAGCGGCGTGGGCGAAGAACAGATGGAAAAGCTTGAACTTTTGATGAACCAGGCAGGCGTAAGCGCCAATTTGTTCCCCACCCGTGCCGCCGCCCTTTTGAAGGAAGAAACAACCGGCGCGCCCGCAGGAGCGATGGAACTGCCCGACGGCCGCGTGATAACGGGCAAAACATCTGAACTGCTGGGTGCCGCATCGGCGCTTTTGTTGAATACCTTAAAGGCGCTGGTAGATATCAACGACGACATCGACATCATCAGCGATTCGGCCATATCGCCCATCTGCCACCTTAAATCCGAGCAGCTCAACCACAAAAACCCGCGCCTGCATTCCGACGAAACGCTCATCGCGCTTTCCATCAGTTCGGTAACCAATCCCCTTGCCGCCGAAACGATCAAACACGTGAACAGGCTGCACGGCTGCGACGCATTTTTCTCCGTCATCATTTCATCCACCGACGAAATGCTCTATCGCGCGCTGGGCATAAACGTCTGCTGCGAACCCAAATACGAAAAGCACCGCTACTACCACAAGTAAAGTGGCAGCGCGATGCCTGCGCGCGCGCCCGATGCGGCGCGCGCGGTATGGTGCTTGGTGCAGTTCGGCGTATACAGCCTACTTGTAACCTGGAATACCCCTAAGCAAGCTTTGTGGGTGCGGGTTCGGGTGCCATGCGGTCGGCGGGCTTCACGCACAGCTTCGCCAAACCGCCAGCAGGTGGATCGGCCAAAAATGCCAACACCACAATCGTTGGCCAAAACTGGATGCACAACGAGGCATAGCGGTCAAAGAAATTCACGGCCTCCATCTGCCCCGTCAAAGCCGACATCCCTTGCGTTTCCCCAATGCCTGTCATAAAAGCTACCATGACCAGGCCAAGGAAAAACATAATCAAGGTGCTCATGAAAACGTTTTGGATCAAGGCAAACGCAACAGAACCGGGCTTTGCACCAAAGTGCGCGGCGGCAGCAGCTGAAATGCGCGCCAGGGGCAACACGCCCGTTACCAAAAATGAGGCCACGAAAGCAATCGAAAAGCTCATGAGGTAAAACACTGGATCGATATGCGGGATGCCTTGGGCAAAGGTGAGCGCAAGACACAGCAGCGCAGAAATAATAATCGAATCGAAAAGACCGAAGAAGATGTAGTACTTTTTGCTGTACATAAAGCCCCCTATCTCGACAGGTGGGAAGCGGTGTGCGCACAGCGCAGCAACCTGCCTGCATGCACACACACCGCACCTTCTGAAAGAAAGTGTTTTTCCCTTAAGTGAAGCTACGCAACCACAAACAGCGTTTGATCAACTTTGTTCGCAAGTTTCTTTTCCAATTCTTCAAGCGGGCCAAATTCCAGGCATAAAGCTTGGCAGTGCTGCACGCAGGTGGGCACTTTGCCCAAGCCACGGCGAGCCGCACAGCTATCACACTGCGCCGTCGGGATGGGCAAGTGAGCGTATTGCCACTTGCCGCCGTCCTCTTCCCCGATCACCCAAGGCCCAATCGTAACTACTTCGATGCCGGTTTGCCCCACGGGAAGATTGTGTTCCATCTGGCACGCGATTTCGCAGGAATGACACCCTGAGCACCATTCGTTATCGACAAGAATTCCGTATTTTGCCATAGCTATTCACCATCTTCCACTTTGTAGATTTTGCACAAGGAGCTTTTGTAGTTGGAACCAAATCCGCTTTTACCCGGAATCCAGGGCAGCGTGTTGTTGATGTTGAGATCGAACACATCGTAGAATTTGTCGGGGTCGCCTTCGGGGAACCACCAGCCGTGATCACACGATACAATGCGCCTATCCATCGTCGGGGTCAGCTTCGCCTTGCGTTTCGCACGACCCATGGGGCCTTCCATCCATACCCAGTCGCCGTCGTTTACGCCATATTTGGCGGCGGTGTCGGGATGTATTTCCATCAGCGGCCACTGGCGATAGTGGCGCATGCGCTCAATTTGGCGATGTTCGGAATGGAACATGCCCCACCAACGCGCGCCCGATGTCATGACCAGCGGGTATTCCTCGAACAGTTCTGGGGTGGATGTGGGGCCGGGCTCGGGTTCTTCAAAGTAGGGCAAAGGATCAAGCCCTGCTTGGTTGTAGAAGTTGCTCCACAGTTCAATACGGCCGGTTGGCGTATTGAAGCCCGGCTTGCCATCGGGGCGCAGCAGACCCTTCTTGTAGCGATAGTATTCGATGGGCTGATAAGCGGGGGCAATTTCTTGCATTTCGTTAAAGGTCATACCCGTTGATTCCAGCATATCGGTAAACATATCGTCAACGTTGTCCCAGGGCCAGGCTTCTGGATTGAAGCGTTTACCCAGTTCAAGGTTAATCTGCATATCCGATTTACACTCGCCGATCGACGTCACCTGGTTAATGGTAGACCCGCGCTGAGCGCCGGAAACAAACGCAATGCCGTTGCGTTCGGGGAAGGTTGCAGCCGGAAGCACCACATCGGCCAGTGCCGCCGTTGTCGGGGTTTTGAACAGATCGACAACAACGATAAAGTCGAGCTTGTTAAGCGCCCTATACAAACGTTGCGGATCGGCACCCATGCACGCAATGGGATTGGTGGTTTGCAGCCAGGCTCCATGGATTTCATAGGGAATACCCGTTTCAATAGTTTTTACCGTTTCGTCGGGCTGAGAAACCGCAAAGCCAAAGTTGAACAGCGGATATTGCTGGATACCGATGCGTTTTTTCTCTTGCTCTTCACCCAATATCTCGCGACCCCAACCGCCGGCAACCGATAGAATTTCCGGCGCAATAATCATGCCGCCGGGGCGTTCCATGTTGCCTGTTATTTCAAACAGCGCCAAAATGGCCTGCCCCGCAGGCATGGCTTCGCGCGTCATATCGACAGCAACACCCCACTGCAACGTGGCCGGTTTTGCCTTGCCCAGCAAGCGCGCCGCCGCAATAATTTGATCTTCAGGCACCCACGTAATGCGGGAAACTTTTTCTACCGGATACTCGGCGCAACGTACCTTTAATTCATCGAAGCCGTAGCACCAGTTATCAACGAAATCTTGGTCGTAAAGATTTTCTTGAATGATGATGTTCATCATACCCAAGGCAAGAGCCGCGTCGGTGCCGGGACGCACGCGCAGGTGTAGCTCGGATTTTGATGCCAGCCACGTTACTTTCGGGTCGATAGTAACAAGCTTCATGCCGCGCTTCATCAAATCGATGACCCAATGGCCATAAAAGCCTTCGATGTTGGATTTCAGCGGATAGTTGCCCCAGACAAACATGACTTCGGGCACCTCGTAATCGGGATGATCGTAGCGCTCGGGGAACTGCTGGGCGGCATCGGGAATCCACGGCGCACCCGTCGTGGCAGCCATACCGGCAATGCGCGGCAGGTAGCAAGCCTGCCCCGAAAGCAAGCCGGTGTAGTTGGGCGAACCAAACGACCAGCACAAACGCGTAATATAGGCAGCGATGTCGCGCCCGGTGCCCTGCGCAAAAATGACCGCTTCGGCCCCGTATTCTTTTTTAATCTTGTTAAATTCAGATTCGATTAAATCGTAAGCTTCATCCCAGGAGATGCGTTCCCACTTATCATCGCGTCCGCGATACTGCGGGTCACGCTTCATCGGATACTGCAAGCGATCCTTATGATTGACCACTTCGGGCACATCAATGCAGCGCATACACAGACGTCCACCGGTCCAAGGATCTTCCGGATCGCCTTCGCACTTAACCATTTTGCCGTCTTTATCGGTATACATAATCACGCCGCACCCCAGGTGACACCCCGGGCCCGTCCATGCACACCCCCGCGTAACGTCGTATTCCCCCTCCTTGTAGCGGAACGGCTTTTCATGCTGAACAGTCTTGTAATCGGTGTCTGTCATTGCCTGCCTCCTTCTTGTCAGCCCTTTTTTTCTTTTCGACGCTATACTTGTTACCACGTACAACGCATCTTAGATTCACCTTAGAAAAGGGACGGGGCAAGCACCATCGGCCAGCACGCTTACTTCTTCTTCTGCCATCGGCTTAAGTGCATGGAAACCAAGGGGAAACACCTATGGAAAAAAGTACCAGAAGTGAACAAACACCTGATCATGCAAGTAAAAAACCTTTACTCTTGACTGTTGCGCTTGGATTCTCTCTCTATTGGACCTGCTTTTTTACCATGCTCATGCGCAACTCATTTCTTGATGGTGATATTGAAAAGTTGTGGTATCACCTTATTTTGCGCATCGCTTTTTTTGTGGGCATGGGTGCCGTATGCCTACTTGCCCTGTTTCGTTCTGACCACATGGCGGACGAACGCGGCCACCGCATCTTAGCGGGCGGCGTATGCTTGTTCCCCCTTGTGGCTGCAATTTCTTCTTTGACCGCATTTTCATTTGGCCTGACGCTACCCCTTGCCTTTGACCTGATTGCCTGGGGTTTGGCTGGTGTGGGCCTTGCCTGCCTACTTTTCTTTTGGATCGAGCTTCTTTCCGCCTTTGAAAAGCCCTTTGTTTCCCAAAGCCTTGCAGCATCGGTCGTGCTAGGGGCCACTGCCTACCTTGTTGTTAACGTGTTGCCCTTCCCTTTTAATATGGTGCTGCTGTGCGCGGCTCCGCTGTTAAGCCTTGGCCTTGTGCGCATGCTAGAACGCGAGGAAGATGTGGTGTTTCCCGCTTTTACTTCCTTTGCCGAATCCAAGCAACACGTTCCGCCCGCACTTTCGTATGCTGCCGTTTTTTTGGTGTATGGCGTTGTGTTTGGGTTGGGCATCGGGTCGACTACGCAGTTTGCCGGGGGCGAATACCTGATTGCAAGCATCGCATTTTTTCTGTTGCTAGGGGCACTTGTTGCCCACTTTTTTCTCAAGCACTTTTCCAGCCACGTGCGCCAACATGAAGTGATGCGCGTCATGTTTCCCGTGCTGGTTGCCGCCTTGATTCCCATGTCATTTTTACAGGGAGCCGCTTATATGGCGTGCAATCTTTTGATACTTTCAAGCTACATTTGTTTTGAAATCATCAGCCTTGATTCAGAATTATGGTTGGCCTCCACCTATCGCGCTTCCTCGTTTTACGCGGTGGCCATGGCGCAATCGACCCTTTACCTGGGGCTGGCACTAGGGCATGCCATTGGGCTGTTTGCCACCATCACCGGCGTTGCCAACTACGCCATGCTTTCAACGGCGGCGTTGGTGCTTGTTGTGGTTCTTGCCGTGTTCGTCACGTTTGCCCCCTTGCAGCCCATTCCGGGAAACGATAGGTCCACCGAAGCAGAAAGTGACACACAACAAGAACCGGGGCGTTGGAAAATGCGTTGCACCACCGTGGCAAAAGACGCAGGGCTTTCAGCACGCGAAACCGAGGTATTTTTCTTGTTAGCTAAAGGGCGCGGCATCGAACACATCCAAAACAAACTGTTCATATCTGGCCATACGGTAAAAACGCACACCTACAATATCTATAAAAAAATGGGAATCAATTCTCGCGAAGAGTTGCTGGATGCCATCGAGGCAGCAGACCCGGTCGAAAAGGCTGATTTAATACCCCAGGTATGAAGCGTCTTGGGCAGTTTAAGTCCTTTCTTCCCACACTTTAAACGACGCGCTTTGCTAGGATTGGCTATGACAAAGCGCCCCCTTGTTTCGCGCTTTAACTAAAGAAGGGAAATACTATGTGCTTCAGACCAGCAGCGGTAAACCTTGATAAGACCTGTCCAAAATGCGGAGCCACCTGCGGACCGATGGAAGAAAGATGCCCACAGTGCGGCGAACCCCTGCCCAGTGGCGCTGCACCTGGCGCCCCTGCTGCCCCGGGCGCTCCCGGTGCCCCTGGTGCCCCCGGTACACCCGCAGCGCCCAAGGCTCCCGGTATGCCTGGGGCACCTAAGGCTCCCGCAGCGCCCAAGGCTCCCGGCACACACTAGCAGCACCAACTGGCATCGAGTAGCGCAGCCGCCGCAGCCCGATGCTGCATGGTGCAGTGGTGCGTGCGGGCGCTGTGCAGCGCCCCTGGCTGGATAGTGCTTGGGCGCGATGCTGTGCGGAAAGGCTTTTGGTAGCGTACGGTGTGTCGGGCGGCTAAAGGCCGTCGCCGACAAGGGCTTGTTTTTCTGCGCGGGTGAGTTTTTTGATGGCGATTTCGCGCTTGAGAGCTGCGGAACGATCGGGGCATTCTTCGGTGTAGACAACAGCGACCGGCCCACGTCCGCGCGTATACTTCGCGCCCTTCCCGCTATTGTGCGCCGCCACCCGATGTGCGACATCATCGGTGATTCCCGTATAAAAGGTATCATCGGCGCAACGCAAAATGTAAACGAAGTAAGCCATCCACCCATTACACCACATTTTAGGAACCCCTGGTGCGCACAAAAACTTAGGATGCTCTATGCGGAGTATCTTACCCTGTTTTCATCCCTAATGCAGAATTTTCCTTCGTCCCTCCACGGAGCCACAGCCTCACAGGCATTCGGGCTTAAATTGCAAACTCAGCCTATCCAGTCTGTATTTAGGTGGTTGCAAAAAAATCTTGCAGATTACTTTTGTAGCTTCTATACTGTCAATTAGCATTTGTTTTTCAACATATTTGTTAAATAACAAAGGAGCAGTGTCAGTGAGTACTCCCTTCCGGCATTACATAGAAACGCATCAGGTGTTTACCACTGCTGGGGCGTTAAACGCTTGCGGTGGTGGTGCCAGCATCCGCACTGCGCTTTCGCGTGCCGTAGCAGACGGGCACATAGCCAAAGTGCGCAATGGTCTCTATGTTTCACATACGGGGCGATTTATTGACTTGAAAGTTGATCCCTATCGTGTTGCAGCAACGTTTGACCCGGCCGCCATCTTTTCCTTTCATTCTGCGCTAGAGCTGCATGGACTTGCGCACTCGGTATCGAATCGCGTGCAATTTCGCGCGCAAGCGGCAAGGCTCTCATTCACTTTTGACGATAGCTTCTTTACACGTTATCCGATGCAAGAAAGCGTTCTGAGCGATGCCATACAGGCAAATTCTTTCGGCACGGTGAGTGTGACAACGCGTGAGCAAACTTTTCTGGATTGCATGAATCACCTGCGCCTTTGCGGTGGTGCCGAAGAAGTGCTGCATAGCCTGGCCGGCCTTCCCTACTTGCATCTTGATGTTGTCGTAGACCTTCTTGACAACTACCCAGCCTCGGTTGTTGCAAGAGCGGGATGGTACCTAGAAGCAAATGCACAACGCTGGAACGTGAGCGCCACTTTGCTTGATGGCTTAGAAAAACGATTGGCGCGCAATGCAAGCTATTACCTAGATTCAACAGCCCGCAAAGGTGCGCAGGCCTTTTCCACCCGCTGGAAGCTCAACCTTCCGGCGACAACAGCAGAAATCGCATCATGGATGGAGCTATAGCCATGCCCTTTAACGCCGCATCATTTAACGCACGCACCCTCGATAAAGTAGAGCGTTTATTCGATTTATTGGCCGAAATCAATCGGCATCCCCAGCTTGCCGGTAAGTTGTGCCTGCACGGAGGAACGGCCATCAACCTGTTCCTGCTTGACATCCCCCGCCTCTCCGTTGACATCGATATGTCCTACATTGGGAAAGCCGAACGCGAGGAAATGTTGGCGGAGCGCCCTGCCATAGAATCGGCCATAGAGCAAGTCGGTGCCTTCCTGGGGTACAACGTTACCTCTGGCAAAGGGGATCATGCAGGACGCACCTTCCGTTTTCTCTACCATGGAGCGGCGGGCGCAGACTACGTAAAAATCGACATGATTTATCTGAATAGAGTAGCGTTGTTGCCGCCCTTGCAAATGACTTCTGCCTTTCGCCCGTCTGTACCCGTTGCCGTGTTTGCCGGACCTGAACTTATCGGTGGCAAAATCAAGGCATTCTATGATCGTGTCAAAGTTCGCGACCTCTATGACATCGCAAACCTTGATTCCTACATGAGGCACGCAATTGAAAACAGCTACTACACCGAAGAGCTTTGCCACAAGCTTGCGCTCTTTCATGCGGCGATATCAAAGCGCTTTCCGCAGCCGCTAGAAGACCGCGCATCAAAGGTGTTTTGGGGCGAGGGAACGAAGTAATTGAGCAGCTAGACCCCATGCTCCGCAACGGACAACATGCACACATCGATGCCTTAATTGCACAAGGTGACGCCTTCGTTCAGCGTTTCATTTTGCCAAAAACAGACGCAGAGATTCAATTCCTTACTCGATTTGCTCAGGCCGATTATGCTCCGGAACTATTGTTTGAAGGTGCAATTCTAAACAATGCACGGAAGAACCCTGAGGCACTCTGGAAGCTTGCCAACCTGAAGAAAATGAATGAGCCGAAATAGCGCGCGGTGGGAAATTGAGGTAAAGGGCAGAGTGGCGACATAAGGCTGTGTTACCGCAGGTCGGGAATGGCAGACAAGCAGGGTAGGCCTCGCGCCTGTGAGGGGATTACTTTACGTACGATAGTAGGAATATTTTATAAAGAAGGGCTCCCCGTTGTTGAAGATATACCCCCATGTGCGACCATCGTAGAACTAGATTGGTCGTGCTTGGAGGCACGCCACCCGTCTCTGTTGGGAGTTGTATAGTGTATGGCCGGTACAGGGTATACGACGCATTTGCATAGTCTACCCTGTAGGAGAAAATAGGCTTTTGAACTGGTGTTTTAGCTATATGAATATCGTCAGCGCCAATACCGAGGGGCCTTGGCTGCGCTATAATGGACGGGTTAGCGGTGTCCGCACCCGGCGGGTGATGCCTTAATATGAGGAGAAACCCAATGGATATTTTTACATTGTTGGTGGGGCTATGCTCCATGCTATCGTGTTTGATAGGCTTGATTGATTTTGTAATTAGAATGCGGAAGATGCAGAGGGAAACGAAAAGTGCAAAAAGAAAGCGGTAGGGAGGCACCCCTAGCCGCTTAGTATCCGCCATGCGTCACCCGCCACCAGATTAAAAGAACTCGCGGGCACCGCTAACAATTCGTATCTTACCATGTTTTCATCCCTGATGCAGAATTTTCCTTCGTCCCTCCACGGAGCCACAGCCTCACAGACCTTCACGCTTTGCCGCCCTTGCTCGTTTCAAGACGGTCTAGCATTTCAGGACACTTTTCGAGACATTTCATACCAGAAGGATACAGCGTGGCGTGCGCCGTGAAATTCAATCTATCTACCCTCGCCCAAAAGTGCACTTGGCTAAGCGGGTTCGATTTTGTAGGTTAGGGTGGCAAAGGTTCCTGGGTCGGTGGCATTGTAGGTGTAGGAAGCATCCGGGGGGATGATCAGCCCAAAGGTGACGTCGAGTTTTCCTTTGACGGGCAAGGGGAACAGGTTGGGGCTGGGGTTGGCCGGTTGTGTCCATTTGCCGGTCAGGGGTATTTCTGCCGCAGTGGCGGGGGTACCCGCTGCCATGGTGATTTTTATCCTGTTGGTGTCAGTGGTCTTCATGAAAATCTTATCGGCTCCTGTGCCTTTAGTGCACGCTATTTCTGAAACACGCAACGGCTCCACGGTGTGTGAGGCGAAAAAGCTTGCTTCGGGAGTAGTGGCTGAGGTGATGCCGCCCTTGGCATCTATGCTGAAGGATTGTTCGATAGGAACATCCACGCTGATTACCAGGTTCCATTTTGCATAAAGGCTTAAGTGGGCAGTAACGGGTTTTGTGAAATCCCACTTGTTAGCTTCGGTGCACGCGGCATCCGCGTACCAACCGCCAAAGGTGTAGCCTGTTTTGGAGGGATCGGGTGGACTGCTCACTGCGATATTGTCGTCAACCGTCAAGGGATTAATAGCTGAGGGAATCCCACCATTCGTGTTGAAGGCTACGTTGTGCGTCCAGCGCGCGTAAAGGGCTATATCATTGGGCGGCATGAGGTTTCTCTCAAAATCCCACGGCTTTTGCCAAGCCCCCTGATCCTCATACCACCCGGCAAAGGTGCTGTTAGGCTTGGTAGGATCAACTGCCGGCTTGGCAACCTTAACGGCCGGCAACACAGATTGCGCAGCAGGAGCAGGAGCACCCCCGTTGGTGTTGAAGGTGACGGCGTGGGGATCTTCCAACTTAGCAAAGCTAACAAATTTCTGGGTGCTTGGAATGCCCTCCCAAGTAGACCATATCGCTTTGCGGGCTTCATAATCTTTGCCCCAGACGTTTCCTGCGGGCAAAGCCACAGTAACATTTTTCGTGTCCATGGCTCGAAAAGCGTCAGGATGTATGCTTGTTATATTTCCTGGAGAGATAATAGATGTCAGTTTAAAACAATTGCCAAATGCAGCTACCTGAATAATCCCCAAGGCGGAATTTGCCGGAAGAACAACCATCTCAAGCAATGAAGCATTATAAAAAGCAGCTACCCCAATAAAAACCACATTATCCGGAATATCGACAAATCCAAGAGCGGTCTCACAGAACGAATAATCATCTATAGCAGTAAGGGCATTGGGTAAATTGATAGACGAAAGCAAGTGACATTCACTAAAGGAATAGGTCTTAAGGTGTTCTATGGCTTCAGGGAGGGTTACGGACTGAAGTGAATTGCATAACCGAAACGCAGAACTTCCGATAGTAGTAACTCTATATGTAATCCCCTTATTAACCACTTCCTCAGGAATTGTAAGATCACCAGAAAGAGAGGTGTCGGCAATGTCCTTCCGGGCTACCAGGACGGTTCCTGTTTTGCTAGCCGAATCCTCGGTCAAAGGGACGTAGGTAAGCGGTATTGACTTTCCTGTTGTAACGGCCGGCAAGACAAAGGCATCGGATTCCTTCACAAAACGCTGCCCGCCTGATCCCCGCCAGTTAAACCATATTCCGCTACGAGTTTCGTAATCGACACCCCAAACAACTTCTTTGGGAAGAATTAGGTTTACGGTTTCAGTTGGCGCTCCATAAAATGCATCCGAATTAAAAGCAGTGATATTTCCTGGGGAGCTGATTGTACTGAGAGACAAACACCAGGCAAACGTCGCGTATTCAATATATTTATAGCTATCGTTTTTGGGAAGTGTTAGGGAAGTGAGCTTTGTACACCAAGCAAACGAGTTGTTCCCTACAGTCGTAATAGTATCGGGAAAAGTGACGGAGGAAATTAGACTATTATAAAAGCCGCTGTCAGATATTTGGATTACAGTATAAGTAATGCCACCATTAATTATTTGAGAAGGAATTTTCAGATCGCCCGAAAGGGTATTGCTTTGCATGGCTACTTCAACGGTTCCAGTCAAGCCGCCTGCCTCAGTAAGAACAGTGCATCTCAGCCATTGCTCCGGCTGTCCAACCGGTGCCGCATTGTAATCAAAACTGTCACCCGTAACCAGGGGCATGACGCCAGTCTTGCCCGCAGGCGCGAGAAGCGTTCTTGGGGAGAGATTCGCTTGAGGTCCTATGGGAGTTGCCGCAAGTGGTAGTGGCTCGCTCATTTCTAGGGTACAAATTATCTCCGCTAACGCCACATCGTCCAGTATGAGGGTGGTTGTTACTGTGGTGGTGCCTGGTGCTTTGGCGGTGATAATGCCTTCTTGGGATACTGATAGGCAAGTGGCTTCGTAGGCATAGACTGGTTTGGCAGGGTCGGGGGCTTGTAAGGTGCCGGGTTCAAAGAGATTGGCGGATTGGCCCACTTCTAGGGTGAGGGCTTGTTGGGATGCGGGTAGGCCGTAGGCTTTTACGTGGTTGTTGGAGGAAAATATTCCTAGGATCCAGGGGTAGGTTTCGGCCTCGTTGTAGGGGCACCAGAGTTCTAGGTTGGTGCAACCCTCCAATGCTGTGGGGGCTACGGTGAGGGCGTTGGTGTGCGTGATGAGACGGGTTAAGTTGGGGCAGTTGGCGAAGGCTTGGTCGCCTATGGTGGTGATGGATGCGGGAATGTCGAGAGCTGCTAAACCAGTTCCAGCAAAAGCACGTGAACCAATGTTGGTAAGTGAGTTGGGTAGCGTTATTGCGGTGAGGGCGGTTTGGTTTTCAAAGGCAGATGGTGCCAAGGCAGAAACGGCGTAGCTTACGCCTGATAGTTGGGCTGTTGCGGGGATGATGGGGGTTGATTCGGGGCTTAACTCCCCCGTCCAGGATGCTTCTAGGGTGTAGTCTTCCAGTAGTTTGTAGGTGAAGCCGCTTGTGGGTTTGCTGGGGTCGGTGGGATTGTTGGGCTTATCGCCAGGGTTGCTGGGTTGATCGGGGGTTTGGGTGTCTCCTGGGTTTGCGGGGGTGGCGAAGTTTTTGAAGCCTGCTTGTTGCCATACCTGCTTGCGGGTTTCGTAGTCTTCACCACCAGGAAGTGCGATGGTGGTGGATTGCTTGGTTTGGTCGTTGAAGGCTGTGGGATCGATTGTGGTGATGTTGCCTAGGACGACAATTGATTTTAGGGTGGTGATGCCGGCGAGGGCATCAGGGCCTATGGTGCTTGTTTGCTTGGGCAGGGTGAGAGTTTCACCTATGCCACCGGGGCAGGCCACCAGGTTGGATGCATCTTTTGAGTAGAGATTCCCATTGATTGACGTGTATACGACGTTGTCCTGCCCGA